>JBJEJN010000120.1:0-47676 GCA_051878085.1 Aristaeellaceae bacterium | reverse complement strand
TCCTCCTCTTCGCCCGCCAGCTTCGCGACGACGAGACCGAGGAGAGCATCATGGAACAGTTCCAAACCCTGCTGTAAGCCCAGGACATGATAAAACCCGCGAGTTGACCTTCCGTCAACCCGTGGGTTTTTTAATAGGTAAGCAATTCCCTCACTGACACCGGCAATTAAGGCGATTGCCGGTATTCTTTTGCCAATATTGCTGTGCAATCCGCCGAATCCCGGCGGCGAAAAGTGGCGAAAGCGGAAATTCGGCAGGAACAGCTTGACAAGACTTGTATAATTGTATACAATAATACAAACTTTCCGATACGAGGTGACGCCAGATGCTGGAAATCTCCGATAAAACCAACCTTCTGGAGCAGAAGAGCTATAAATATTCCCTCCAGGACATCCCCGATCCGAACCTGTACCGCGATATTTATCCCTACGACGCGGTGCCGCGCATTCCCTTCAACCACCGCAGGGTGCCCATGGGCATGCCGGAGAACATCTGGATCACGGACACCTCCTTCCGAGACGGCCAGCAGTCGGTGGAGCCGTACAGTGTTACGCAGATCGTGGAGCTCTACAAGCTGCTCTCCCGGCTCAGCGGTCCCTACGGCATCATCCGCCAGACGGAGTTCTTCGTCTACAGCAAGAAGGATCGCGAGGCGATTCGCAAGTGCCAGGAGCTGGGGCTGAGGTTCCCGGAGATCACCACCTGGATCCGGGCCAGCCGGGACGATTTCAAGCTGGTGCGGGATCTGGGCATCAAGGAGACGGGCATTCTGGTTTCGTGCAGCGACTATCACATCTTCAAGAAGATGAAGATGACCCGAAAGCAGACCATGGATTACTACCTCGCCACCGTGGCGGACGCCTTCGAGGCGGGTGTGATGCCCCGCTGCCATCTGGAGGACATCACCCGCGCGGACTTCTACGGCTTCGTGGTGCCCTTCGTCAACGAGCTTCAGAAGATGAGCGTGGACGCGGGCATCCCCATCAAGATTCGCGCCTGCGACACCATGGGCTACGGCGTGCCGTACAGCGAGGTGGCGCTGCCCCGCAGCGTGCCGGGCATCATCTACGGCCTGCAGCAGTACGCCGACGTGCCCAGCGAGATGCTGGAGTGGCATGGCCACAACGACTTCTACAAGGCCGTGGCCAACGCCTCGGCGGCCTGGCTCTACGGCGCGTCCGCGGTGAACTGCTCGCTGCTGGGCATCGGCGAGCGCACGGGCAACATTCCGCTGGAGGCCATGGTGATGGAGTACGCCTCGCTGCGCGGTTCGCTGGACGGCATGGACACCACCGTGATCACGGAGATCGCCGAGTACTTCCATAAGGAGATCGGTTACGACATCCCGGTGATGACCCCCTTCGTGGGGCGCAACTTCAACGTGACCCGCGCGGGCATCCACGCGGACGGCCTGCTGAAGGACGCGGAGATCTACAACATCTTCGATACGGAGAAGCTGCTGGGCCGCAGGCAGTCGGTGATGATCGGGCAGAACAGCGGCCTTGCGGGCATCGCCTACTGGATCAACGAGAACTACCAGCTGACCGAATCCGAGCGGCTGGACAAGCACAATCCGCTGGTGGCGGAGGTCAAGAAGTGGATCGACGAGCAGTACGCCGACGGTCGCCAGACCTCCCTGAGCACGATGGAGCTGGAGACCAAGATCGAGGAGCTGTCCTTCGGGCGCTACCGCAGACTGTGAGGAGGAAGAGAACATGCGCGTAGAATACAAGACCGTTTCCCTGGCCGATCAGGTGTTTGAGCGCCTGGAGGCCGAGATTCTCAGCGGAAAGTACCAGCGCGGCGAGGTGGTCACGGAGCTGCAGCTGTGCGCCGAGCTGGGCGTGAGCCGCACGCCGGTGCGCGAGGCGCTGCGCAGGCTTTCGCAGGAGCACCTGATCGAGGACAGCCCCCGGGGCACGGTGGTGCTGGGCGTGGTGCGCAAGGACTTCGAGGACATGTGCGCCATCCGCCTGCGCATCGAGGGTCTGGCGGTGCGGGGCTTCATCGACAATCTGACCGACGACAGCCTGCGTCAGCTGCGCGAGGCCGTGGAGTTCCAGGAGTTCTACCTCAACAAGAGCGACCCCGACCACATCAAGGCCATGGATTCCCGCTTCCACGAGCTGATCTACCAGAATTGCGGCAGCGCCATCCTCTGCGACACGTTGGCCCCGCTGCACAAGAAGGTGCAGAAGTTCCGCAGGCTGTCCATCGAGCAGAGTGGCCGCGCGGAGACCTCCGTCAGGGAGCACCGGGCCATCTACGAGGCCATCGCCGCGAAGGACGCGGATCTTGCCGAGCGGCTGATGAACGAGCACATCGGCAACGCCATGCAGACCATCATCGAAAAGGAGTTGTGAGTTATGGGACTGAGCATCGCACAGAAGATCATACGCGCGCATCTGCTGGAGGGGGAGATGACCCCCGGCAGCGAAATCGCCCTTCGCATCGATCAGACCCTGACGCAGGACGCCACCGGCACCATGGCCTATCTGGAGTTTGAGACCATGGGCGTGGACCGGGTGCGCACCGAGCGCAGCGTGGCCTACATCGATCACAACACCCTGCAGTGCGGCTTTGAGAATGCCGACGACCACCGCTACATCCAGTCCGTGGCGAAAAAGTACGGCGTGTGGTTCTCCCGCCCGGGCAACGGCATCTGCCATCAGGTGCACCTGGAGCGCTTCGGCGTTCCCGGAAAGACGCTGATCGGCTCCGACAGCCACACCCCCACCGGCGGCGGCCTGGGCATGCTGGCCTTCGGCGCGGGCGGCATGGACGTGGCCGTGGCCATGGGCGGCGGCGCGTATCACATCGCCATGCCGAAGCTGTTCAAGGTCAACCTGACCGGAAAACTTCAGCCCTACGTCACCGCCAAGGACGTGAGCCTGGAGATTTTGCGCATCCTGTCCGTCAAGGGCGGCGTGGGCGCGATCATCGAGTGGGGCGGCGAGGGCGTAAGCACCCTCAGCGTGCCGGAGCGCGCCACCATCACCAATATGGGCGCGGAGCTGGGCGCGACGACCTCCATCTTCCCCTCGGATGAAGTGACACGCGCGTTCCTGGAGGCCCAGGGACGCGGCGCGGATTACGTGCCGATGGAGAGCGACCCCGACGCAGAATATGATAAGATCATCGACATCGATCTCAGCGCCCTCGAGCCGCTGATCGCCTGTCCCCACAGCCCGGACAACGTGGTGCCCGTGCGCGAGATCGCGGGCACGAAGGTGGATCAGGTGTGCATCGGCTCCTGCACCAACTCCTCGCTGCTGGACATGCTGAAGGTGGCCGCCATCCTGAAGGGCAGGCAGATTTCTCCGGAGGTCAGCCTGTCCATCTCGCCCGGCTCCAAGCAGGTGCTGCGCATGCTCTCGGAGTGCGGCGCGCTGAGCAACATCCTCCAGAGCGGCGCGCGGGTGCTGGAGTGCGCCTGCGGCCCCTGCATCGGCATGGGCTTCTCGCCGAACTCGGCGGGCGTGTCCCTGCGCACCTTCAACCGCAACTTCGAGGGCCGCAGCGGCACCGCCGACGCGCGGGTGCATCTGGTCTCCCCGGAGACCGCGGCGGCATCGGCGCTCACGGGCGTGATCACCGACCCCCGCACGCTGGGCGGCGCGCTGAATGTGACCCTGCCGGAGCGCTTCACGCTGGACGACAGCGCCGTGCTGGCTCCCGCATCCCCCGAGGAAGCGGCTCAGGTGGAGGTCGTGCGCGGCCCGAACATCAAGCCCTTCCCGGCGTGCAGGCCCGTGGAGGACGAACTCACGGCGCAGCTTACGCTGAAGGTGGGCGACAACATCACCACCGACCACATCATGCCCGCCGGTGCGAAGATCCTGCCCTATCGCTCGAACATCCCGTACCTCTCGAAGTTCTGCTTCGGCGTGTGCGACGCGGACTTCCCGCAGCGGGCCATCGAGGCCGGGCAGAGCATCATCGTGGGCGGCGCGAACTACGGCCAGGGCTCATCCCGCGAGCACGCCGCGCTGGTTCCGCTGTACCTGGGCGTGCGCGCGGTGGTGGCCAAGAGCTTCGCCCGCATCCATGTGGCGAACCTCATCAACGCGGGCATCCTGCCGCTGACCTTTGCAAACCCCGACGACTACGAACGCCTGAACCAGGGCGACATGCTCTCCCTGAAGGGCGTATTTGCCGGAATGGAAAACGGCAGCGTCACCCTGAGGGACGAGACCACCGGCGAGGACATCGCCCTGATCTGTAATCTCACCGAGCGCCAGCGCGCCATGCTCCGCGCGGGCGGACTGCTGGCCTACACCCGTGAAGGAGGAATCTGACATGAAGCGATACATCGACGCGGCGGTGGAGCAGTTCCGCGACCTGCTGAGCGAGCAGCTGGCCCGGGTGGAGGTGCTGGAGAAGGGCGCGGGCGCGAAGGACTTTTCCAAATTGGAGAAGGTCACCATCGGCGTCTGCGGCGGCGACGGCATCGGCCCGGTGATCGTGGACGCGGCGCGCAGCGTGCTGGAGGCGCTGCTGGCGGAGGAAATTGACGCGGGTCGCGTGGAGCTGGTGCCCATCGAGGGCCTGACCATCGAGAACCGCCTGAAGCTGGGCCAGTCCGTGCCGAAGGATACCCTCGCGGCCATCCGCCAGTGCGACGTGCTGCTGAAGGGCCCCACCACCACCCCCAAGGGCGGCACGATGGAGTCTGCCAACGTGACCCTGCGGCGGGAGCTGGACCTCTACGCCAACGTGCGCCCGGTGTCCATCCCCGAGGAGGGCTGCGACTGGACCTTCTTCCGGGAGAACACCGAGGGCGAATACGTGCTGGGCAGCCGGGGCGTGGAGATCCCGGACGTGCTGGCCATGGACTTCAAGGTCACGACCCGGCCCGGAACCCGGCGCATCGCCCGCGCGGCCTTTGAATTCGCCCGCAACAACGGCAAAAAGCGCGTGTCCATCGTCACCAAGGCCAACATCATGAAAAAGACCGACGGCAGCTTCAGCGCCATCTGCCACGAGATCGCAAAGGAGTACCCCGAGATTCAGGTGGACGAGTGGTACATCGACATCATGACCGCCAACCTGGTCAATCCCGCCATCCGCAAGCAGTTCGAGGTGTTCCTGCTGCCCAACCTCTACGGCGACATCATCACCGACGAGGCCGCGCAGCTCCAGGGCGGCGTGGGCACGGCGGGCAGCGCCAACATCGGCGACCGCTACGCCATGTTCGAGGCCATCCACGGCTCCGCGCCCCGGATGATCGAGGAGGGTCTGGGCGACTACGCCAACCCCATGAGCATCCTGCGCGCGGTGGAGCTGCTGCTGCGGCACATCGCCCGGGCCGACAAGGCGGATCTGCTGGATCGGGCGCTGACCCTCTGCGGCGAGACCGAGCACAGGGTCGTGGTCACCGGCGACAAATCCGGCGCGACCTGCCGGGAATTCGCAGCTTACGTGCTGGAGACCCTGGCGCGGCTGAAGGGATAACACCCAAAAATATCAGAGCGGAATGCAGACGCATTCCGCTCCATTTTCGTCATTTATATATGCGCCACGACCCGCAGCCGCCGGTAGTCCGCCACCCAGGCGCTGCCGTTCCAGAGCTTATCCCGCGTTTCGTCCTCCACCGCATGCAGCACGCCCAGCCGCATGGCCTCGGGCAGGACGGCAAGCTCGCTGGCAAAAAACTGCCGCATCCAGTTGCTCAGCCCGTATATGCCGTCCTTCAGCTCCGTGGGGCGGTCAAAGGCGGCGATGTGGTCGATGGTAAAGCCGTTCTCCTGAAGCAGCGACCGGAAGCGCTCCGGGCTGGGAAAGTTGAATCTGGAGCGGTAGGCCACGTCCAGCTCCGCGCAGGCCTTTCGGAAGGCGCGCTCGATGGCGGCGATGTTGCCCTCCGCGCCGAACTCGCAAATCAGCAGCCCGCCGGGTCTCAGTGCGCGATGGATGCTTCTGAGCAGCGCGCCGTGGTCGCCGATCCAGTGGAACACCGCGTTGGAAAAGACCACGTCCCACTCCCCCTCGTAGGGCAGGCTGAGCGCGTCGCACAGCGCGAATTTGAGCTCAGGGTGCTGCGCGCGGGCCCGTTCGATCATCTCGGGGGAGCTGTCCACGCCCAGCACGCGGCGGCCCATGCCCGAAAGCTGCTCCGTCAGCGCACCCGTGCCGCAGCCCAGATCCAGAATGGACTGCTCCGCATTCTGCGGGATGAATTGCAGCAGGCTCGAACCGTACGCGGCCACGAAGCCGTGCTGCCGGTCGTACAGAGATGCATTCCACTCCATATGAAACGCCCCCATCATCATTTGTTTTCCCATATTATAACGCGCGCCGCGCCCAAATTGCAAGCGCACGGGACCGCTTCGGGCGGATTGGAAAAAAATCCCATCTTCGCCGCATTTCCTTGCGCTCGGAAAGTGGGAACGTTGTATTTTGCCGGAATTTGTGCTATCATAAAACCACCTATGCGAAAGAGGGAGATTTATGCCGTTTTGCAGCTTTTCCGAGGACGCGGCGATGTTCGACGTCACGCCCATTGAGAATATGTTCCTGCTGGAATACCTGCCCACCGCGCCGGACGGCTACCTGCGCGTGTATTTGTATGCGCGCATGCTGTGCCTGCATCCGGAGCTGGGCGGTGAGCTGACGGACGTAGCCAAGGCGCTGCACATGGAGGAGGAGGCTGTGTTCAACGCCTTCTCCTACTGGGAGCGCATGGGCCTGGTGGAACGGCTGAGCGACCGTCCCCCGACCTACGCCATACGGCCGCTGAAGGGCGGCGGCGAGGTGCAGACGGAGATGGATCGGGACTACTACAAGTACCGCGAGTTCAATGCCTCGCTGCAGGCCCTGTTCCCGCCGGGAGAGATGCTCCAGCCCAACCAGTACCAGATGGCCAACGACTGGCTGAACGTGCTGGGCTTTTCCCAGGAGGCGGCGCTGCGCATGCTGGAGTACGAAATCCGCCAGCCCGGCGGCAAGCGCGCGGCCTCGGTGTTCAAGCGTGCCAACAAGCGCGCGGCGGAGTGGGCGGATCGTGGCATCCGCAGCCTGGAGGACGTGAATCAGGCCATCTCCTACGACGATCAGGTCTATTCCCTGGCCTCGGCGGTGATGAAGCAGTTCGCCATGAACCGCCGCCCCACCGTCAACGAGCTGGACTGCGTGCGGCGCTGGATCGAGGACTGGAAGCTGACGGAGCAGGAGGTGATCGCCGCCTGTGCCCAGACCACCAAGTCCCGCGCGCCGTCGATTGCCTACCTGGACGCCATCCTCAAGGCCCGGGTGGAGAGCGGCTCCAACGACCACTTCGAGGCGGTCAAGGAATTGCTTCGGGAGCTGGGCGCGTCCAACGCCATGCCCACGCCCGATCAGACCCGGAAGTACGCCGCCCTGCTGGAGCAGGGATTTGAACCGGAGGCCCTGATGCTGGCGGCGGTGCAGTGCGCGCGCAAGCGCAAGCACAGCTTCGAGGATCTGGAGTGGATGGTCGAGGAATGGGGCAAGGCCGGGGTGCGCACCCGCGCCGATGCGGAGAGGTACATCGCCGACATGCAGCAGGCCACCCGCGAGGTGCGCGCGCTGCTGGAGACGGCGGGACTGTCCCGCAGGCCGAACATGGACGATCTGGCCCGCTACGAATCCTGGCGCGCGCGCTTCAGCCCGGAGCTGATCCAGTGCGCGGCGGAGTGCGCCCGGGGCAGAAGGGTGCCGGTGGTCTACATGGACAAGCTGCTCTCCGCCTGGGAGCAGAGCGGCGCAACCACCCCCGAGGCGGCGCGCGCCCAGCACGCCCAGGTCACGGGAGCGGAGCGTCCGGCAAGCAGGGCGACCGCGCCCCAGACGCAGAACTATCAGCAGCACAGCTACACCGAGGAAGATTACGGCGCGGATTTCTACTATGATCCCGCGAAGGACTACGGACAGGAGGGGGATGCGCAATGACCCGGTCGGACTGCATTCGCGAGCTGCTCGCGGAGTACCAGAATCAGCGCACGCGCAACGAGCTGGAGCTGGACGCGCGCATCGCCGAGGCCGGTGCGCGGGACCCGGAGATCCTGCGTCTGCGGGAGGAGAACATGCACCTGGCCTTCGACACCATGAAGCGCATCATGGCCACCAGCGACCCGGAGGCCTGCCGCACGGCGGCGGAGCAGATGAAGCAGCGCGGCCTGTTCAACAACGCCCGGATCCGCAAGCGGCTCACAGATTTGGGACTCCCGGAGGACTACCTGGAGCTGCACTACCGCTGCAATGTGTGCAGGGACACCGGCTACGTGGGCGACGCGCCCTCGCGCTTCTGCGAGTGCTTTGAGAAGGCGCTGCGCGTCAAGCAGTACGAGGACGGCAGCATGGCGGGCGTGGACGAGCAGTGCTTCGCCACCTTCGACTTGGGTCGCTTTCCCGAGGAAGGAGGCCAGCGCGCCCAGATGGAGAGCGTGCGCAGGGCCTGCGAGGACTACGCCGACTCCTTCCCGAACACCCGTTTCCAGAACCTGCTGCTCACCGGCAGCGGCGGCCTGGGCAAGACCTTTCTGCTGAACTGCATCTACGAGCGGGTCATCAGCCGGGGCGAGAGCGCCGTGCGCGTGACGGCCTTCCGCATGTTCGAGGCCATGCGGCGGCAGCACTTCGCCGACGGTTCCGGCGAGCTGGACTTCGAGCAGCTGCTGAGCGTGCCGCTGCTGCTGATCGACGACCTTGGCTCGGAGCCGATGATGCGCAACATCACCGTGGAGTACCTGTTCACGCTGCTGAACGAGCGCATGGCCGCCCGGCGGCACACCGTGATCGCCACGAACCTGTCGCCGCTGCAATTGCAGCAGACCTACGGCGAGCGCGTCAGCTCCCGCCTGCTGGATCGCACGCGCTGCGCGGTCATCAAGCTCGAGGGAAAGGATCTGAGGCGGCTGTGAGGAGCGTTGCGGAGGAGGTCTATGCCCGGCTGGATGCGCTGGGCATACCCTACGATACGGCGGAGCATCCCCCGGTGCACACCATCGGGGACTGTGCGCCGGTGGAGCGTCAGCTCAATTGCATGGTGGTGAAGAACTACTTTCTGACCACGAAGAACCAGAAGCACTTCTATCTGTGTCTGGTGCGGCCCGACGCGCGCTTCCGCACGGCGGATATCTCGAAGCAGGCCGGTTCGTCGCGGCTGAGCTTTGCAAACGAGGAACAGATGGAACGGCTGCTGCGGGTGCACCCGGGCGCGGTCAGCCCCATGGGGCTGCTGTTTGATGGAGAGAAGCAGGTGGAGCTGCTGGTGGACGCTGCGCTGCGGGACGTGCCCCGGCTGGGCTTTCACCCCTGCGACAACGAAAGGAGCCTTGCGATGACCTCGCAGGACTTCTTTGAACGCTTCCTGCCCGCCGTGGGACACGCGCCGCGCTGGGTGGAGATACACGACTTTCAGGAGGTGGACGCGCCGTGAGACGGAGTCTACACAGGCTCTGCTTAGCGCTTGTGATGCTTGCGCTGCTGGGCGGTAGCGCCCTCGCGGCCAGCTACGGCGCGCAGGTGCTGCCGTCGTCGATGCCCGTCTATGCCTCCAAGAGCACGTCCAGCGCGAAGCTGGGGAGCCTCAGCCAGGGAACCAGCTTCACCGTCACCGCCATCTCCGGAGACTGGGCGCGCATCTCCTACAAGAACCGCACGGGCTACGCCCGCATGCGCCACATTCTCTTCGACAAGCACATCTCCGCCGTGGCCGTGAAGGACACGAAGCTCACCTTCTGGACGAAGGACTCCCGGAAGCGCGGCGTGCGCTACCGGGCGACCCTCGCCGCAGGCACGAAGGTGTACGTGGTGGGCATGGCCGAGGGCAGGCTGCTGGTCACCAACGCATCGGACAGCGCCCTGGGCTACGTGAGCGCGTCGGCGCTGGTGAAGAACTGAGAAAAACCACATTCGTTTGCTTGACAGGAGCGAAAGAGCTGTGGTATCATGATCGGGTAGAATTTGAAACGTGGCGATGAGGGAGAGAAGTACCCTGGGCTGCGGGCATGCAGAGAGCCTCCGGTTTGGTGCGAGGAGGCCGAGGCGCGCAGGGGAATACACTCCGGAGCCGAACGGGCGAAGCAGCAGTAGTCCGTTCCGCGTGGCGCACGATACGCGCCTTCAAGGCCGTCCGATCTGTTCAGGCGGCGAATGGAAGTGGTACAGCGGCAACAACCGCCTTCCCGATGCGGGAGGGCGGCTTTTTTGTCGCAAGGAATACGGAGAGGGGGAGAACAATGCGCTTTTCTGAGGAATATTTTGCCGGTCAGATGAAGGACATCACCGGCAGCGCAATCCGCGACATCTTTAAGCTTCTAGGCAAACCGGGCATGATCTCCTTTGCGGGCGGCAACCCGTCCAACAGCGCGCTGGAGCCGGAGGTGGTGCGCAATTTGGCCTGCGAGGCCATCGACCGCTACGGCACGAACGCCCTGCAGTACGGCGGCACCGAGGGTCTGCCGGGGCTGCGGAAGGGAATCGCGGACTACCTGAATTCCACCGCGGGCGTGCGCTGCACGGCGGAGAACATCCTGCCGGTGCAGGGCTCCTCCCAGGCCTTCGACCTGCTTCTGAAGGCGCTGATCGATCCCGGCGACGTGATTCTGGTGGAGAGCCCAACCTTCCTGGGCGCGATTCAGGCCATGCGCATCTACAAGGCGCAGCTCATCGCCATGCCCATGGACGAGGGCGGCGTGATCATCGATGAGGTGGAGAAGCTGGTGAAGCAGCACCATCCCAAAATGATGTACATCATCCCCACCTTCCAGAACCCCACCGGCCGCACGCTGTGTCTGGAGCGTCGGAAGGCGCTTGCGGAGATGGCGGCAAAGTACGGCTTCATCATCGCCGAGGACGACCCCTACCGCGACCTGCGCTACGAGGGCGAACCACTGCCGTCCATCTCATCCTTCGACGAGGAGGGCTGGGTGGTGTACCTGTCCAGCTTCTCCAAGTACATCGCGCCGGGCCTGCGCGTGGGCGCGGCGGCGGTTCCCCATGCGGGACTGCTGCGCAAGATGGTCATCGGCAAGCAGTCCTCGGACGTGCACAGCCCGATTCTGACCCAGGCCATCGTGGAATTGTATCTGGAGAAGGGCCTGCTGCCGGATCATCTCAAGCGCATCTGCGGGGAGTACCGGAAGCAGCTGACCGCCATGCTGGAGGGCTTCTCCTTCTTCCCGGAGGGAACCAAGCACACCCTGCCCCAGGGCGGCCTGTTCGTGTGGGCGGAGCTTCCCGAGGGTATGGACGCGATGGCGGCGCTGAACAAGGCCATCGAGCAGAACGTGGCCTTCGTGCCGGGCACGCACTTCTATCCCGACGGCGGTCACGCAAACACCCTGCGGCTGAACTTCTCCATGCAGGAGGTGGAGGACATCCGCGCGGGCATGGAGCGCCTCGGCAGGGCCATCAAGGGCTGAAACGACAAATATGATTATATGGAGTGAATCAAAATGAACGCATTGGATCTTCTGAAGGAGCGCGGCTTTGTCAAGCAGATCACCTTTGAGGACGACCTCTACAAGGCCTTCGACGAGGGCATGGTGCCCTTCTACATCGGCTTCGATCCCACGGCGGACTCGCTGCACATCGGCCACTACATTCCGATCATGGCCATGGCCCATCTGCAGAAGGCCGGTCACAAGCCCTACGCCCTGATGGGCGGCGGCACCGGCATGATCGGCGATCCCTCGGGCAAGAGCGACCTGCGCAAGGTGCTGACCGTGGAGGACATCGATTCCAACGTCGCCAGGATCAAGGAGCAGATGTCCCACTTCCTGGACTTCGACGAGTCCAAGGAGAACTGCGCGGTGATCGTGAACAACGCCGACTGGCTGCGCAACCTCAACTACATCGACTTCCTGCGCGACGTGGGCGCGCTGTTCTCCGTCAACCGCATGCTCACCGCCGAGTGCTACAAGCAGCGCCTGGAGCGGGGACTTACCTTCCTGGAGTTCAACTACATGCTGATGCAGAGCTACGACTTCCTGGAGCTGAACCACCGCTACGGCGTGAAGCTGCAGTGCGGCGGCGACGATCAGTGGTCGAACATGCTCTCCGGCGCGGATCTGATCCGCCGCAAGGATCACGTGGACGCCTTCGCGCTCACCTTCCAGCTGCTGCTGACCCACGATGGCCGCAAGATGGGCAAGACCGAGAAGGGCGCGCTGTGGCTGGATCCCAACAAGTGCTCCCCCTACGACTTCTACCAGTACTGGCGCAACGTGGACGACGCGGACGTGGAGAAGTGCCTGGGCTTGCTGACCTTCCTGCCCATGGACGAGGTGCGCCGTCTGGGTGCGTTTCAGGGCAGTGACATCAACGAGGCCAAGCGCGTGCTGGCCTTCGAGGTCACCAAGAACGTGCACGGCGAGGAGGAGGCCCGCAAGGCCCAGCAGGCCGCGGAGGCCCTGTTCGGCGGCGGCGCACTGGCCGGCTCCGTGCCCACCACCGAAATCTCCGCCGAGGAGCTTGCGGCGGACGCCCGCCTGCTTGCCTGGGTGGCGAAGGTCGGCCTGTGCAAATCCAACGGCGAGGCCCGCAAGACCATCCAGGGCGGCGGCCTGTACGTGGGCGAGGACAAGGTGACCGACGTGGACTTCGCCATCACTCCCGAGATGCTGGAGGGCGAGGGCCTGCTGGTGCGCAAGGGCAAGAAGAGCTATCACAGGTTCGTGAAGAAGTAAATATTGATTTGAAACCGGGGCTTCGGCCCCGGTTTTTTGTGCAATTGGCAACCTTTTCCGGTGGAAATGCGTCTCAGAGATATAGAAATGCTGCGAAGGAGGGAGAAATATGCTCCGAAGATGCATCTGTATCGCGCTGGCGGCGCTGCTGCTGATTTCAGCCGCGATTGCCGAGGAACCTGCGTGGAGCTGGAGGTGGGACGAGCTGGTGGAGCTCAAGACCGATTCGCCGCGCTACCTCGCCCGGCACGTCGGCAGGTGGTCGCTGCTGGACGGGGAGGGACGCGTCCTTCAGGACGGCTGGCTGGACGGCTTCGACGGCTTTGTGGACGGCGTGGCTGCCGTTCGCACGCGCGGCAAGTGGGGCTTCCTGCTGGAGAGCGGAGAATTTCTGGTGGAGCCGTGCTACGATTACGCCGGGCCGTTTGTGGACGGCATTGCCCGTGTGGAGCTGGACGGGCTGCGGGGCTACATCGACCGCAGCGGCGAAACGCTGATCGAGCCCCGCTTCTACCGCGCCAACGACTTTCAGGGGGACTACGCCACCGTGGCGCGTCAGGGCGCGTATGTGGAGGACAAAGGAAGCAGCAGCGATTATTACGAACCCATCTGGGGCGTGATCGACCGCACGGGCGCGCTGGTGCTCCCCATGGAGTACGATTCCATCGAGATCAACGCGGACGATTCCGTGGCCGTCGCCAAGCTGGGTACGGAGAAGCATTGCTTCCACCTGAGCGGCAGCACCGCGGAGGAGGTTGCGCAGGTGGGTTCGTCCTTTGCGCTCTCGGACTACTACCCCAACGAGGGCGGCAGGGTGGCGTCTCTGGACGAGGCGGCGGAAATCGAATGGGATGCGAATGCGGAGCTGCCCCGTCTGGACGGTGCGACGGCGCTGTTTCCGGTGTATTCTGCCGTCGTGCAGGCGACCTATCCGCAGAATGTGCGCTTTGAAGTGGAGGCGGACGACCCGCTGGTGACCTGCACCAGGACCAACCGCGCCTACGAGCGCTTGATTGAGGGCTCGGCGGACATGATCTTCTGCGCGGGGCCGTCGGAGGAGCAGCTGTGGGCTGCAGCGGCTGAGGGCGTGGAGCTGGAGCTGACCCCCTTCGGCGCGGAGGCCTTCGTGTTCATCGTGAACGCGGACAATCCGCTGGAGGACATCACGACCGAGCAGCTTCGGGGCGTGTATAGCGGCGCGATTGCGGACTGGAGCGCACTGGGCGTGGATGGCCTGGGCGAGATCGTGGCCTACCAGCGCCCGAAGAACAGCGGCAGCCAGACCGCGCTGGAAAAGCTGATGGGCGACGTGGAGCTGATGATTCCGCCCCAGCAGCTCGTTTCGGATGGAATGGGGGACATTCTGGAGACCATCGAGTACCGCAACCTGCCCAACGCCATCGGCTACAGCTTCCGCTTCTACTGCACGGAGATGGTGGGCAGCGGAGTCAAGCTCCTGTCCATCGACGGCGTGGAGCCCACGCTGGAGAATATCCGCAGCGGGGCCTATCCCCACGTGACCACCCTCTACGCCGTGACCCGCAGGGGCGAGACAAATCCCAATGTGCAGATCCTTCTTTCCTGGCTGACCTCCGATCAGGGACAGGCGCTGGTGGAGAAGTGCGGCTATGTGGCCGCGACAAAATAACTTATCAAGGGCTTTGTTATCCCGCGTATGCTTGCGCATGCGCGGGTTTTATTTTATAATATATCCTGAGATTCTATCGAGGTGGTGCAAAGGCATGGCGCTCAGGCCCTACAAGACGCTGATCAAGCGCGCGGATGACAGCTTCATCATCAACAAATCCCGCTTCATCGGCTACGGCTGTCCCTGCGAGACCGAGGAGGAGGCGCTTGCCTTCCTGCAGGAGATCCGCACGAAGCACAAGGACGCGACCCACAACTGCTACGCCTACATCATCGGCACGAACATGGGCGTGATGCGTTACAGCGACGACGGCGAACCCGGTGGCACCGCCGGCATGCCCATCATCGAGGTGATGAAGGCGCGGGGCGTGACGAACTGCGCCGTGGTGGTCACGCGCTACTTCGGCGGCGTGCTGCTGGGCGCGGGCGGACTGGTGCGCGCCTACTCCCAGGGCGCGGCGGCGGCGCTCAACGCCTGCGGCGTGGGCGTGATGCACCCTACGGCCCGCTATCTGATGGAGATTCCCTATCCCATGCTCAACCGCATGGATCACTTCCTGAAGGGCGAGCCCGTGATCGTGGAGGACAAGGGCTACACGGACGTAATCAGCTACACGCTGATCGTTCGCTGTGCCGACGAGGAGGGCTTCCTTGCGCGGGTCATCGACATGAGCGAGGGCCGGGTGGAGCCGCTGCGGGTGGAGGAAATGTACCTTCCCTGGCCGGAGGAGGACGCATGATCCGCCACGAGGTTCCCGCATCCCTGCGGGAGGAGAATTTGCAGCGCTACATCAGGCGCGCATGGCCGCTGCTGCCGGGGCATGTGCTGCGGGAGCTGATGAAGAAAAAAGACGTGCGGATCAACGGCGTAAAGTGCGGTAAGGACGATGCCGTTCACGGCGGCGACCTGCTGGAGATCTACGCCGACAGCCGCCACTTCGAGGTTCCCGCCGGGGTGATCTTCGACGACGGTCACTTATTGGCAGCGGTGAAGCCCCAGGGCCTGCCCTCGCTGCCCGACGCGGACGGCGTGGGCGCGGACACCATGGAGGCGCGCATGCGGCGCATTCACCCGGAGGCGCGGCTGTGCCACCGCCTGGACGCGGCCACCGGCGGCGTGCTGCTGGCTGCGTTGGATGATCAGACCTACGAACAGGCCTTCGCGGCCTTCAAGGAGCACGGCGTCCGCAAGACCTACCGCGCGCTGCTGTGCGCAAGACCTCCCAAGGATGACATGACGCTGAAGGCGTACCTCGTCAAGGACGCGAAGCGCGCCACGGTGCGCGTGACGGATCGGCCCTGCCCCGGCGCGCGGGAGATCGTGACCCGGCTGCGCGTTCGCGGTGCGGTGGGCGACTGCTGGGACGTGGAGCTGGAGCCCGTCACCGGGCGGACGCATCAGCTGCGCGCCCATATGGCTCACATCGGCTGTCCGATCCTGGGCGACGACAAGTACGGCGACCGGGAAGCCAACCGCCGCCTGGGCTTCATGGGCAAGCTCTGCCTGTGGTGCGAGAGAATGGAAATACCCGCAGGCAGTCCGCTGAAGGCGCACGTCGGCTGCGTCTTTCAGGCGGACTGCCCGGACTGGATGGAGAAGAAATGACGGAAGAACTGCTGAGAGAAATCAGAGAGGTGCGCCTGGTCGCGCTGGACATCGACGGCACGCTGATGGACGCGGACAAGCGCTTCCCGGAGATCAACTGCCGATCTCTGCAGGCCTGCGAGAAGCGTGGCGTGAAGCTGGCGCTCATCAGCGGGCGCAGCTTCGAGCTGATGCGGGGCTTTGCCCGGGAGCTGGGGATTCACCCCATCCTCGCGGCCTGCAACGGCGCGCGCATCGAGGCGGGGGAGGACGGCCCCACGCTGTGTGAGCGCACGTTCACCCGCGCGGAGGCGGAGCGCGTCTGCCGCACGCTGGAGGACAGCGGCATGTACTTCAATGCCTACCGCCGGGGCAAGTGCTACATGGGCAACCCGGAGGTGCGGCCCTCGCTGGGCCCGCGCTACGCCCACCACATCCCGGGAACCATCGACGATCCCCTCTACCCCTACGAGACGGTGTGCGATCGCGACCGGCTGTGGGGCGAGGGCCTGGACGGCGTGTACAAGTTCGTGGCGCTGGGTGCGGCCTACGATCCCGGCTTCGACCGGCTCCAGGCGGAGCTTTCCGACATGCACCTCTCCGTGTCCAGCGCATCCAAGCGCAATAAGGAGTTCATGCCCAGCGGCGTGGACAAGGGCTATGCGGTGGAGGTGCTGTGCCGGGAGCTGAACATCCCGCAGAAGCAGGTCATGGCCTTCGGCGACATGACCAACGACATCCCCATGCTGCGCGCGGCGGGCGTGCCCGTGGCCATGGAGAACGGCGAGGACAGCGTAAAGGCGGTCGCACGGCTCATCGCACCGGATCACAACCTGGGCGGCGTGGGGCTGGTGCTGGAGCGCCATCTGTTGCAAAAGGAGAGCTGAAGCATGGACATCCGACTGATTGTTTCCGACATCGATCACACCATCCTGCCCGCCAGCCAGATCATCTCCCCGGCGACCTTCAATGCGGTGCGGGACTGCCGCGCGCGGGGCGTGGAGTTCGTCATCGCCAGCGGGCGCTGGTATCCCGCTGCGCGCAAGGTCGCCGTGGACCAGCTGGGCATTGAGGACGGCTACATGATCATCTGCAACGGCGGCGCGGTGGTGCGCAGCGACGGCACGCCCCTGGCCGAGTGGCGGCTGAGCGGGTCGCAGGCGCAGCAGATCTACGGGCTGCTCAAGGCGGAGAAGGTGATGATGAACGCCTACGCGCCGGACGCGATCTACCGCGTGCGGGGCGAGTATTTGACCTGCTTCCGCCTGCCGGAGACGAGCTACTACGCCCGGACGCGCACCTACAGCGTGGTGGACGACGACTGGCAGGGCTTTGAGGAGCGCATCCGGCGCGGCCCCTACAAGATCGAGGCCTATGCCGACGATACCGGGCTGCTGGCGGAGCTGCGCAGCAAGATCGAGGCGTTGGGCTTCGAGGCGAACAGCGCCTTTCCCTTCAATCTGGAGATCATGGCTCCTGGCGCGGGCAAGGGCACGGCGGTGCGCTGGCTGACGGAGCACATGGGCCTGACCCGCGAGCAGGTGATGGGCTTCGGCGACTACACCAACGACCTGCCCATGCTGGAAAACGTGGGCTGGCCGGTGGCCGTGGACAACGCCATCGACGAGGTCAAGCGCGCCTGCCGCATCATCGCACCGAGCTGCGAGGACGACGGCGTGGCCCAGACCATTCGCAAATACGTGCTGGGAGATGAAAGCGTATGATGCACATCGTGCTGGTGAACCCGGAGATCCCCCAGAACACGGGCAACATCGCCCGCACCTGCGCGGCGACGGGGGCCATGCTGCATTTGATCAAGCCCCTGGGCTTCGAGCTTTCCGATAAGTACCTCAAGCGCGCGGGGCTGGACTACTGGCACATGATGACGTTGGAGCTGCACGAGAGCTGGGAGGACTTCCTTTCAAAGTATCCCGACGCGCGCCTGCACTATGCCACCACCAAGGCTCCCCGGGACTACTGCGGCGCGCAGTTCATGGACGGCGACTTCCTGGTGTTCGGCCGGGAGACCAAGGGCCTGGACGAGGATCTGCTGGCCCGCAACTATGAAAAATGCATCCGCATCCCCATGCGCAGCGACGCGCGCAGCCTGAACCTGTCCAACTCCGTGGCCATCGTGCTCTACGAGGCGCTCCGGCAGCAGGGCTTCCCGAACCTCGAGGGCGCGGGCCACCTCCATCACACCCGGCCCGAGGGCAGCGAATGGGCGGATTACGTTTAATCCGTGTGCAAAAACGGGTTGACAGGCGCTTTTCATCCGCTATAATTGAAATCAAAGTACCAAAGATATCGACAGAAGGAAGTAATGAACATGCGTATTGAGACCAAGTGCGTTCAGTCCGGCTACACCCCCGGCAACGGCGAACCCCGACAGATTCCCATCGTGCAGAGCACGACCTTCAAGTATTCCACCAGCGAGGCCATGGGCCGTCTGTTCGATCTGGAGGACTCCGGCTACTTCTATTCCCGCCTGCAGAACCCCACCTGCGACGCGGTTGCGGCCAAGATCTGCGATCTGGAGGGCGGCACGGCGGCCATGCTGACCTCATCCGGCCAGTCCGCCAACTTCTATGCCGTGTTCAACATCGCCGGCAACGGCGACCACGTGGTTTCCTCCGCGTCCATCTACGGCGGCACCTACAACCTCTTCGCCGTCACCATGAAGCGCATGGGCGTGGACTTCACCTTCATCTCTCCGGATTGCACCGATGCGGAGCTGGAGGCGGCCTTCCGTCCCAACACCAAGGCGGTGTTCGGCGAGACCATCGCCAATCCGGCGCTCACTGTGTTCGACATCGAGCGCTTCGCCAACGCGGCCCACGCCCACGGCGTGCCGCTGATCGTGGACAACACCTTCGCCACCCCCATCAACTGCCGTCCCTTCGAGTGGGGCGCGGACATTGTGACCCACTCCACCACCAAGTACATGGACGGCCACGGCGCGGCGGTGGGCGGCGCGATTGTGGACGCGGGCCGCTTCGACTGGATCGCCCACGCGGACAGGTTCCCCGGGATGACCACGCCGGACGAGAGCTACCACGGCGTGACCTACGCGGAGAAGTTCGGCCTGGGCGGCGCGTTCATCACCAAGTGCACCGTGCAGCTGATGCGCGACTTCGGTTCCACACCCTCGCCCCAGAGCGCCTTCATGCTGAATCTGGGCCTGGAGAGCCTGCACGTGCGCATGGAGCGCCACTGCGAGAACGCGCTGAAGGTTGCCCAGTATCTGGAGCAGCACGAGAAGATCGCCTGGGTGAACTATCCGGGTCTTGCATCCAGCCCCTATCACGCCCGGGCGCAGAAGTACATGCCCAAGGGCACCTGCGGCGTGGTCTCCTTCGGCGTGAAGGGCGGCCGCGAGGCCGCGTCCAGGTTCATGCAGAACCTGAAGATCGCCGCCATCGAGACCCACGTGGCCGATGCCCGCACCTGCTGCCTGCACCCCGCCAGCACCACCCATCGCCAGATGAACGATGCGGAGCTGGTTGCCGCCGGCGTGTCCGGCGATCTGGTGCGCCTGAGCTGCGGCCTGGAGAGCGCCGAGGATCTGATCGAGGACATCGCACAGGCGCTGGAGAAAATCTGAGATACGCCTGAGATAAACCCCTGAAAGGTGATTACCCATGCCCATCAAAATTCCCAACAACCTGCCCGCCGCAGAAATTCTGCTGAAGGAGAACATCTTCGTCATGACGGAGACCCGGGCAATGACCCAGGACATCCGTCCGCTGCGCATGCTGCTGCTGAATCTGATGCCGAAGAAGATCGAGACGGAGACCCAGCTGACGCGTCTGCTGGGCAACACCCCGCTTCAGATTGAGCTGACGCTGCTGCGCATGGAGGCCCATAAGTCCCTCAACACCAGCCAGGAGCACCTTCTGTCCTTCTACCGCACCTTTTCCGAGGTGAAGGACACCTTCTTCGACGGCATGATCATCACCGGCGCGCCGGTGGAGCACCTGCCCTTCGAGGAGGTGGACTACTGGCCGGAGCTGTGCGAGATCATGGAGTGGTCGCGCAGCCACGTGCACTCCACGATGCACATCTGCTGGGGCGCGCAGGCGGGGCTGTACTACCACTACGGCATTCAGAAGCAGCCGCTGGAGAGGAAGCTCTTCGGCGTGTTCCCCCACCGCTCGGAGTACCGGGAATCCATGCTGCTGCGGGGCTTTGACGATGTGTTCATGGTGCCCCACTCCCGCCACACCACCGTGCGGCGCGAGGATATCGAGGCCGTGCCGAGCCTTCAGATTCTGGCCTCGTCGGACGAGGCCGGGGTGTGCATCGTGCGCAACCGCCAGGGCAGGCAGTTCTTCATGATGGGCCACTCGGAGTACGACGCGCGCACGCTGGAGAACGAGTACCTGCGGGATGTGAAGGCGGGCAAGCCCATCGACGTGCCGAAGAACTACTATCCCGGCGACGATCCCTCGAAGGAGCCCATCGTCAGCTGGCGCGGACACGCCAACCTGCTCTACTCCAACTGGCTGAACTACTTCGTCTACCAGACCACGCCCTACGACGTGACCCAGGTGGCGAAGCCGGAAGATTAGAGAATGTTTTTCCCCACTCCGCAGCGGTGGAGCGGGGAAATTTTGATACAGAGAGGAGAGACGCAGCATGCGCATACTGCTTGCCGAGGACGAAATCGCCATGTCCGAGGCGCTGGTGGATATCCTGAGCTTTCACAATTACAGCGTGGACGCGGTGTACGACGGCGCGGACGCGCTGGACTACGCCCGCAGCCAGGCCTACGACGGCGTGATTCTGGACGTGATGATGCCCCGCATGGACGGCGTGGAGGTGCTTGAGCGCCTGCGCCGGGAGGGCAACCGCACGCCGGTGCTGCTGCTGACCGCCAAGGGCGAGGTGGAGGATCGCATCCGGGGCCTGGACGCAGGCGCGGACGACTACCTTCCCAAGCCCTTCGCCATGGGCGAGCTGCTGGCGCGGCTGCGGGCCATGCTGCGCAGGCGGGAGAGCTACGTGCCGGACGTGCTGCGCCTGGGCGACGTGACGCTGGATCCGGGGCGCTTCGAGCTGCGCTGCGGGGACAGGGTGCAGTCGCTGAGCAAGCTGGAATACCAGATCATGGAGCTGCTGATGCGCAATCCGGGCATGACCTTCTCCGCCGAGACGCTGCTGGAGCGGGTCTGGGGCTGTGAGACGGACGCGGGCGTGGGCGTGGTGTGGGTGTACATCTCCTACCTGCGCAAGAAGCTGAGCGCTCTGGGCGCACATGTTGAAATCGCCTCGCGCAGGGGCCTGGGCTACACGCTGGAGGTCGGGCAATGATCCGCGCGCTGCGCCGCAGGTTCATCCTGGGCGCGATGCTGGCGCTGGCGATTCTGCTGCTCCTGCTGAACTGCGGCGTGATCGCGGGCAGCTACCTTCAGATGGAGCGCAGGTGGGACCAGACGCTGGAGCGCCTGATGGAGAACCCGGAGCCGAATGGCAGGTCTGCGCCCCAGCCGGAGGGCCCCCGGGAGCCCAGGGACAGGCTGTCTGTGTTCGGCTACGAGATCCCTGCCCACAGCCCGCAGGAGGCGTACTATCTGGTGCGCGTGGACGCGGACGGCGGCATGGAGGTGGACGCGCGGGGTCTGGCGGAGACCGACGAGGAGGCGCTTCGGGAGGTCGTAGATGAAATCCTTGCGTCCGGCGAGGCGGAGGGCAAGGCCGACATGTTCAAGTTTGCCCTGCGGCGGATGGAGGACGGCGGCGCACTGGTGGCGCTGCTGGACAACTCTGCGCCGCTGCAGGCGCTGCTGGGCATGCTGGGCCCCATGATGATCGTCAACGCGCTGGGCCTTTTGGGGATGTTCCTGATCCTGCTGCCGCTGTCGAAGCGCATGGTGCGCTCCTACGCGGTGAACATCGAAAAGCAGAAGCAGTTCATCACCAACGCCGGGCACGAGATCAAGACCCCGGTGGCCATCATCCAGTCCAACATCGACGCGATGGAGCTGATTCAGGGAGAGAACAAGTGGAGCCGGAACATCCGGGGGCAGGTTACGCGCCTGCGCGCGCTGCTCGACGATCTGCTGGCACTGGCCCGGCTGGACGAGGGCCGCGCGGAGCAGAAGCGGACGCAGGTGGAGCTGGGCGCGCTGGTCGCGGAGGAAATCGAGGCCGAACGGGAGCGCTGCGCGGCGCGCAAGCTGCGCGTTCGCAGCGAGATCGGGGAGGAGGTTCGCCTGCGGGGCGATGCGAGGGGCCTTGGGCAGCTGGTGCACGCGCTGCTGGACAACGCCGTGCAGTACGCCGACGCGGGCGGCTGGATCGAGGTCAAGCTGGAAAAGAGCGGCCGTCGCGTCCGGCTGACGCTGCGCAACAGCGTCTCCCGGCTCCCGGACTGCCCGCCCGAGCGCCTGTTTGAGCGCTTCTACCGGGGCGACAGCGCCCGCACTCAGGGAACGGCGGGTTGCGGCGTGGGACTCTCCGCCGCCCAGTCCATCGTCGAGGCCCATAAGGGGAGGATCGCGCTGAGCTACGAGGACGCGCACACCCTGCGGGTCAGCGTGGAGCTGCCCGCCTGAACTGCACAAGATGTGGCTTGACTCAGAACAGCCGTACAGTCCATGCAGGACAGCGTCATCTGTCGTTCCCAGGCTCCCTTGTGCAAAGGGAGCTGTCAGCGTAGCTGACTGAGGGATTGTTCCCAATCTCACTTGCTTTGGGGATCGCTGCAATCCGTCCCCCTGATCCCGCAGGAAAAAGCAAAAAAACAGGCTGTCCCAGAACGTCTTTCCGTTTTGAGACAGCCTTAACTTATGTGGCTTATCAGAAGGAAAATGGGGATTTATTCGTCCGTGCGCACCTCGACGCTCAGGCCCAGGGGCAGATCAAAATCTTCGGGGATGAGCAGTGCGACATAGCCCTCGCCGTCGGCGATTGCGGACACGCCCTCCACGATGGCGCTGCGCGGAGTCTCCGTGGGATCGTCGGCGCGGATGTAGGTCGCCGCGTCGCCGATTTGTATGCGGGCAGCGTCCGCAGCGCTCAGAGAAACCTGGATGCGCACGTCATTCGGATGCACCAGCTCGGCCACGCTCTGGCCGATTTTTAGCACGTCGCCGGGGGCAACCAGCACGCTGGCAACCACGCCGCTTGCGGGGCTGACGATCTGCATCCCGTCTCCCTGCGCCCAGGTGAACAGCAGTTCGCCGCGCTCCACTTCCTCGCCCTCCTGCACGCACAGCTCGATCAGCGTGCCGCTGGCGTTGTACTCGATGGGCTCCGCAACCACGGCGGTGCCCACGCCCACGCGCTGGGCGGCGCTGAAGTCCGCGTCGCGGTAGAGATTCACGACCTCGCCCACGTACAGCTCGCCGCCGATGACCTCCACCTGATACTCCGCGCCGTCGATGGACGTGACCACGCCGACGGCCTTGTGGGTGCCGTTGGCGGTGCAGCGCAGGTAGAGCTGTTCGCCGATGTGCACAAGCTGCGTCTCCGGGTCGCCGTACGCGCCGTCCACCGTGCAGTACACCGTGTAGCGGCTGGTGGGGGAGATCTCCAGCACCGCGCCGTCCACGCTGTCTCCGGCCTCCGCGTGGCACAGGGCCACGGTTCCGTCCCAGGCGGCAAACACCTTCTCCACGCGAGTGGAGCCGACGGTCTCGCCAGCCGCCACGCTCTGTCCGGGCAGCAGGGAGAGCGACTCCAGCACGCCCCCGGATGCACTGACCAGCGCCGTGGTGCGCGCAGCGACCGTCGTGCCCGCGTAGGTCTCGGCCAGCGCGGGCGTTGCCGCGAGGGCGAGTGCCGCCAGCAGGCTCAGGCTCTTTTTCAGCATAGGCATCATCCTTTAATTCGTTGCAAGTTCGCCGCCATTGAGCAGGTACTGCGCGCCGCCGACGCGAACGATCTGTTGATCTGTACTGATCTCCAGCACGAAGTCCTTGGCGACCAGGCCCTGTGCGCGCAGCATGCCGTAGACGCTGCCGCCCAGCTCCAGATCGGTGGAGAGCTGGATTTCCCCATCCTCCGTCGCGAGGCTCAGGCTCTCCACGCCGCTGCGGTTCAGGGTTTGCAGCGCGGAGAGCTTGATCTCCCAGCGCGCGCCCGCCGCGACGGGCTCCAGATACAGCGTGGAATCCTCCAGGCTTGCGGTGAAGGCCGCGCCGCCGTCCAGCGTCAGGTTCAATTCGGCGTCGCCCAGCGTGAGGCAGGTCATCTCATCGTCGGAGGTTTCCAGCGCCACCGTGCCGTAGAGCTGCATGTTGCCGTCTCCCGAGGCGTGGCTGCTGGTGAGCGCTTCGCCGGGGGTGACGCGGAAGCCCTGCGCTTCCATGCCCTCCGGACTGCCGCCTCCGCCGCTGGGCCTTCCGCCGCCGGGCATACCGCCGCCCGGACCGCCGCCGGGCCTGCTCTGGGCAAGCATGAACTGTGCTTCCTCAAAGAGCAGCAGCTCCTCGCCCGCCCAGGCCTCGATGCGCAGGGTGTAGGGGCCCTCGGCATAGTCCGCAGGCGATAGCGCGATGCGGTTCTCCGTCACGTCCTGCATCAGCAGCACATTCCCGTCGGGATCGCTGATCTGCACCTGCACGCGCTCCGCACCCGGAATCTCCGCCCAGGTGAAGATGAGCTGCGCGTCGGGCGCACTGAGGGCGATCTGCCAGACCTGATCGATCAGCTGCGCGTCGCCCTCGGGCTTGAGGTCAATGGCGCTCACCGGGGCGCTGGGCGCGGGCGTGACCGTGGGTTCCACAGATGCGGTCGGCTCAATGGTCGCGGTCGGTTCGATGGTTGCGGTGGGTTCAATGGATGCCGTGGGTTCAATGGTCTCCGTAGGCTCCACCGTTGCCGTGGGTTCTGCGCTTGCAGTCGGCTCCACCGTCTCCGTGGGATCAATGCTTGCCGTGGGTTCCACGGTCTCCATGGGAGCTTCGGTGGGCGCGGGGGTGTCCTCCGGGACGGGCTCCGCCAGCGCGCCGCCCAGCAGAATCAGCAGGGCCAGCGCGCCGCAGAGCCTGCGCTTACTCCTTGACATGTCCGCTGCCCTCCGGTGCGCCATCACCCGTCGGACGGCCGCTGAAGTCCGAAAGTTCATCCGGTGCGCCCTCGCCGTTGGGTGCGAAGTCCCCGTCAAAGGAGAACTCGCCCTCGGGGAGGACTTCCTCTTCAACAGGTGCTTCCTCATCGACGGTCTCCTCGTCCAGCGTGGAGATGACGGCGGTCATGCCGTAGCGGGTGTCCGCGTCGGGGGTGAAGTCGATGTACACGGTGTAGGTTACGTCGCCGGAGGAACTCATGCTCTCGCCGGAGCCGCCGGAAGCGTTGCTGTCGGCGATGGCCGAGATCATGGACACCACGCCGGTGTAGCGCACCTCCGCGTCGCTGTTCCAGTTGAGCTCGATTTCCACCGGGTCGCCCACATGGATCAGGCCCAGGTTGGCCTCGGCGATCTGCGCCTGAATCTGCATCGCGCCCTCGGGGTAGAGCACCGCAGCGACGCTGCCCTTCTCCAGCCTGCCGCCCTGGTTCAGGCTGATCTGGGACACGATGCCGTCGGCTGTGGCGAGAATTTCGCTTCCGCTCATGTAATAGCCGTCGAAGCTGCCCTCCAGGGTCTCGAACAGCAGATCGCCCTTCTGCACGCTGTCGCCGTCCTGCACGGCGATGGAGACGATGCTGCCGCTTGCGCTGACGGCGGTGGGATTTCTGCGCCCCAGCGTGCCGCGGCCGATGCGGGCGGCGGTGGTCGCGCTCTCGCCGCGGTAGACGTTCACGGTCTCGCCGATCAGGAACTCGCCGGAGGTGACCTCCACGGTGTAGCTCGTGCCCTCGATGGCGGTGATCACGCCGGTGCCGCTGTGACTGCCGTCGGAGTAGCAGCTGAGGTAGACGTTTTCGCCCACGTGGACGAACTTGTTTTCGGTGGTGTTGTAGGCGTTGTCGGTGGAGGCGGAGATGGTGTAGACGCTTTCGCCCTCGATGTACAGCACTGCGCCGTAGCGCTGGGCGACGGTCTCGGCATTGTCGCCCGCCTGGGCGAACAGCCCGGTAACCACGCCGTCCTCGGGGGCGTAGACCTTTGTGGTGGCCAGGGTTGCCAGCACGTCGCCCGCGCGCACCTGCTGGCCAGCGACGGCATGGACGCTCTCCACGGTGCCGCCGATGGGCGCGTAGACCTCGCTGGTGGACTTCGCCGCCACGGTTCCCGTGAAGCTGATGGTCTCCGCCAGCGCGCACGGAGTCAGCAGGGCGCAGACCAGCGCGCCGGTGAGGATGCGTTTGCTCAGGTTCTTCATGTATGTGTACCTCCTTATTGTGTTCAGGTTATACGGATCGAAGCGCGTCGATGGGGTTCAGGCGGCTGGCCTTGCGGGCCGGAGCCCAGCCGAACAGCACGCCCACGGCGGCGGAGAAGCCCACGCCCAGCGCGATTGCGCCCACGGAGAGCGCGAACTGGGTGCCCATGACCCTGCACATGGCGAAGGACAGGATCAGTCCCAGCGCCACGCCCGCCAGACCGCCGATCAGCGACAGCAGGAAGGACTCCATCAGAAATTGCAGCTGAATCTGCCAGGGCAGCGCGCCCAGGGCCTTCTTCAGGCCGATCTCGGTGGTGCGCTCGGTGACGGAGGTGAGCATCATGTTCATGATGCCGATGCCGCCCACCACCAGCGCGATGGATGCGATGCCCGCCAGCAGCGCGGTCATCATGGAGAGCATCTCCTCCATGGTGTCCTCGATGCCGGACATGGTGGTGACGGTGAAGCAGTCCTCCTCGTAGCTGAACATCGCGTCCATGGTGGCCTCGATGCTGTCGGCGGCGGCCTCGCTGTCCACGCCGTCGGCGAGGTAGACGGTGAAGCTGGTCACGTCGCTGGAGTTGTTCATCTTCAGCGCCGTGGTGTAGGGGATGAGGATGTCGGCGCTGCCGGACATCAGGCTGGCCATGCTGGAGTCGCCGTCCTCGCTGAGCAGCCCCGCCACCAGGAAGGGCACGCCGTTGATGTACAGGCTCTCGCCGATGGGATCCACGCCGTAGAAGAAGCTCTCCACCATGTCGGAGCTGATCCAGCAGACGAAGGAGGTCTGTGCCTCGTCCACGGCGTTGAGCTTACGCCCGCGCTCAAGCAGTTCCTCGTTGGTGCGGAAGTAGTAGGCGTTCTTGCCGGACACGGAGATGTTCGTCTCGTAGCTGCCGCCACGGGAGACCCGTGCGCTGAGCGATACGCTGGGGGTCAGGCCGTCCACCTCGTCCATGGCGGAAAGCTCAGTAAGGTCGTCCGCCGTCATGCCGGACTTTAAGTCGCTTCCCGTGACGCTGACCATCAGCGTGCCCGCGCCCATGGAGCTGAAGGACGAGGACAGGGAGCCGGACACGCCGGAGATGGTGGTGATGAGGGCGATGACCGCCGTCACGCCGATCAGGATGCCCAGCACCGTCAGAAACGAGCGCATCCGGTTGGCAAGGATGTTGCTCAGGGACATGCGCACGCACTCCCGGATCATGACGAGGCTCTTGCGGATGGATTTAAGCATGGGCTTCCACCCCTTCCTTGTCATGCTGCACCGGGTTTGCCTTGCGCACAGATTCAAGCGGATCTCCTGCGTCGCTCAGGTTTGGCCTGGATTGATCGTCCTCCGTCAGCTCCCCGTCGATGATGTGCACCACGCGCCGCGCGTAGGCGGCGATGTTCATGTCGTGGGTAATCATGATGACGGTGCGGCCCTCCCGGTTCAGCTCCTCGAACAGGGCCATCACCTGCCTGCCGGTCTTTTGATCCAGTGCGCCGGTGGGCTCGTCGGCCAGCAGGATCGAAGGATTGCCCACCAGCGCCCGGGCGATGGCCACGCGCTGCTGCTGGCCGCCGGAGAGCTGGTTGGGGTAGTGGTGCCTGCGGTCGGATAGGCCCACGCGCTCCAGCATCTCCTTGGCGCGCCTCTTGCGCTCCCGTGGGGATACGCCCGCGTAGATCAGCGGCAGCTCCACATTTTTCTGGGCCGTCAGCCGGGGCAGCAGCTGGGAATTCTGGAAGATGAAGCCGACCTCCTGGCTGCGGATCCGGGCAAGCTCGGCCTCGGTCAGATCCTCGATCTCCTGTCCGTGCAGGATGTAGCGCCCGGAGGTCGCCACGTCCAGACAGCCGATGATGTTCATCAGCGTGGACTTGCCGCTGCCGGAGGGACCGAGCACCGACAGGTACTCGCCCTGCTCGACATCCAGATTCACGTCCTTCAGCGCGTGCAGCTGCTCGTCGCCCATGGGGTAGATCTTGTTCACGCCCCGCATCTGAAAGAACGGGCCGGGGTCATTGCGTAGGTTCTGCGTCATGGATTGCCGCCCCCCGAATAGTTGCGCTCCGGCTTGGAACCCATGCTGGAGGGATCGAAGCCGCTGGGCATCTCGCCGCCACGGCCCATGTTGCCGGAGGGCTGGGGCGCGTTCATCTGCTGGCCGCCGAAGAGTCCGGAGAGCAGGCCGCTCAGACCGCTAGCAGCAGCCTCGACCTTGGCCTCCACGTACACCTCGTCGCCCTCGCTCAGACCGCTTTTGATCTCCACGTAGTTGCCGTTGCTCACGCCGACCTCAACGGGAACCTCCTCCAGCTCACCCGCGTCGTTGTACATGTACACGTAGGCGCTGTTGGTCTCGTCGAAGCTCAGCGCGTCCATCTTCAGGATGACCACATTCTCGGCCTCCTCCTGGGGGATGGTGACGGTGGTCTGCATGCCGGGGTACACGCCCTCGTCCACGTCCACGTAGGCCACGGCGGTGTAGTAGGCCACCGAGCCGCCGGCGCTGGAGATGTAGTCGATGCTGGCGATCTCGGACTGGAAGGTTTTTTCGGTGGCGGTGGCGGTGACGGTGCAGGCCTGACCCACGGAGACGTCGGAGATGTCGTACTCGTCCACGCGGAAGGAGACCTTCAGGTGGGTGAAGTCTGCGACCTGCACCAGCATGTCGCTGCTAATGACCTCGTCGCCCTCGCTGACGCTCAGGCTGTTGACGCGGCCGTCAAACTCGGCCTTGATCGTGTCGCCGTTTCCGAGGCGGATCAGATTGTCGCCCTCAGTCACGTCCTGACCGGCCTCCACATAGACCTTGCGCACGCTGGTATTCGCGGATGCGGCGTAGCTTGCGCTGTCGATCAGCTGCAGATTTCCGCTGAAGCTCAGCGAATTGGAGATGCTGCCGATGGTGGCGGTGTAGCCGTCGTAGGTGACGGTGTACTCCTGCTTCAGCATGCCGTAGCCGTACCAGCCGACCCCGGCCAGCAGCGCCAGGACGATCACCAGCGTGACGATCCTGCGCACGATGCGCCTGCGGCGGCGGTTTTTTTTGATGGGTTTTTCATTCATGCGTCTCATTCTCCCTGCTTGGATTCCTCGCATGGCTTGCGATGCTGAAATTATACGGGTTTTGGCTTAGCCGGGGCTTAGAAAAGCGATGAATGGACTGTGAACAAATGGAAGAATTCGTGAATTCGGCCTGGGAAAGGGCGCAGAAAAGCGCCCCAGAGATGGGGCGCTGCGTCTATGCATCAATTGGAAGATTTCGCTCGAGAAACGCGTCGATGGGCGCGGTGAAGCGGGTCTGCCGTCCCTGGGACAGGGGCCGCAGCAGCGGCAGCGTTGCGATGGTGCCGATCATGCACACCAGCATGTCCTGCATGGTGTCGCCCACGCCGGTGTCCAGCACGTGCTGCACGTCCCGCCCGGTGACGAGGTTGATCCCGTACTCGGCCAGCTCCCACAGCCCCGCCACCGCCATGGAGCCGAAGAAGGTGAACAGCAGCGCAAGCCAGAAATCACCGCTGCCAATTCTGTGCCCGGGCTTCAGCGCGCAGTACAGCAGGATGCACAGCACGCTCACGAATGCGCCGGAGAGCATGTGCATCAGCTTGTCGTAGCCCGGGAAGCGGGCGTAGAAGTCCAGGCAGGAGCCCAGCGGGTAGGAAATCAGCGTAAACGCCAGTATGATGAAGTCGATCTGGTGCACGACCTTCAGTCCCGTCAGGCGGTAGAACAGCGCCATTGCAATCGGGATCGCCAGCGCGCCCAGGGAGATGCCCAGGTGATAGCCGTCGCGCTTCAGGGCGTACACCGCCGCCATCCCCGCGCACAGCAGCAGGTACAGCGGAAAAAAGATGCGGTTGACGAGCGCGTAGCGCGCCTCGCTGCGGTCGATCCGGTTCATGTGCTTTCCCACCTTCCGTCGTGTTCACGGATAAATGTAGCATTTCCGAATCAAGCCTGTGTCAATTCATCCTCAACGATTGTTGATGGAAATCTCCGTGTTGATTTCGCCAGTAGAGGAATAGACGGTGAGCGCCCCGTCCGTCAGCTGCGCCCAGGAGACGTTCTCCCCGAAGCAGCTGGGACAGGGCTTCTTGCCATCGGCATTGGCGCTGGAGATGCTGTGGGCCGAGGCGTTCTGCATGCCGGAGCAGTCCTCGATCAGGTGGTAGTACATGCCGCCCGGGGTGTAGTAGACCAGGCTGTCCCAGGTGGAAGCCTCCGTCACGGCGGCGCTCTCGTAGAGGGTCAGCGGGTTCCAGGCGCAGTCCGGGCAGGCTCCGTAGCCCTCCGCCAGCGCCTGCTCCATGGTCAATGCGCGGTCAAAGCTCTGTCCGCCGCAGTCGGGCACGCTGTGGTAGTAGCTGCCGGGCGCGTTGTAGCTGGCGTAGACGGTGGAGGCCAGCGCCGCCGGCAGGAAGCAGTCGGTGCAGGGAGCCTTGCCCAGGGAGCGCGCCTCGGCGATGCTCATGAGGCTTGCGCCCTGCATGCCGGAGCAATCGGATTCCTTGTGGAAGCAGACCCCGCCCTCCGTGCAGAACACCCAGCTTTCGACGCAGATGGGGCAGGGATTCTTGCCCAGGGTCGCCGCCTTCTCCACGGTCATGAGGGACGCGCCCTCAAGTCCGGGACAATTGATATAGGAGGGCGTGTGGTAGTAGACCCCGCTTTCCGTGGCGAACACGGCGTCTCCGATGCACACGCCGCAGGGCTCCAGACCCAGCGCGGCGGCGACCGATTCGGTCATGGGGGTGGGGTTCTGCATGCCGGAGCATGCCGGGTCGCTGTGGTAATAGAGGCCATCCGCCGCGCAGTAGACCACGCTTCCGATGCAGACGGGACAGGCAGTCTTGCCCATGGCCTCGGCCTTCTCGATGGTCATCTGGGTCGCGCCCTCCATGCCGGAGCAGTCGGGCTGACTGTGGTAGTATTTGCCGCCCTCCGTGCAGTAGACGGCGACCTCCTCATTCACGGGCGCGGGGGTGGCGGTGGGTTCAGGCGTGACTGTCGCGGTGGGTTCCGGTGTGATTGTCGCGCTGGGGACGGGGGTCGGGGTCACGTTGGTTTGGCTCAGGGGCAGCAGATCGGGCTTGGGCTGGTTCATGCGGCCCATGGAGAACAGCGCTGCGCCCAGCAGGATCACCAGCGCCGCAGCCACGGACAGCATGCCGGCCACCCTGCGCCGCCGCGCCGACAGTCGCGCGCCCCGAAGGAAGCCCAGGCGGATGGCCTCGCCCACGCAGTCGGGGGTCTGCGGGAAGGCCCGGTCGAAATCGATCCTGTTCATGCTTGTTCATCTCCCGCGTTGAGGATTTTGCGCAGGCTGTTTCGGGCCTGATGCAGCCGGGACTTGACCAGGGAATAGGGGATGTCCAGAATCCGGCCCACGTCGCGCAGGTCGTAGCCCTCCAGATAGCGCAGCAGCAGCGGCATGCGGTACTTCTCCGGCATGCTTTCAAGCGCCTCGCGCAGCTGCAGATCCTCGGTCATGGAATCCTGCTGCGACGGGCTGACCTGCTCGTCCAGCGGCGACAGCCGCAGCTTCTGCTTCCGCTGCAAATTGCGGCACTCGTTGACCAGGATGCGCGCGAGCCAGGCCTCAAAGCGCGCCTCCTCCTTCAGGGAGCCGCGCTTCATCCAGCCCTTGAACACCGCCTCCTGAATGGCGTCGGCACAGTCGGCGTCATTCCACAGCACGGCGCGGGCGATGCGGTAGAGCTTGCGCTCCATCGCCTGCACCCGGGCCATGTACTCCTGGTCGCTCATGGTAACACCTGCATTCGTCTTTGCTGGAGCGCGCACCCTCGCGCGCTCCGCCGGGTTATCGCTGCACTATTGGATGCACACGGGACAGGCCTGCTTCCCCGCGCGGATTGCGTCCTCCGCGAACACCGGGGAGGCGTTCCGCATGCCCTGACAGTGGGGCTCGCTGTGGTAGTACTTGCCCTGCGAAGTGGCGTAGCAGGTCGCCGCGACGCATGTGGGGCAGGCCTCCTTGCCCGCGAGAATCGCGTCCTCCGCAGTCACGGGAGAGGCGTTCTGCATGCCGCAGCAGTCGGAGATGCGGTGGTAGTACCTGCCCCGGGGCGTGGCGTAGTACGCGCCCTCGACGCACACCGGGCAGGCCTGCTTGTCCCGCGCGGCCGCCTGCGCTTCCGTCAGCAGGGACGCGTTCTGCATGCCCTGGCAGTTGGAATCGAGGTGGTAATACCTGCCCTGCTCGGTGGCGTAGACGCAACCCGCGATGCACAGCGGGCAGGGAGCCTTGCCGGAGAGCAGCGCGCCGTCCTCGGTCATGGGGGAGGCGTTCTGCATGCCGGAGCACTGGGAATCGAGGTGGTAGTAAGTGCCCTGCGAGGTGGCGTAGAAGGTCTCGGCGGACGCGCATATGGGCAGCAACATGAACAGCAGCAGCGCGCCCCGATACATCGCAGTGGGAATTCGTTTCATTATCGTTGCCTCCTGATCGGAAGAATCATTTCAAGCATGCTTTCATCCATATAGACGTAGGGAAGTGCAGATTGGTTGAATCTGCGGCAAAAAAAGTTGTTTTTTATGGATGCGGCAGCTTCCCCCGCCGGATCGGCTGAACTTTTTCCAATTTCCGCCCGTCCAAGGGACAGGCGCGCCGCATTTGTCGATATTTCGTCATGCGGCCATCCAGATTCCGTCGCATGCCGGTGCTATACTGTATGTGTATAGCTATATCGGTGAGAAAGCGCAACAAACGGAGGTACATATGGGATTTCTTTCTTCCTTAAAGAGCATCCTGGGCGGCAGTATTTTCAATCTGCTGATCTATGCAGTCATCCTGTTTGTCTTCATAATGGGCCTGATCAAGTGCGTGTTTCCGGTGCTGCGCACCCGAGGAACCATCCGCAGCGCGATCCGCAACATCCGCGCCGGCACGGAGGCGAAGAAGTCCTGGCAGGAGGACGATTTTCTGGGCAGGGGCGTGCTCAGCGCCCACTGGAGCGAATACTTAAACAACCTGTTCTTCGCGGACGGCGTGTACCACAACGCGTCCAACGTGGAGGACTTCATCAATGAGGAGACGGTGATCTACGGCCCCGGGCGCGCGGCCTTCAGCGATGCGGTGCCGGGCCTGCTGGTCTCCATCGGCTTCCTGGGCACGCTGATCGGCCTGGCCCAGGGCCTCACCGGCTTCAGCATGAGCGACTCCACCGCCGTGATGGACTCCATCGTCACGCTGATCCCCGGCATGCGCTACGCCTTCATGACCTCGATCTTCGGCGTGGTGGGCTCGGTGGGCTTTACGCTCATCACCCGCGCGGTGCAGGGCTCCACCGAGCACACGCTGCGCGACTTTTACAGCGCCATGAGCCGCCACGCGGGCGTGCTCTCCGTGGATCCGATGACCCAGGTGGCCATCTACCAGCAGGAGCAGACGGCGCTGATCCGCAAGATGGCAAACGATCTGGACGGCAAGCTCTCCGAAAACATCGCGGGTGCGGTGGAGAAAGCCGTGGAGCCGCTGAACCAGAGCCTGAAGAACTTCGTGACCGTGGCGACCCGGGAGCAGATGCGCTTCCTCGACGCGGTGGTGGGCCGCTTCATCGACCGCATGGACGAGATGCTGGGCGGCCAGATCAAGCGCCTGTCCCATGCGATGGAGGAGGCCGCCAGCGTGCAGGAGAGCGCCATGAGAAGCGTGCGCGGCAGCCTGAGCGACAGCGCCGAGATGCTGGAGAGCATCCGCGAGGTCACCCGCATCGCAAACGACATGGTGCGCTCCAACGCCAAATACATCGACGACCTGCGCCAGAACCAGCAGCAGACCGACGAGGCCTTCTCCCGCGTGGCTTCCAGCGTGGAGCAGATGGATCTGATCAGCCGCCAGCAGGCGAACTACCTCAAGTCCGTCTCCGCCATGCAGGCCGAGGTTGCCCGCAGCATCGATCAGATGAATTCCTCGCTCAGCGGCTTCACCAAGCGCGTGGCCGAGGACAGCGCCAACGCCTCCACCGGCATGCTGAAGGCTGCGGCGGAGCTGCGCGCCACCGGCGAAACCATGCGCGAAATTCACAAGGACTGCACCGACGCGATCACTGCGGAGCTGAAGATGACGCTGGACTCCTACCAGGACTACGTCAACCAGTTCACCCAGCGCGTGGACTACCTGGCCGGAAGCATCTCGGATTCCCTGAGCCACATGCCCCAGGCGGTGAGCGACACCTCCAACCAGTTCCTGGATCAGGTGGATCGCCTCTCCGACACCCTGATGCAGGCCCAGCGGGTGCTGAACGAGACCGTTGCGCGCCTCTACGGCGACCAGCGCTCCCGGCACTGACGCGCGCGCCTGAGAAGGGACGGTGAAGCGCATGCGATCCAACCGAAGATCGGGCGTCCGGCAGCACGGGCGCAACGACGGCAGCTTCTGGCTGAGCTTTTCGGATCTGATGAGCTCGCTGGTGCTGATCATCATTCTGGTGATGTTCTACATCATCTACCAATATTTCAATCTGGCGGAGATCAATCAGGCGGAGATCGCCCGCCGCCAGTACCAGCTGGACGAGGCCCAGGCGGAGCTGGAGAGCCAGCAGAGCAAGCTCTCCGACGCGGAGAAGCAGATGATCGCCCAGCAGATTCTGCTGGACGCGAAGCAGGAGGAGCTGGACAGCGCCCAGGCGGTGCTGGAATCCCAGAAGACCGAGCTTGCGGATACCCAGTCCAAGCTCAGCGAGAAGGAGGCCGAAATCGCCGCCCAGCAGGCGCAGATGGAGGCCCTGGGCATTCAGCTGGACGAGCAGCAGGCCCAGATCAACACCCAGCAGGCCCAGCTGGACAACCAGCAGGCCCAGATCGAGCAGCTGGTGGGCATGAAGACCCGCATCATCACCTCGCTCTCCAGCGCGCTCAAGAGCAACAGCATCTCCGCCACGGTGGATCCCACCACCGGCTCCATCGCCCTGGAATCGGACGTGCTGTTTGAGTCCGGCGAGCACAAGCTCACCGACGCGGGCAAGCGCTTCGTGGACGATTTCCTGCCGGTGTATCTGGACGTGCTCTTCTCCGAGGAGTACAGGGATTACGTCTCCGAGATCATCATCGAGGGCCACACGGACTCCGTGGGCGGGTATCTGACCAACCTGGAGCTCTCCCAGCAGCGCGCGCTGGCGGTGGCCAGCTACGTGCTGGGCGACAGCTGCCGGGCGGTATCTGCGGACGTGAAGAACGAGCTGCGCACCGTGGTCACGGTCAACGGCCGCAGCTACAGCGACCGCATCTTCAATGAAAACGGCACCGAGAACATGGACGCCTCCCGAAGGGTCGTGTTCAAGTTCCGCCTGACCGACGAGCAGATGATCCAGCAGCTGCGCCAGATCCTGGAATCGGAATAAATCTATCAAACAACAAAAGGGGAAATGCAAAAGTGCTTCATTTCCGCAGGCTGGTCTGGTTCATCGCCTCCCGGCTGATCCTGCTGTGCATCGTTTGCGGCATCCTGGTGTGCGGCTTCTACATGTGCCTGAACACGGCCAACATCTACATCATCCTCACCGACGGCCTGGAGAAGCGCGCCAGCGTGATCCTGACCCAGGAGGACGCGGAGGATCTGAACTTTTACTTCCACGCCGACTTCCTCAGCGCCGACCGCGCGCTGGAGGGCGCCTTCGACGGCACCAGCGTCTACGACGACTACACCATCACCGACTTCGAGTACGACCTCAAGATCGAAAAGCTCTGGGCCTGGCCCTGGGATAACTATGCCACCTGCACGGTGGTGGAGCGCGTGCCGTCCATCACCGGCACGGTGATCGCCAGCCGCAGGAGCGAGGCCTCCGAAACGGTGCCCTCCTGGCAGGGCGGCCGCTACGATATCACGCTGGTGAAGGTAAACGGCGAGTGGAAGATCATCGGCATGCAGCAGACCACCGTGCTGATGGAGGCCGCCGGTTCCGAGACCGAAACCGCCGCAGGACAGTAAAATTTTGGAAAGGAACGCCCTTCCCGATGGAAGTTTTTCCCGGGAAGGGCTGTTCAGATGAAGGGACTTATGTTATAATTACTACATATACGTGAAAGGGTTAGGAGGCTTATCCATGGATCGCAAGAATAAGGTCTGGCTTGTCGTGCTGGCGATTTTGCTGGCTCTGGCAATCGCGGCAGTCATCATCATCAACGGCAAGCTGTCCACTTCCAAGGAATCGCTGGCGACGGTCAGCACCCAGCTGGCGACGCAGCAGGAGAGCTATGAGACGCTGGACAGCGAGTACAAACTGGTGAGCGAACAGCTTGCGGCGCTCGAGCAGAGCAGCGCGAGTCTGGAAACCGAGCTTGCGCAGGCAAACGAGGACAAGGCCTCCCTTGAAACGCAGCTGACGGAGGCGGAGGCGAAGGCGACCGAGCAGGAGACCCGCGCCACCGAGGCGGAGGCGAAGGTCACGGAGCTGGAGGGCCAGCTGACCGAGGCAGCCAGCAGCAAGGCCGCGCTGGAGGGCCAGCTGACCGAGGCGACCAGCAGCAACGCGACCCTGACGGGCCAGCTGGCGGAGGTGCAGACCCAGGCGCAGCAGCTCGCCAGCGAGCAGCAGACGGCGCAGTACACCATCGCCACGATGGAGACCGCCGCAGGGGAGTATCAGAAGCGCATCGGTGAGCTGGAGGCCTACGCGGTCGAGGCGGAGGGCAGAATCGCCGAGCTGAACGCGGCCATCGAGATCGCCGAGAAGCGCATCGTGGAGCTGGGCGGCGAGGTTGTGCCCGTGGAGACGACGACCGGCGCGCAGACCCCCGCCGAAACGGAAGCGCCCGCACAGGCGACCAATGCGCCCGCCGAGGGCGGCGCGCCGCTGGTGGCCGTGCCCCAGGTGCAGACCCCGGAGATCCTGACGGACGATTCCCGGATCAAGATCGACGAGATTTACAGCGACATCGACGCCATCGTCAACGGAACGGACAGCTCCATGACCGACGAGGAGAAGGTTCAGGCGCTGGACGCGCTGAAGGCGGAGCTGGCGGACTATGTGGGCGAGCTGAACGCCGCCCTGGAGGAGATCGCCGCGCAGGAGAGCGCGCTGGCCGCGTCCGTGGACAGCATCGAGACCCTGGAGGCGGAGCTTACGCAGGCGCAGGCGCGCGTGGAGGAGCTGACCGCAGCCATCACCACCAGCGAGACCACCATCGCGGATCTCGAAGCGCAGCTTCAGGAGCTCACCGCCCAGAGCGAGAGCGACATTGCGCTGGCCGCATCCCAGATCGAGGAGCTGACCTCCCGCATCGCTGCGGAGGAGGAGAAGGTTGCCGATCTCACCGCGCAACTGGAGGCCGCCAATGCCGAGCTGGCCGCCCGCATCGCCGAGCTGGAGGCCTATCGCCTCAACCGCGAGCTGGTGGAGGGCGACGCCTACACCGCGTCCACCCTGGGCGATGTGCTGAAGGTTGCCGACGACGGCGTGAGCGTGGAGTGGAGCTACACCAACGACTCGATCAGCGGCAACGCCGTGGTGCTGAGCATCCTGCTGGACGGCGAGGAGCTCTACCGCTCCGAACTGATTCAGCCCGGCGAGAGCCTGGAGGGCGTGGCGCTCAACCGCGCGCTGGAGGCTGGCAGCTACGAGGCCGTGGCCGTCATGAGCGTGTGCGACGCGGAGGGCGCGGTCGTATCCTCCACCCGCGTGCCGGTGACGATCCAGGTCGGCTGATCCATACAGATTCAAAGAGAGGGAGCGCGGTCTTGCATCGCGCTCCCTTTGTTTCGGCCGGGGAGAATTGTGGAATTGGGCGTTGCCGTCCGCCGCGAAGAAAGGCGAAACAAAGGGCGCTTGTCCCACGGATCTGCGCCGGGAGCATGGCGCGCTTTCACTGGAATGATAAACTGGCGTTGAGGATGCACGCAGAGGAGGAGCGAACTTGCGCAGGCTGCTGTTCTGGGGGCGGATGACCCCTTTGGAGACGTTCCCGCTGGGGGACATTTTGATGAAAAACCGAATCAACAGCAACAGCGGGAACCTGCTGTTTTACAACGGCGTGGCTCGGGCGGTGATGACCGGCGACGTGGAGCTCGAGCACTTCTTCCGGGAGGATGTGGAGCGGCTGATCGGCAGCATGGACGCGGTGAATGCGGACTACGACGGCGTGCTGATTCCGCTGGCGAATGCGTTCCGACCGGAGTATGCGCCCATCCTGCGGCTGTTGACGCGCTTTGTGCGCGCGACGAAGCTGCCCTGCTGGGTGATCGGCGTGGGCATACAGGCGCGCAATGAAGATGAGCTGCGGCAGGGCTTTGCCTTCGATGGCGACGCGCGCGACTTTGTATGCGCAGTGCTGGAGAAGTCGGCGCTGCTGGGCGTGCGCGGGGAGTACACTGCGGCGTATTTGCAAAGCTTGGGCTTCGTGCCGGAGAGGCACTTTTCGGTGATCGGCTGCCCGTCTGCCTACCTCTATGGCGATGTGCTGCCGCAGCTTAGGAGAAAGGAGCCGGAGGAGCTGCGCCGCGTCGCAGTGAACGCGGCTCCGGGGCTGCCTGAAGCGGTAAACGAGCTGCTCCGGCGGAGTATGGCGGACTTCGGGGAGGTCTGCTTCATCCCCCAGCGGCAGCGGGAGCTGTGGCTGCTGCGCTACGGCTATGAGTGCAGCGCCCGCAGCCGCGCGAACGCGCCGGACTACTATCCGCTGACCCGGCGGCATGCGCTGTACCGAACGGGCGGGATGGCGGGCTTCGTCAGCGCCCGGAGCTGGATCGACTTTCTGGCGGAGCATGCGGACTTCGCCTTCGGCAGCCGAATCCATGGGAACCTTGCGGCGCTGCTGGCGGGCGTGCCCTCGCTGCTGATCTCCTGCGATCTGCGCACCCGGGAGTTGGCGCGCTACCACGGCCTTCCCTTCGTCGACGGAGAGGCGCTGCGGGGGGATGAGGACATCCGCGAGCTGTACGCAGCGGCGGACTTTTCAGAGCCTGGACGGCGGCATCCGGAGAACTTCCGCCGCTTTGTCGCCTTTCTGGAGGCCAATGGGATCGACAGCATCTACTCCGACGGCGCGCCCGCCTGGGGCGACGCGCCCTTCGACCGGGCGCTCAAGGAATTGCCCGAATCGCCGGTGCTGCGCCCGGGCATGAACGTGCCCCTCGGGGAGCGGCTGCGGTCGATGGAGATGTACATTCAGGCGCTGCGCCGGAGGCTGAAGCGCTGATTGCGGCAAAAACTTTTCCCGGAGCGGCTTGCATGCAACTGAGGTTTGCATTATAATGGGCCGGACAAATTGGTTACAAGGCAGGAAAAGCAATGAAGCATGTGTATCGTCTCACCATCATCCTGGGGATCTCCTTCCTGGGCGAGCTGTTGAACCAGTGGATACCGCTGCCGGTTCCGGCGGGCATCTACGGCCTGATTCTGATGCTCATCGGCCTGTGCACGGGCATCGTGCCGCTGGAATCCGTTCGCGGCACCGGGCACTTCCTGATTGAGATCATGCCGGTGATGTTCATTCCGGCGGGCGTGGGCCTGATGGCGAGCTGGGACGTGCTGCGGCCCATCGTGGTTCCGGTGGCGGTCATTTCGGTGGTCTCCACCTTCGTGGTGATGGCCGCGTCCGGCTGGGTGACCCAGGCGGTCATCCGCCGCGAAAAGCGCGCAAAGGGGGCGAACAAATGAACGAGCTTCTGACCGCTTCCGCCTTCTTCGGGGTGCTCATCAGCCTGCTTGCCTATTACGTGGGCGACCGCCTGCGCAGAAAATTCAAGCTGGCGATCCTCAATCCGCTGCTGATCTCCATCGTGCTCACCATCCTGGCGCTGTGCCTGCTGGGGGTGGACTACGAGACCTACGCCGCCGGGGCGAAGTACCTGAGCTGGCTGCTGACCCCGGCGACGGTCTGTCTGGCGATTCCGCTGTACGAGAAGCTGTCGCTGCTGAAGTCCAACTGGCGGGCGATCTTCGCGGGCATCCTGTCGGGCATGCTGGCCGGCATGTGCAGTATCCTGCTCATGGCGCTGCTGTTCGGCTTGGATCACGCCGGGTACATCACCCTGCTGCCCAAGTCCGTGACCACCGCCATCGGCATGGGTCTGGTGGAGGAGATGGGCGGCTATCCCTCCATCACGGCGGTGGCCATCTGCATCACCGGCGTGCTGGGCAACATTGTGGCCGAGGGCTTCCTGAAGCTGATCCGCGTGGAGGAGCGCGTGGCGAAGGGTGTGGCCATCGGCAGCGCATCCCACGCCATCGGCACCACCCGCGCCATGGAGCTGGGGGAGACCGAGGGCGCGATGAGCAGCCTGTCCATCGCCGTGGCGGGTCTGGTGACCGTGGTGCTGATGCAGGTGTTCGCTCAGTTCCTGTGAGGCAAATAAAAAACCAACCGATCGATGAAAATCGGTTGGCTTTTTTGTGCCCATCAGGGCTTCACAATCACCGTGGTGAAGTAGGAATAGCCGTCGGCGGGGATGTCGGCAAGCGGCCCCGTCCAGGCGCTGTCCATGCCCAGATTGCGCGCGGCGTAGGCCTCGCGGCCCGCGAGGGCATTTTTCAGCGCGTCGATGTTCTTGCCGCTCTTCATGAGCACCACATTGCCCTCGGGAATCGGCACTTCGGGATCGAAGCTGTCCACCACCGTAAGTTTTTCGCCCTGTTCGCACAGCGGCACGCCCATGGCTGCGGCGGATGCGCACATCGCGGGGATGCCGGGAACCACCGTGCAGGGGTGCAGGGGCGCGATGCGGCGCAGCAGATAGCTGCTCGAAGCATAGACGCCCGGGTCGCCCAGCACCGGATAGGCCACGGTGGGGTAGGTTTTGAGATACGCAAGCAACGCCTCCACAGCGCGGTCGTGGGCGGCGGCCCAGTCCTCCCGCATGCCGCGCATGGGCATCTCCAGGCGGCACAGGGGCTTGTCCGCGATCAGATCGCCCACGATCTGCATCACGGCGCTGTTGCCGCTGCCGGAATCCGGCAGGGCGATGGCGTCCGCCTCGCGCAGGATGCGCGCGGCCTTTCGGGTGATCAGCTCCGGGTCGCCGGGGCCGATGCCAACAAACACAAGCATGGCTTGTACCTTCCTTTCAAATCAACTGTTCCAGCAGGGCGCAGAGATCGGCTTCGTCGTCGATGACCACGTCCGCCGCGCGCAGCACCTCCTGCGAGGGCGCGCGGCTCCCTGCGAAGGCGATGGCGAGATCGGCTGCGCGCAGCAGGGGAATGTCGTTGCTGCCGTCGCCGATGGCCACGAAGGGTCGGGGCAGCTCCATGGCGGCGCGGCCCTTGTCCAGCGCGCTCTCCACGCACAGCAGGCGGTTCTCCCGGCAGACTGCGCGGGAGCACAGGCAGCGGCCCGTCATGCCCAGCGATGCGATCAGCTCCTCGATCCACACGTCCAGGTTGCCGGTCAGAATGCGGCAGCGCGGGGCGTTGCGGCGGAGAAAGGCCGCGATGCCCTCGTGCAGCGGCACATTTGCGGCGATCCTCCGGGCGCGATCGAGGGGGATGGCGCGCAGCAGCTCCACCCGCGCGGCAAAGCCCGGCGCGAAGTCCGCGCCGCTCTGCATGCAGGCCTCCGTGAGCGCAGCCATCTCCTGCTCCAGCCCCACCTCCCGGGCCAGCAGCGGCAGCAGCTCGCAGCGGGTCACGGTGGAGTCCAGGTCGAAGGCGAACAGGGGCTTCCTGCCCGCCAGTGCGTCAATTTTTGTTTTCATGTTGCATGGTAAAGATGTACACCGGGTTCTGAGCGGTCATCAGGCGGTATCGGCCGAGTACGCGGGGCTTCGACACGGCAACCTCCGCGATGTCGCAGGTTTCAAAGGACTTGCTTACTTCCGTCAGCTCCGCCACCGTCTCCAGCGTGACCGCCGTAGCCACGATGCGCACGTCGGGGTTCTTTGCAAGCAGACAGTTGAGGATGCCGCGCAGATTGCCCGTGCTGCCGCCGATGAAGGCGTGGGTGGGTGCGGGCAGGTTCTCCAGTGCCTCCGGCGCGGCTCCGGCAACCACCTCCAGGTTGGTCAGATTGAACTTCTCCGCGTTGCGCCGGGTCAGCGCAAGCGCCTTTTCCTTCATTTCAATCGCGTACACGCGGCCCTGGGTCGCCTGCAGGGCGCACTCCACGGACACCGAGCCGCTGCCCGAGCCCACGTCGTACACGACCGCGCTCCGGGTGAGCTGTAGCTTGCTCAGACAGACGCTGCGCACCTCGGACTTGGTCATGGGGGTCTCGTCCCGCAAAAAGGCCTCGTCGGGCAGACCGTGGGTCACGACGAACTCGCCGCTGCGGGCATTTTCCACCAGAACCACGCTCAGGGGATCGAAGCTCTCATTCAGCAACTCCTGCGCCGTGCCGGAGACGATGCGCTCGTCGCCGTAACCCAGGCGCTGGCCCACATGCACGGTGCAGGCGCCAAGGCCCGCGTCGCACAGCCGCGCGATGGCCTGGTGCGCGCCGTCGCTGCCGCCCACCAGGGCGAACACCGCCGGGTTCCTGCGCACCTCGCCCGCGAAGTCGCACTCCCTGCCGTGCAGGCTCAGCGCCCGCACGTCCTGCCAGGGACGCTTGAGTCGGGCGCAGAGGTATTGCAGGCTGCCGATGCCGGGCAGAACCTCCACGTCCATGTCGGTGAGCTCCGCGACCAGCCCCCGCGCACCGCTGTAGAAGCCGGTGTCGCCGGAGAGCAGCACGGCGTAGCGCCGGGCGGGGTCGCTGCGAATGAACTGTGCGATGTCCCGTGCCAGGACTGCGGTGTGACAGCGCTTGCCTGCGGTCTCCACGCTCTCCAGCATGCGCTGCGCGCCGATCAGGCAGTCGGCCTCGCGGATGGCGCGCTCCAGACCCAGCGTGCGGGTCTCGGGATTGCCCATGCCCAGGCCCGCCAGCACCACGCGCTTGCGCGGCGGAGTCAGGGGCAGCGTCTTTTCCAGATGGGCCAGCATTTCCTCGGGGGAGAGGCCCTCCACCTGTGCGGGCCGTCCGATCACCACGGCCTGCGCGCCCGCGCGCTTCGCCGCAGCGATCTTCGCGCCGTAGCCGCCCGCGCCGCCGGTGTCCTTCGTGACCATGTACCGGGCGTTCACCGCGCGCAGCATGGCGCAGTTCAGCGCCTCGTCGAAGGGGCCCTGCATGGCGATGATGTGGTCGGGGGCGACGCCGCAGTCCGCGCAGGTCTGCAGCGAGGCCTGCATCGGCAGCACCCGGGCGTAGATGCGCGCGCGCAACGCCGGATCCTCGCAGAACTGGGGAAGCTGCTTGCTGCCGGTGGTCAGCAGGATGTTGCCTTCGGTGCTTCGCAGGTATTCCACGCAGGCTTCCACGTCCGGCACGAACACGCCGTCGCCCTCGGCCATACTGCTTCCGCGCAGCAGCCGCAAGTAGCTTGCACCCACCTCCCGGCACGCGGCGGCGATGTTCTGCGTCACCACGTCCGCATAGGGATGGGTTGCGTCCACCACCGCGTCGAAGGCCCCGGCGCGCAGCATAGTGGTCATTTCCTCCACATTCATGCGTCCGGCGAGGATGCGCACGTCGCTGTGTTCACCCAGCAGCACCTCGCCGTACTCCGTGGCGACGCAGGCGGTGATCTCCGCGCCCCGGCCGGAGAGTGCCTCGATCAGAGATCGTCCCTCCGAGGTGCCCGCAAAGATACAGATCTTACACATCGCGGTATCCTCTCGGCGTGACCATCCTGCCCCCGACAACCTTCGTCTGGCAGTTGCCGATGAACACGGTGGTGAACATGTCCGCCGGGTATTCCGCAAGCTCCCGCAGGGTCATCACGTGCATCTCCTCGCCCGCGCGGGCGATGTTGCGCACCACGCCGCAGACGGTGTCCGGGGATGCGTGGCGCAGCACGATCTCGCAGGCGCGGCGCAGGTAGTCCGCGCGGCGGTGGCTGGCGGGATTGTAGATGGCCATGCACAGGTCGGCCTCGGCGGCGCACTCCAGGCGCTTCTCGATCTTGTCCCAGGGGGTGAGCAGGTCGGACAGGCTGATGACGGCGAAGTCGTGGGTCAGGGGTGCGCCCAGCACCGCACCGCCCGAGAGCGCCGCGGTCACGCCGGGGATGACCTCGATTTCCACGTCCTTGCCCTCGGCAAGCTCGTAGATGAGTCCGGCCATGCCGTACACGCCCGCGTCGCCGCTGGAGATCATGGCCACGGCCTTGCCGGTCAGCGCCGCGTCGATGGCCATGCGGCAGCGGTCGGCCTCCTTGCGCATGGGGGTGACCAGGTATTCCTTGTCGGGCAGCAGGGGCTTCACCAGATCCACATAGACCCCGTAGCCCGCGATCACGTCGCATTTCTCCAGCACGCGCAGGGCGCGCACGGTCATCTGATCCGCTGCGCCGGGGCCGATGCCCACAACATACAGTTTATTCAAAGCAAGCACTCCATTTCTCCTGTGCGACGGCGACGGTCACGCCGTCCAGACAGGTCTTGTTGACGATGCGGGTCGCGCCCTCGCCCGCAGCGCGCATGGCGGCGCGCTCGCAGACGTTGTCCACGCCCACGGTGTTCTGCACAAAGTTCGATGGGGTAAAGCTGCCCTCCACCGCCCGCAGTTTCTCTGCGGAGTAAAAACTGACGGGCAGGCGCATGGATTCGCAGGTTTCGAGCAGCCCGGCCTCGTCGCGCTTTACGTCGATGGATGCCACGGACTTCAGCGCCCGGGGCGATAGGTTCGTGCCCTCCAGCACGGTCTGCACCGCGCGGCGGATGTTCTCCGCCGGGGTGTTGCGCTTGCAGCCGATGCCCAGGTGCAGGATGCGGGGGATGAGCAGCAGCGTCCTTTCAAAGGGCGCGACGTTGCGGCAGGAGATCGCCAGGCCGCAGTCGCTGGCGCTGGCCTCGGCATAGAGGTACAGCCCGCCGGGCAGCGTGCCCTCGATGGGGAAGTCTGAATACAGCGGAAGATCGCGCTTCAGGATCTCCACGGCGAAGTCCTTCGCTGCTTTCATGGAAGAGATGGCGAGGTTGTTCCGCGCGGCCCACTCGTCCGCAGCGAAGCGATTGTTTACGTCGGTGGCGGTGGTGATGACCGCTGCGCCCCCGATCTCCGCGGCGATGCGCCGGGTTAGCTCGTTTGCGCCGCCGATGTGCCCGGACAGCAGCGAGATCACGTGGACGCCGCGTTCGTCGGTCACCAGCACCGCCGGATCGGTGGTCTTGCTGCGCACGAAGGGTGCGATGGCCCGCACCGCGATGCCGCAGGCCCCGACGAAGATCAGCGCGTCCACGCTGGAGAACAGCTCCCCCACGACGGAGCGCTCACCGCCCCTGGGCCGGTGCAGAGTAAGCTCCCAGTCCCCCTGCAGCGCGGCCTGAATCCGTCCGGCGGTAGCCTGTCCCCGATCCGTGAAATACAGGATGGCGGCGCGCTTCACTTCTCCGCCTCCCGGAACTCGGTGGTGAAGCCGGGATCGTAGAGCTTGGAGCGCTCGTAGCGGTCGCCCAGGAAGCCGCCCACCAGGATCAGCGCGGTCTTGGTGATGTTGTTCGCGCGGGCGGTCTCGGCGAGGTCGCACAGGCGGCAGCGAAACTGCCTCTCCTCCGGCCAGCTGGCCTTGTAGACGATGGCCGCCGGGGTCTCCGGGGCGTAGCCGCCCGCGATCAGCTCGGCCTGCAGGCCCTCCAGCAGGCCGGTGCTCAGAAACAGCACCATGGTGGAGCCGTGTGCCGCCAGGGAGCGGATCTTCTCGCGCTCCGGCACGGGCGTTCTGCCCTCCATGCGGGTGATGATGACGGTCTGGGTCACGTCCGGCAGGGTGTATTCCGCCTTCAGGCTGGCCGCAGCGCCGCAGAATGCGCTCACGCCGGGGCACACGTCGTAGGCGATGCCCAGCTTCTCCAGCTCGTCGAACTGTTCGCGCACCGCGCCGTAGATGCTGGAATCGCCGGTGTGCAGCCGCACGGTGGTCTTGCCCGCTGCTTCGGCATCGCGGACGATGGCGATCACCTGCTCCAGCGTCAGCCTTGCGCTGTCGTGAATTTCGCACTCGGGCTTGCAGTATTTCAGCAGCTCGGGGTTGACCAGCGAACCGGCGTAGATGACCACATCCGCCTCGCCCAGCAGCCTTGCGCCGCGCAGGGTGATCAGATCGGCTGCGCCGCAGCCGGCGCCGACAAAGTGTACCATAATTTATTCCTCCCGCTGAATCAGTTGGTAGAGAACTGCGTTGACGATGGCGGCGGCCACGTTGCTGCCACCCTTGCGGCCCCGGGCCACGATGTAGTTCTGCGCGGTGTGCATCACTTCCTCCTTGGCCTCGACCACGTTCACAAAGCCCACCGGCACGCCGATGATCATCTCCGGCGCAAGCTTCCCCGCGCGCATCAGATCGCAGATGGAGAACAGCGCCGTGGGAGCGTTGCCGATGGCGAAGATCAGCGGCTTATTGAGCCGCGCGGCCTTCTCCATGGACACCAGCGACCGCGTCACGCCGCGCTCCCTGGCCTCGCGGGCAACGTCCTCGTCGCCGATGAAGCAGCGCGCCTGTCCGCCGAACTGGGCCAGAATCTTCTTGTTGATGCCCGACTGGGCCATGGTGGTGTCGGTGATCACGTCGCAGCCCGCGCGGATGGCGTCCATCATGCGCAGCACGGCGTGCTCCGAGAAGCAGAGGTTCTCATAGTAGTCGAAGTCCGCCGTGGTGTGAATCACGCGCTTGACCACCAGCTCGAATTCGGGGTCGATTTTCCGATCCCCCAGCTCCCCGGTGATGATTTCAAAGCTCCTTCTCTCAATTTCCATCGGCTTCATGCCGCATCTTCCTTTCCAGACATTTTTGTATGAAGCGCTGTGCGCAGCGCGGATTGCTGTGCAGGTACAGGTGGGGATAGCCCGCGTAGAGGGTCTCATTCGTCCAGCCGCAGCGCCACGTGCGGCCCGATTCCTTGCGCGCCGTCAGGCTGTCGCCCGGATGATCCGCATCCCAGTAGTGAAATTCGTGGCCGCGAAGTAAATCTCCTGCCGCGAACAGCAAGCTCTCCGATTCCGCCGTCACCGTGGCGTAGCCGAAGCGCGATAATTTCTTCGTGTCCCGGCAGGACGCGGGGATCGCGCCCACCATGGGGAAATCAGCGATGCGCTCCGTCAGGTACATGAAGCCGCCGCACTCCGCGATGGTGGGAAGTCCATTCTCCACCGCTGCGCGGATGTCCTCCCGCATGGCTGCATTCTCGCTCAGCTGGCGGGCGTACAGCTCCGGATAGCCGCCGCCCAGGATCAGTCCGTCGCAGTCCGGGAGAACAGCGTCCGTCAAGGGGCTGAATTCAATCAGCTCCGCGCCGAGCTCCTCCAGCAATTCCAGGTTGTCCCGGTAGTAGAAGCAGAAGGCCTTATCCCGCGCCACGGCGATGCGCACGCTGCCGAGGGGGGAGAAGCGCTTGTCCGCAATCTCCAGCGGCGGCTGTGCGCGCATCAGCGCGATCAGGCCGTCCAGATCGATGCACTCCTCCGCATGCTGCGCGAGGATTTGCAGCTTTTCGTGGAGGTTCTCCACCTCCTGCGCGGTGACCAGTCCCAGATGGCGGCTCTCCAGCGCGCACTCCGGGCAGGCGGGCAGGTAGCCGTAGA
>JBJEJN010000119.1:0-2209 GCA_051878085.1 Aristaeellaceae bacterium | reverse complement strand
CGCTGAGCGTCGTGATTCTGCTGCGCCCAGAACACATGATGAGCTTTCTGTGCATCATTCTGGGCATCGCCGTTCTGGCGGATGGTCTGCTCAAAATCCAGACGTCGCTGGACGCGCGGCGCTTCGGCCTCCAAACGTGGTGGCTGATTCTGGTCATGGCAATTCTGGCCGGCATAGCGGGGATGCTGCTGATGCTGCGTCCCTCGCAGAGTGCGCAGGTGCTCACCGGGCTGATGGGCATCTCCCTGCTGGCGGAAGGCATCCTCAGCCTGTGCGTCGCGCTGTGCGCGGTGAAGGTCATGAAGCCCACCGATTTCCCGACGGAGGAATAGCGATGGGCAACATCTTTGCGTATATCCAGTGGCGTGGCGACCTGACGCTCTCCGAAAGCCCATTTGGCGAGGTGGACAACCTGATCCTCTCCATGCTGAGCTACTTCGACTTTAAGCAGATCATCCCAGAGCCCGGACAAGGCGAGATCACCGTCGAGCAGGCCGCACACAAGTTTTTTCAGGAAACCGGGGTCCCTGATCCGCCGCGCACCGCCAGCAATTCGCAGGAGTCGCTGCGGTGGCTCCTGTATCTGATGGCCCGTTCCCGCCGCTACCGGCGGATGAAGCTGTCCTCCCGCGTGGACCTGTTCGACGCGGCGAACGCCAAGCAGTTTGATGCGATCTGCATCCACATCAGCAGCCGGCAGCTCTACCTCTCCTTCCGGGGCACGACGGATGATCTGGCGGGCTGGAAGGAGGACTTCCTGCTCACATGCATGCCGGAAATTCCCTCGCACAGGGAAGCCGTGCATTATCTGATCCAGACTGCATCACGCTATCCTGAAAAGCAGCTGCTTCTTGGCGGCCACTCCAAGGGCGGCAATCTGGCCGTGTATGCCGCCTCCTTCGCCCCCGTCGATATCCAGAAGCGGATCAAAGCCGTGTGGTCCAATGATGGCCCGGGATTTCAGGAGGAACTACTCGCCTCCGACGGATACCGGCGAATCGCCCACGCGATTCACTCGATTGTCCCTAAATCGTCCGTCGTGGGCATGCTGCTCTCCCACGATGAGCATCGCAAAATCGTGGACAGCTTGCAAATCGGCATTCTGCAGCACGACGGCTTTTCCTGGGAGATCGTTGGCAATCACTTTGTGGAGCTGGATGCGTTGACGTCTGGGAGCCTCCGGGTGGACCAGGCCGTCCGCACATGGCTCCAGCAGATGTCTATGGATGAGCGGCGGCAGGCCGTGGAGTGCCTGTTTGACGTGTTGTATGCCTCTGGGGCGACCACACTGTCCGAGATCCGCAGGGACCGCCTGAGGACCATGACGGGCTCCATATCGCGCATGAAGGAACTGCCCAAGGAGAGCCGCGAGCGCATCATCGAGTTTCTCGTGCTGCTCAAGCACAGCACGAACCGGCTGAATCTTGAAAGCAGGATGGCCAGGCACAGAAAGGCGCTTAGCGATACCGTCCGTCGGCCTCAAGGGCTCTGACGCGCCGGGAAACGAGAAAACCGGCCTGGCCAGGAAAGGAGCGATCATGAACAGGATGAAGACGCTGCTTGAGCAGATGCAGCAGTTGGAACAGCGGATTCCCTCCGCCGAGGAAATGACGGAGCGCGAGTACCTCTGCGACGATGGAAGAGCACAGATTGACGTCAATCTGTTTGACGGCGCGGAGCTGTTCAATCCGCTGACATATCAAAAGCAGCGGGATCTGAACGGCGCGATTTATGAGCTGATTGATGAAAAGCTGTACACGATTCCCCTGAAATACCCGGTTCGGATTTGCTTTCATGGGCACGTACCGGACGGGGACACACAGCAAACCGTGCGCGAGGTCATTCAGGAGCACTACATGTACACCCTGCGGGACAAAAAAGAGGATTTGCGGATCAACCGGATGAAGACAATCGGCTTGGCGATCTTTGGTGTCATCCTCTTGACGCTCTATTTCGCGCTGGAGCTTTCTGCTTCCAACCCGGTCTTCATGGAGTTACTGAGCATCGCCGGTTGGGTCGCTGCCTGGGAGGCCGTGGAGAGTTGGTTCTTGGAGCGCAAGTCGATCAAGCTGGAATATCTCTCTGCCGGACAGGCAGTTCTGGCCGAAGTGGCCTTTTCAAATGACAACAATGCACAGCCATGAAAAACAAGGCGTCAGGCCCTGATGATGCACAGGCCCGACGCCTTGTCATTATCCAAACGAAAACC
>JBJEJN010000118.1:0-2233 GCA_051878085.1 Aristaeellaceae bacterium | reverse complement strand
ATCCTCGGCAATGAGAAGTTCATCATCACCGAGGAAGCGGTCAAGCTCGTTGAGGAGGTTTACCAGTAATGAAGAATCCTCATGATATCATCCTCCGCCCCGTGCTCACGGAGAAGGCCTACGACGGCCTGGCGGACAAGCGCTACGTCTTTGAAGTGGCGATCGGCGCGAACAAGATCGAGATCAAGCAGGCGGTCGAGGCGGTCTTCGGCGTCAAGGTCGAGAGCGTCAACACCCTGCGCACCCTCGGCAAGATCAAGCGTCAGGGCCGCTACGCCGGCCGCACCCCCGAAATCAAGAAGGCTTACGTCACGCTCAAGAAAGACTCCAAGACCATCGAGTTCTTCGACGGCATGGCGCAGTAACAGGGAGGTTCACAGCAAATGGCTATCAGAGTTTATAAGCCGACTTCCCCGGCCAGACGTTTCATGTCGGTGCTGACCTTCGAGGAAGTCACCGCCACGAAGCCGGAAAAGTCCCTTCTTCAGACCAAGAAGAACAAGGCCGGCCGCAATAAGCAGGGCAAGATCACCGTTCGCCACCAGGGCGGCGGCAACAAGGTCAAGTACCGCGTGATCGACTTCAAGCGCAACAAGGACGGCATCCCCGCCAAGGTTGCCAGCATCCAGTACGATCCGAACCGCACCGCCTTCATCGCGCTGCTCAACTACGCCGACGGCGAGAAGCGCTACATCCTCGCGCCCATCGACCTGAAGGTCGGCGACACCGTTCTCAGCGGCGAGGGCGCCGACATCAAGCCGGGCAACGCCCTGCCGATCCGCAACATCCCGCTGGGCACCCTGATCCACAACGTGGAGATCGTGCCGGGCCGCGGCGGCCAGCTCGTGCGCAGCGCCGGCGACGCCGCTCAGCTCATGGCCAAGGAAGGCGCCAACGCGCAGGTCCGCCTGCCCTCCGGCGAGGTCCGCATGGTGTCCATCGACGCCAAGGCGACCATCGGCACCGTGAGCAACGCCGACCACAGCAACGTCCGCATCGGCAAGGCCGGCCGCACCCGCCACATGGGCATCCGCCCGACCGTCCGCGGCGTGGTCATGAACCCGTGCGATCACCCGCACGGCGGCGGCGAGGGCAAGAGCCCCGTCGGTCTCCCGGCGCCTGTCACCCCGTGGGGCAAGCCGGCTCTCGGCCTGAAGACCCGCAAGCACAAGAAGTACTCTGACAAGAAGATTGTCAAGCGTGCGGGCAACAAGTAATAGGAGGACTCATCAATGAGCAGATCGGTCAAGAAGGGCCCCTATGTAGCTGCGAAGCTGCTCAAGAGGGTCGAGGAAATGAACGAATCCGGCAAGAAGAGCGTGCTGAAGACCTGGTCCCGCGCGTCCACCATCTTCCCCCAGATGGTCGGCCACACGATCGCGGTGCACGACGGCCGCAAGCATGTGCCGGTTTACATCGTGGAAGAAATGGTTGGTCACAAGCTGGGTGAGTTCGCCCCGACGCGCACCTTCAAGGGTCACGCCGGTGAGAGCGCCAGCGGCCGCAAGTAAAGGAGTGAAATCGCATGGCTACCAGAATTCGTGAAAAGACGAAGGCCCGCAAGGAGAATGCGGATCGTCGTCCCCGCGCGACCGCTCGTTACGTGCGCATTTCTTCCCGCAAGGTGAAGATCGTCATCGATCTGATCCGCGGCAAGAAGGTCGACGAAGCGCTTGCGATCCTGATGTACACGCCGAAGGCCGCCGCCCCCGTGGTGGAGAAGCTGCTGCTTTCCGCGATTGCCAACGCCGAAAACAACCTGAGCATGGACCGCGGCTCCCTGTACGTCGCGGAGGTGTTCGCCAACCCGGGCCCGACGCTCAAGCGCTACGTTGCCCGCAGCCGCGGCAGCGCTTCCCCGATGCTCAAGCGCACGAGCCACATCACCGTCGTGCTCGACCAGAAGTAAGGAGGTTTTCGGATGGGCCAGAAAGTGAATCCGCATGGCGCCCGCGTCGGCGTCATCAAGGATTGGAGCACCCGCTGGTATGCGGACAAGAAGAACTTTGCGGATAACCTCGTGTCCGACGCGAAGCTCCGCAAGATGATCAAGAATCTGGAGTTCACCGATGACAAGAGCAAGAAGACTGTCAAGCTCTATGACGCCGGCGTCTCCGACATCGGCATCGAGCGCCGCTTTGACAACGACAAGGTTCGCGTGACCGTGACCCTGAACGTCGCCAAGCCGGGCATCGTCATCGGCGCCAACGGCGCGAACATCGAGAAGATCAAG
>JBJEJN010000117.1:0-11308 GCA_051878085.1 Aristaeellaceae bacterium | reverse complement strand
CCGCCCTCCTCGTGGCCCACGTAGCCGGGCGGGGAGCCGATCATGCGGGAGACGGAGTGCTTCTCCATATATTCGCTCATGTCGATGCGGATGAGGCTGTCCTCGTCGCCGAAGAGCGCCTCGCCCAGCGCCTTGCACAGCTCGGTCTTGCCAACGCCCGTGGGGCCGAGGAAGATGAACGAGCCGATGGGACGGTTGGGATCCTTCAGGCCCGCCCGCGCGCGGCGAACCGCCCGGGCGACCGCCTTCACGGCCTCCTCCTGGCCCACCACGCGCCTGTGCAGCGTGTCCTCCAGGTGGATCAGCCGCTGGGCCTCGTCCTGGGTGAGCTTGCTCACCGGCACGCCCGTCCAGATGGACACGATGTGCGCAACCTCCTCCTCGCCGACGGTCTCCATCTTGCTGTTGAGCTTCTGCTCCCACGCGCTGCGGCGCGCCTCCATCTCGTTCTGGAGCTCCTTCTTGCGGTCGCGCAGGCGCGCTGCGGTCTCGAAGTCCTCGTTGGCCACGGCCTCCTCGGTCTCCTTGTTCAGCGCAGAGAGCTTCAGCTGCTGCTCCTTCATGTCCGGCGGCGCGGTGAAGGCCTGGATGCGCACCCGGGACGCGGCCTCGTCGATCAGGTCGATGGCCTTGTCCGGCAGACAGCGGTCGGGGATATAGCGGTCGGACAGGTATACGGCGGCGCGCAGGGCCTCGTCGGTGATGCGCACGCGGTGGTGCGCCTCATAGCGGTCGCGCAGGCCCGCCAGAATCGCCACGGATTCCTCCTTGGTCGGCTCACCCACCTGCACCGGCTGGAAGCGGCGCTCCAGCGCGCCGTCCTTCTCGATGTGCTTGTGGTACTCGCCCAGGGTGGTCGCGCCGATGCACTGAATCTCGCCGCGCGCCAGCATGGGCTTCAGGATGTTCGCAGCGTCGATCGCGCCCTCGGACGCGCCCGCGCCCACGATGGTGTGCAGCTCGTCGATGAACATGATGATGTTGCCGTTCTTCCTGATCTCGGCCATGGCGTTCTTCAGGCGCTCCTCGAACTCGCCGCGGTACTTCGCGCCCGCCAGCATGGCCGCAAGGTCCAGCGACACCACGCGCTTGCCGCGCAGGATCTCCGGGATGTTCTCCTCCACGATCAGCTGCGCCAGTCCCTCCACGATGGCGGACTTGCCCACGCCCGGCTCGCCGATGAGCACCGGATTGTTCTTGCGCCTGCGGGAGAGAATCTGCACGATGCGCTCGATCTCGCGCTCGCGGCCGATCACCGGGTCCAGCTCTCCTGCGCGTGCGGCGGCGGTCAGGTCGCGGGAGAACTGATCCAGAATCGGCGTCTCCTGCGCCTCAGCTTCGCCCTGCGCCGCGCCGTCGTCCGTACCGGTCAGGATGTGCAGCAGCTCCTCACGGGCCTTGTTCAGATCAAGACCCATCTTGATCAGAACGTGGGCCGCCACGCCCTCGCGCTCACGCATCAGCGCCAGCAGCAGGTGCTCCACGGAGACGTAGTTCTGCTTCAGCTCCCGCGCCTCCCGCACGCTCTGCTCGATCACCTTCTTGGTGCGCGGCGTGTACACCATCTGCTTGCCCTCGATGCTGTCGGTGCCGCGCCCCAGGATCGCGATGATCTCGTTGCGCGCGCCGTCCAGCGTCACGCCCCGCAGGATGCCCGCCGCCGCGCCGGGGTCGGTGAGCACGCCCAGCAGCAGGTGCTCGGTGCCCACATAGGATCGGCCCAGCTGTGCAGCCTCGGTCTGCGCCGCGATCAGCGCGCGCTGTCCACGCTCCGTAAACTTTGCAAAATATGCCATTGAATTTCCTCCCAGGTGGTTAGAGTGGGTTTCTAAAATGAGACAGGTGCAGTTTCGAGCAGATTTTCACGCAATTCAAGGATGAAAACCGATGGTTTACTGGAGGTAAATCAAGGTTTGAAGACGCAGAAGTGCATGAAAAGATGCCGAAGATGCTTCTGGCGAGTTTAGAAACACGCTCTATTTTAGTTTTCCTCGCCGGAAAGTGCGGAAAGCTCTTCGCGCAGAATCTTCGCGCGCAGAATCTCCGCCTCGCGCTCGCCGATCAGATGTCCGGCGCGCACGCCCAGCGAGCCCGGCTGCAGATCCATCATCAGCAGATCCAGCGCCGGTATGGGCAGATGCAGATAGCCCAGACTGGCGGCATAGCGGATGTCCGAATACCGCCGCATGAATTCCTTTGTGCTCATCAGCCGCGCATGCATCGTCTCGCCCCAGGAGCGCAGCAGCGCATCCTGCAATTGAAGCATATCCTTCTTCTCGGCGTTCTCGCGCATGGCGCGCTCGTGATTTACAATTTCCTCGGTTGCAGCCACCAGCGAACGGATCACGTCCTCCTCGCTTCTGCCCAGGGTGGCCACGTTGCTCATCTGATAGAGCTGGCCCTGGGCCTCCGCGCCGTTGCCGTACATGCCGCGAATCGTCAGGCCCAGCTTCGCCACGGACTGCATCACCGCGCCCATCTGGCCCGCCTGTGCAAGCGCAGGCAGGTGCAGAATCACGCAGGCGCGCATGCCGGTGCCGGTGTTCGCCGGACAGGCCGTCAGGAAGCCCCACTGGGTGTCGAAGGCGAAGGGATAGTCCTCGCCCACCTTCTCGTCCAGGCCCAGGGCCATCTCGGCGCTGCGCTCCAGCTGCAGGCCCGGAAGCAGGCCCTGGAAGCGCACGTGATCCTCCTCGTTCATCATCACGGAGACCGTGCCCGCCGAGGACACCATCGCGGCAGACCGGCTGGAGAACTTCAGGAGGTCGTAGCTGATCATGTGGTGCTCCACCAGGCGGTTGCGCGCGTCGTTCTCCAGATCGTTCATGCGCAGCAGCATGAAGGACGCGCCGTGCTTGCTGGAAAACACCGACTTCGCCGTGCGGTCGATCACCTCGTTGGCGTACTCCGGGGTGAGCTTCGGCGAAAAGGGCAGATCCTGATAGTTCCGGGACAGGCGCACGCGGCTGGAGATCACCACGTCCTGATCCGGCGCGCAGACGTACTCACGCATGGAAGTCGCCTCCCTCCGGATGAATCCAGTTTTCGATGCGCTCCGGCGGCGCAACGTGCACCGCCTTCTCCCGCTGCTCCAGCTGGGCGCTCAGCGCGCGGATGGCGTCGCGCAGCTTGGCGGCCTGCTCATACTCCTCCGCCGCCACGGCCCGCTGCAGCTGCTGCTTCAGCCGGTCGATGCTCATGCGGATGGAGACCCCGCTGTGCACCCCGCCGGGGACGCGCCCCGCGTGCTGGGTGTTGCCGTGGATGCGCTGCAAGAGCGCCGTCATGGGCTCACGGAAGGCGTCGTAGCACGCCGCGCAGCCCAGCATGCCGCACTTGCGGAACTCGCCGTAGGTCATGCCGCACTGCTCGCAGGTGATCGCCTCCGTCTCGGGATCGACCTCCTCCTTGCCCGCGCCCTTCTTGCCGTCGATCAGATTGTTCAGGATACCCGCAAGGTTTTTGATGTCGATGCCGGGCAGCTGCTTTTTGTACTTCGCCATGCAGGCCGGACAGAGGTTGCGCTCCGTCCGCTCGTCGTTTCTTATGGTCACAAAGTGAAACACCGCGGGGTTCACGCCGCACTCTTCACACATCATTTTTCCAGCACCTCCTCGGCATTGCGGAACACCTGAATCAGCATATTTTTGAACACCGCCGCACGGAGCACGTCCTTGCCGCTCACCGGCAGGCTCAGGGCGTTGCGCCCGGTGGCCGCGCGCATCAGCGCCGCCTCGTTCGGGGTGGCCAGCTTCGCGTCCACCAGATTCTCGATGATCGCGTTCGTCGTTTCCTCGTCGATGGAATTCCCCACGCGCTTGAGCAGCGCGTCCAGCAGGTTGCCCTCCTCGCGGGGATGCATGCGCACGATGCGCACGTAGCCGCCGCCGCCGCGCCTAGACTCGATCAGATAGCCGTGGTCCACCGAGAAGCGCGTCGCCAATACATAATTGATCTGGGACGGCGCGCAGCCGAAGTGCTGCGCAAGCTCGTTGCGCCGCAGCTCGATGTGCGCGTCCTCGCTCATCAGTTCCTTGATAAATTGCTCAATCGTATCGCTGAGCTGCGCCATGTTTTCACCTTCCTTCAGGCAAGTGACCGCCGTCTCCGGCGATGTTTTGACCATCTTTGACTATTATAGCGCCAATTGCGGCATTTTGCAAGAGGAAAAAGAAAGAAACGGGCGTTTGCGGCCCGCTTCATCCATAATTTTACAGATTTTCCAGAAATTTCAGCACGACCCTGGCCGAAATCTCCGCCGCCATGGGCATATATCGCTTGTATTCCACATCGTGGCTGCCGGTGGAAGCGTCGGAAATTGCCCGGATCACGGCGCAGTCCACGCCGCTGATGAAGCAGACCTGGGCGATGGCACAGCCCTCCATCTCGCAGGCGGAGGCGTCGAACAGCCGCACGATGCGATCCTTCCGGGCCTGATCGTCGATGAACTGGTCGCCGGATGCGATGCGGGCGGTGTACGCGCGCACGCCGTCGATGGACTGCGCTGCGCGCAGGATGCCGTCCACCGCCCACTCCGCGCAGCGGAAGTAGGTCTGGTTCACGGTGGACACGAAGCCCACGGGGTCGCCCACGGCGGAGGTGTCCACGTCGTACTGCACCAGGTCGGTGGCGACGCACACGTCGCCCACCTGCATCCCCTCCCGCAGCGCGCCAGCCACGCCGGAGTTGACGATCAGCCGCACCGGCCAGGTCATGATCATCGTCTGGGTGCACACGGCGGCGTTGACCTTGCCCACGCCGCACCTGCACAGCACCACGTCCACGCCCTTCAATTTGCCCTGCACGTAGTCGTAGCCGTACAACTCTTTATGTACTGCGGGCTGCTCGATTTCCTCCAGGAAAAGCTCGAGCTCCCTGTCCATCGCGCACAAAATTCCAATCATGTTTATCACCTTCAAATTGTGTAAGTCATACGCGCGCCAGTAGCGCCACCGCCTGGGCGGAGACGCCGATTTCCTCGCCCTCGAAGCCCATGCGCTCGGTGGTGGTGGCCTTGACGTTTATGCAATCCACGTCCACGCCCAGCGCTGCGGCGACGTTCGCCCGCATCTGGGGGATGAAGCCCGCAAGCTTCGGCTTCTGGGCCACGATGGTCACGTCCGCGTTCTCCACCCGGTAGCCACGAGATCGCACGCGCTGCATCACCTGCCCCAGCAGCAGCATCGACGAGATGCCCTTGTACTGCGGATCGCTGTCCGGGAAGTGACGGCCGATGTCGCCCTCGCCCAGCGCGCCCAGCAGCGCGTCCATCAGTGCGTGCACGGCCACGTCCGCATCGGAGTGCCCGTCCAGGCCCCGGTCGTGGGGAACCTCCACGCCGCAGAGCACAAGTTTTCGGCCCTCCTTGAGGCGGTGCGCGTCGTAGCCCGAGCCGATGCGCAGCGGCGGCGTTCCGGCCAGACGGTGGAAGTCCTCCGGGTTGGTCAGCTTCACGTTCTTCTCCGCGCCCGGCGCATCGCTCAGGTGCACCGTGCCGTATTCGTGCTCAAAGAGCATGGCGTCGTCCGTCACCTCCAGGCCCTCCTTCCTCGCGCGCGCGTGTGCGCTGCGCAGCATTTCGCAGTTGAAGCTCTGGGGCGTCTGCACCGCCCGCAGCGCAGAGCGCTCCGGCGTGGTTACCCGGCCCGTCTGAGGATCCACCTGCTTGATGGTGTCCACCACCGGGGTGGAAATCACGCCGCTGCCGTACTTCCGCGCGTCCTCGATGGTTGCCCGGATGATCTCCGGCGTCACGAAGGGCCGCGCCGCGTCATGCACGGAGACGATCTCCACGTCCTCCGGCAGCGCCTGCAGGCCGTTGTAGCCGCTCTCCCGGCGGGTTTTTCCGCCCAGCGCGACGCGCCTGACCAGCGGATTCTCCCCCTCCGTCTCCACAATTTCACGGTACCGGGGCAGATCGCACTCCGAGAGCACCAGCACAATGCCATCATAGGCCCTGGAGGCCGCCAGCGCGTCCAGGCAGCGGGACAGCACGCTCCTGCCCTGCCAGCGGAAGAACACCTTGTTCTCCGTAAGTCCCGACCGCGTGCCCTTCCCTGCGGCCAGCACCACACACCAGACGCTCATGTCTTCGCCTTATACATCGAGGATGCGTCCTGCTTGGCCGCGTGCTCCGCGATGCTCACGATCTCGTACTCGTGGTACTGCTCGCCGAAGCGGATGCCCAGCACGTCGCCGGGGCGCACGGCTGTGCCCGGCTTGCCCTCCTTGCCGTTGACGGTGATGTGCCCGGTGGAGCATGCGTCGTTGGCCACGCTGCGGCGCTTGATGATGCGGGAGATCTTCAGGAACTTATCCAGGCGCATGGAGCTGATTTCCACGCGCTCCACGGGCTTTTTGGCTTCCATCGCTTTTCTGCTCATTTTTCCTCCATAATTTCACAAAGGGGGCTGCTCGAAAGAGCAGCCCCCGGATGATGGCGCACCGGGGCGATGTGCGGATGCAATCCATACATTCTTCGCCGCCTCAGCCGCCGTGCCGCGCTTCACGCGCAGCAGCTTCAATCAGAACTGATCCTTGAAGCCCTTGCCGGCCTTGAACACCGGGGACTTCTTGGCGGGGATTTCGATGCTCTCGCCGGTGGACGGCTTGCGGCCGGTGCGCGCCGCGCGCTCCTTGACCTCAAAGGTGCCAAAGCCCATCATCTGCACCTTGTCGCCCTCCTTCAGCGCCTCGATCACGCTGTCGGTAAACGCGTTGAGCGCGGCCTCGGCCTGCTTCTTGGTCAGATCAGTCTTTTCTGCAATCTTAGCGATCATGGCTGCCTTGTTCATAGTAAATGCTTCCTCCAATCGATGCCGTATCGTTTTTACGCACAATGAAAAGCATATTCGCTGCTTTCCAGCCAATTCCTGCCGGATCGATGCATTTTTTCACAATTTTACGCGATCCCAATATTCTGCGGCGCGCGCCTCCGGTGCGGGCAGGGGCGTTCCCTGCTCCCCGAGCGCCTCCTCCAGCTTCGCAAAGCGCTCCACGAAGCGATCCGCCGCCTCGTTGAGGGCGATCTCCGGATCCACCTGCTTCACCCGCGCCAGCGCGCAGAGCATGAGAATCGCCTCGCCCAGCGCGCGCTCCGCGTCGTCGGAGCCTGCGGCAAGCTCGATGCGCTCCGCCGCGTCCCGGGCGATGGCCTGTGCGTCCGCCTGCAGCACGCCCGCCCGCGCGGCCTTGTCGATCAGCTTGCGGCCCCGCAGCAGCGCCGGCAGGCTGTGGCCCACCTCCCGCAGCACCTCCGCATAGGTCTGTTGGCCCCGCTCCTTCATCTTGTTGCGCATCCACAGATCCAGCACCTCCTCCGCGTCCCCCGCGCTGTCCGCGCCGAAGATGTGGGTGTGCCGCTGGATCATCTTGTCGCAGATGGCCGTGATGGAGTCCGAGATATCGAACTCGCCGTGCCTGCGGCCGATCTCCGCCTGCATCACCACCTGCATCAGGATGTCGCCCAGCTCGTCGTAGAGGTGATCCATATCTCCCTGGTTGATCGCGTCGATGGCCTCGTAGGTCTCCTCCAGCATGCAGGTTCGCAGACTCTCGTGGGTCTGCTCCCGATCCCAGGGACAGCCGCCCGGGCCCTGGAGGATGCGCATGATCTGCACCAGCTCGTCAAAGCCGAAGCGCTCCAGCTGCATCAGATCCCGCTGCGCCGGAATCAGCGCGCAGCAGCGGTGGTCATAGCCCTTCAGGCGGTCCAGATCGTACAGCGGCGCGCGGGCCACGCTGCCGTCGCCCATCAGCACCAGGCAGCGCGTCTCGTCCGGATAGCACTCCATCAGCTTCAGCTTGACCTCGGAGACCAGCTCCCGGCTGTTCAGCTCCCGCACCAGCGCATTGTCCATGGCGGAAAGATGGAAGCTCTCCCAGTCGGAGGCCTCCAGCATGCGCGTCGCGCCGTCCAGATGCGCCAGCAGCGCACCCTCCACGCTCGGCCCCGCGATGACCTCCATCCGCACGCCCAGCGCATTCAGCGCGCACACGCTGCGGTCGCGCACGTCATAGACGGCGTAGACCACGTCCGAGCTCTGCGCAGCCTCCATCACATGTTCCGCAGCCTTGCGGGCGTGCTCGTCGAAGTCCTCGATGCGCTCATACAGCTCGTCCAGCGTCTCGTAGGGCACGCCCTTGTCCGCGAGCCACTGGGCGCAGCCGATGCGTCCGGTGTGCAGAATCACCCGCGCGCCGCTTTTGAGCGCCTCCGCCGCTGCAAAGGTCAGCTGGCCGACCTCCAGGCCCACGCCCACAACCGTAATCCGGTTCATATTCATCACATCCAGTTCATGGAAATTGAAGCAATATGAACATTTTACCACAAAGCGTCCCCGGCTGCAAGGGACGCATTCATCACTGCTCCATCTGCCGTCCCACGATGCTGGCGGTGGTCTCCGCCACCTTCTGATCCACCTCGCTCATCTGCGTGCCGGACTCCCGGCTCAGCAGAATCAGGCTGCCGATGATCTCGCCGTCCGCGAGGATCGGCGCGACGATCTGCGCGGAGTAGGCGTCGGCGTGGTCGTCGTTGGTCACGGGAATCATCCGTGCGCCGGAAGCCAGGTTCAGCATTTGCAGCTGGCGGGCCTGAAGGATCTGATCCACCTCGGGGCTGAGCGCCTTTTCGATATACTCCCGCTTGTTCGCACCCGAGGCCGACACCACCGCGTCCCGGTCGCTGATGAGGGCGATGTGGCCCAGCGTGCGGTAGAGGGAATCGGTGTAATCCTTGGCGATGGTTGCGATCTCGCCGATGGGGGAATACTTCTTCAGAACCACCTCGCCGTCGTGATCGGTAAATATCTCCAGCGGGTCTCCCTCACAAGCGACATTTTCAGTTTTCACCGCATAGACCCTTTCCGGCTGCTTGACAGAGCGCTCTACGATGGTCATATCCTCTGTTTCCAGGGCGCCAAACTCCGGCTTCAGCCGGATGACCACTCTCCCGTCCTCAAAAACGATAATCTTTTTGAACAATTCCTCAATATCGCGCCGCCGCAGCTCGCCGCTCTCCAGAACGCTGTCAATGACCGCAAGCGCAGTTTTCGTCTGCCTGAGCGACTCCTCCATCCCGATGCTCTCATCGCTCATGGATTCGATCTCCTTTCGGAGCCGTTTGATGGAGGTTTGCGTCTTGAGATGCATGTCATCGTAAATCTGATTGAGAAGATCCTCCTTTTCAGGCTGCCGCAGAATCTGCTTGACGCGCTGGGATTCAATGGCGTGAAGCTCCTCCTCCAATCCGGCAAGCTCCTTCTGCATCTGCTCCACAGTGATTCTTCTCTTCTGCGCAGCCTTCTTCGCGTTCCGGACGTCCTCATCCAGGGTCGCGATGATCTCCTCGCTCATGCTCCTGATGCGCGTGAGATATTCGATTGCGATGCGAACCAGCGTCTTTTCCTTGATCATGTGGCGCGAGCAGGCCGACTTGCCGTACTTGAAATGGTTTGAGCAGATGTACTGCTTGTCCAAATCCGGTCGCGCGTAGGCGTACAGCTTTTGCCCGCATTCGCCGCACTGGAGTATGCCATGAAACAGGCTTTCATTCTTTTTCACGCCACGGTAGTTTTCCTCTCTCCTTCCCTGCCTTCTCTCCTGGATTTTTTCAAACATCTCCTTCGACCAGATCGCCGCATGATGATCCTCAAAGCGGTTCTGATCCTCGCGCTTCGTGCGTACGTCCTTGCCATTGATGCCCTGACGCTTGTACCGTCCTGTCACGAGGGTGCCGACGTAGAACTCATCGTCCAGCATCTTGGAGATCTGCGCGCCCGTCCATGCAGTGCTGACCTTTTTCCGGTATTCCTTCCCCTCCGCGATTGCCTGATCGCGATAATGCATGCTTGGCGTTGCCACGCCCTCCGCGCTCAGAATCCGGGCGATCTTGTTGACGCCGTTGCCCGCGAGGAACAGCTCTGCGATGCGGCGGACAATCGCGCTCGGCCCTTCCTCAATTTCGACGGTTCCGGCGGCGTAATCGAGCACCTTGTAGCCGAAGGGAGCCGCACAGAACCAGGTTCCGGCCTTCTGTTTGTGCTTGATAATCTTGAGAATCTTTGCGCTTGTGTCCTTGACAACGCGCTCGTTGCTCCACGCGCGAATGCCGAGGATGAGCTCGTCGCTCTCCTTATGGGAGTCGTAGTCATCCATGGCGACAATGCGCACGCCTACCCGTTCGCACTGCTCGATAAACAGCTGCGTCAGCGCGCCATGTCTGCCGATTCTGGAGAGATCCTTTGCAAGCAGAATGTTGCACCTGCCGTTTTCAATGCGCTGAAGCACGTCAAACAACCCCTGACGGTCGAATTTGTATCCGCTGACATTGTCGTCGGCCACAAAATCATAGCTGGACGCAGCGTTTTTGAACTTTTTTTCATAGAACTCAGCGAGAATATCCCTCTGGTTGATGATGCTGCAATATCCCTCGCCATCTTCATCGAAGGACAGTCGCCCATAACCCACCACATGGTCTGCGGAATGGTCAAAGTTCTTTCTGGCAAGGTCTTCGTCAAAAAACGAAACATTGAAAGAATCCGGTCGCATTGCCAATGCCATACATGCACCTCCAGTTGTTATGTCCATTCTAACAGAGCTGAAATATGAAAACAAGGACGTGGAAAATATTACCACGCCCTGTCCGTTCAGCATCTCGACAGTATGATCGATTTCAAAACATCCCTCACAGGTTTGTCCCCCCGAATAAAGTAAGCGACTCTGTATCCCTGGCTTCTGTACCTGTCGATTTCTTCTTTCGGTGCTTCGTTGCTCCAAACGCAGACGATTTTTTCCTCAGGAATGACTTGATAATCCATACATCCTCCGGTCTATTTCTGATTCTTCACATCAAGTATCCCCTCCATATTCTGGTTTATTCGCTTCCCTTCCATCAACTGGATTCAACGTGGTATCAGCAGTATAGTCAGATCATTTTTGCCTGTCAACCGCCCCAAAAATCCTTGTTTTTTCGTTATGTTTCCTTATGCCACCGATAAGGAAACATAACAATCTCTGTTTTTGTTGGATTCTTCCTGTATTCTGCCCTCAATTTTCTACAAGGATTTTTTTCAGAATACACCAGCAGATACCGACGGCAAGCGCATCGCTCTCATCATCGGTTTCGAAGCTTCCTGCAACATATTTGTCCTCAAGTGAACAAGCCACCTCATTCTTGCTTGCTTTTCCACTTCCGGTAAGAACCTTCTTTACGGTTGACGGTGCAACCTCCTCAAATGTACTCCGTTTCTTCTGCCATGCGACCAGATCTGCAATGCCTACGACTTTGCTGAGCGCCTGTGTTTCG
>JBJEJN010000116.1:0-11373 GCA_051878085.1 Aristaeellaceae bacterium | reverse complement strand
CTGAAGGATCAGGCGGAAATCGTGATCGCCATCAACGCAAACGACATCGAAAAGAACAAAAAGCGCGGCGACCTGGGCATCACCTACGATTCCGACGTGATGCGCCTGGTGGACGTGTTCCGGGACTTCGGCCTGTACGTGGGCAGCATCTGCCTGACCCAGTACACCGGCCAGCCCTCCGCCGAGATCTTCGAGGCGAAGATGAAGAAGCTGGGCCTGAGCGTCTACCGCCAGTACTACATCAAGGACTATCCGGCCAACATCCCGCTGATCGTCAGCGACGAGGGCTTCGGCCGCAACGACTACATCCCCACCACCCGCTCGCTGGTGGTGGTCACCGCACCCGGCCCGGGCAGCGGCAAGATGGCCACCTGCCTGTCCCAGCTCTACCACGAGCACAAGCACGGCGTGAAGGCCGGCTACGCAAAGTTTGAAACCTTCCCCATCTGGAACCTGCCGCTGAAGCATCCGGTGAACCTGGCCTACGAGGCCGCCACCGCCGATCTCAACGACGTGAACATGATCGACCCCTTCCACCTGGAGGCCTACGGCGAGACCACGGTCAACTACAACCGCGACATCGAAATCTTCCCGGTGCTGCGGGCGATGTTCGAGCGCATCTACGGCGAGTGCCCCTACAAGAGCCCCACGGACATGGGCGTGAACATGGCGGGCTACGCCATCGTGGACGACGAGGCCTGCCGCGAGGCCTCCTGCGCGGAGATCATCCGCCGCTACTACAAGACCGCGCGCCTGCTGCGGGAGGGCAACGCCGAGCCGGGCGAGCTCCAGAAGCAGGAGCTGCTGATGCACTCCCTGGGCATCAAGCCCGAGATGCGCAGCACGGTGCTTCCGGCACAGCGCGTGGCCGAGGCCACCGGAGAGCCCGCCGCCGCCATCGAGCTGCCCGACGGTCGGGTGGTCACCGGCAAGACCTCCGCGCTGCTGGGCGCGTCCTCCGCAGCGCTGCTGAACGCGCTGAAGGCGCTGGGCGGCATCCCGGACGAGATCAAGCTGATCGCCCCGGCGGTGATCGAGCCGATTCAAGATCTGAAGGTGAACCACATGGGCAACCGCAACCCCCGCCTGCACACCAACGAGGTGCTGATCGCCCTGGCCATCTGCGCGGCCACCAACCCCACCGCCGCCACCGCCATTGATCAGATCGACAAGCTGCGCGGCTGCGAGGCCCACTCCAGCGTGATCCTCTCTCAGGTGGACGAGAACGTGTTCAACCGTCTGGGTATGAACATCACCTTCGATCCCACCTACCAGACCAACCGCCTGTACCACAACTGAACGCAAGCCTGCACGCGCAGGCGCATATAAAACCACGGAGGTGAATCCTGTGAAGGAAATCAACTATCTGGACGCCCTTGCAACCACCACGGCCCACCTGGCCGACGGCGGCGTATTTCTGAACGTGGGCGGCGAAACGCCCAACACCATGACCATCGGCTGGGCCAGCGTGGGCTATCTGTGGAAGAAGCCGGTGTTCATCGCGCTGGTGCGCAAGCAGCGCCACACTTACGATCTGCTGGAGCGCGCCGGGGAATTCACCGTGAGCGTGCCCACGAAGAATCCGCTGCGCAAGGAGCTGCTCTTCGCCGGAACGAAGTCCGGTCGGGATCTGAACAAGTTCGACGGCCACGGCATCACCGCAGTGCCCGCGCAGGCGGTGTCCGCGCCCATCATCGGTGAATGCGGGCTGCACTTCGAGTGCCGCACGCTGCTCCGACAGGACATGACCCCTGACCGCATGGATCCGTCTCTTGCAAAGGGCGTCTACGGCGCGGGCGACTTCCACACCATGTTCTTCGGCGAGATTCTGCGCTGCTACACCACCGACGAGGAATAAACACCGCATTAGAAACGGCCTGACAGGTTTTCATCCTGTCGGGCCATCTCTTTTGGTATACCCCGACCTCCCGCGGGCAATACTGCACGTGTTGGAGGTGAACCAAATGGCCTTGAACAAGGTGGAAATCTGCGGCGTGAACACGGCGACGCTCCCGGTGCTCTCCCACGAAACCATGCGCGAGCTGATGGAGCGCGCCCACGCCGGGGATCAGCAGGCGCGCCACGAGTTGATCCAGGGCAACCTGCGCCTGGTGCTGAGCGTGCTGCAGCGCTTTCACAATCGGGGCGAGAACGTGGACGATCTGTTTCAGGTGGGCTGCATCGGCCTGATGAAGGGTCTGGACAACTTCGACCTGAGCATGAACGTGCGCCTGAGCACCTACTGCGTGCCCATGATCATCGGCGAGATTCGCCGCTACCTGCGGGACAACAACCCCATCCGCGTCTCGCGCTCGCTGCGCGACACCGCCTACAAGGCGCTCAAGGCCCGGGACGCGCTCTCCACGCGGAACAACCGCGACCCCAGCATCTCGGAGATCGCAAACGAGATGCAGCTGCCCGAGGAGGACGTGATCTTCGCGCTGGAGGCGATCCAGGACCCGGTGTCCTTCTCCGATCCGGTGTACCAGGACGGCAGCGACGCGATCTACGTGGCCGACCAGATCCGGGACAAGCGCGTCAGCGAGGACGAGTGGGTGCGGGATCTGTCCATCAAGAACGCCATCGACCACCTGCAAAAGCGGGAGCAGCACATCATCCGCCAGCGCTTCTTCATGGGCAAGACCCAGATGGAGGTCGCCGAGGAGATCGGCATCTCCCAGGCTCAGGTCTCCCGGCTGGAGAAGGCCGCGCTGAAGCAGATGCAGAAGTACATCTGAACATAAAAGAGACTGTCCCGCTTGGCTTTTGCCATTCCGGGACAGCCTCTTTCTGATTTTTCGCTTATTCCTCGCCGGTGTAGGCGGACTCGAACGCGTCCGCGTCGACGCTGACGTTGCGCTCGGCAACCCAGGCGTCGATGGTGTCGGTCACATTGGCCTCCTGCTTCTCGGTCAGAGTCTGCTCGTAGAGGGCGTCGCGCACCTCGTCCAGCGCCACGGGGCCGGCGGTCACATCGCTCTCATAGCGGATGATGTGCACGCCGCTGCCGCTGATCACGGGCTCCAGGGTGTAGTCGCCCACGTTCTCCAGGGCCATGGCCGCGTCGCGGAAGTTGGCCTCCCAGTTGGTGGAAGCGGCGCTGACGTAGTAGCCGCGGCTACTGGTGGGCTCGTTCTGCATGCCCGGATCCTCGCCGTACTCGGCGATCAGGGTCGCGAAGTCCTCGCCGGCCTCCAGGCGGGCGTAGATCTCGTCGGTCTTTTCCTTGACGCTGTTCAGGCAGGCGCGCGCGGCGGCGTCCAGGATGCTCTGGGCGTCGGCGACCGCAGTCTCAGCTGCGTCGATGTCAGCCTGAATCTCCTCGGCGCTGCGCGCATCCTCGGCAGCGTCATCGTCGTTGAGCGCAGCCAGCTCCGCCTGATAGCCCTCCAGCGTGGACTGGGCGCTGGAGAGATCGGACACCGCCGTGGTGTAGGAGGACATCAAATCGTCCTCCGGGATCACCAGGATGTGCTTGACGGTGCGGTAGCCCTCGGGCATCCAGCACACGATGGCGCTGTCGCCGGTCATGTCAGACTCGAAGCTGGAGCCGTCGGTGTAGTTCTCCTGATCCTCGGCGAGCTTCGCGTCATAGGCGGCCTGCAGCTCCTCGTCGCTGACCTCGGTCACTGCGTCGCGCAAGCTCTGCTCCATCTTGGTCACCTTTGCGCTGACCAGCTGGCTGGCGTAGATGGAATCGTAGGTCAGGCCCTCCTGCTTGAGCAGCACGCGGGCGTTGGCCTGCTTCTCCTTGTCGGTCTTGCCCTCGGCAGCGTCCAGCGCGCTCTCATACACGGAATCGTAGTTCTCCTGCGCCAGGGTCTCGACCTCGGCAAGCTCCTCGGCGGTCAGCTCCATGCTCTCGTCGAAGTGCTCCGCGACGATCGCATTGCGCACGTGCTGGTTGATGCTGTCCTCCATCAGGGAGTGCACCTCGTCGGCGGTCATGGTGTAGCCGAAGTAGTACTGATACAGATAGTAGGTCTGGCTGTAGTTGTTGGTAAATTCGCCCATCACATCGTCCGCGGTGACCTCGCCGCCGTCATAGGTGGCGACAACCTGGCTGAACTGCTTGTCCAGCTTGGCGATGTCCTCGTCCGCCTGCATATCGGCGTCCACTTCAATCAAATTGCAGCCGGAAAGCACCAGGGCCAGCGTAAGAATCAGGCCCAGAACTTTGGCAAGTCTTGCATTCATACGTTTCTTCCTCACATTCCTAAAAGTCCAAAAGTGTCTAATAGTATATTATACACATTTCCATGAAATACGCAAGTTATTTTCCGTTATCCTGCCACGCTTCCACAAAACATCCCCAATCCGCCGTTTGCTGCGCGCGCAGGCGCACATTCCGACCCAGACCGCAGGCCAGGCGGCGCATTTCCTCCTCCGGAACGTCCACCAGCAGCAGCTCCGCCACCAGAAGCGCAAGGTTCCGCCGCGCAAACGCGTCCATCCGACGCATCTCCCGCCTGCGCGCAGCGGTTCCGCCCTCCGGCAGCGGTGAAAAGGGCGTTCCGCCGATCAAGACCACCCGATCCACCGGCAGCTGTTCCGCCAGCGCCATCGCCACGCCCGCGCAGCCGCGCTCCGCCGCCACGCAGACCCAGCTGCAGCGCCGCCGAAGCTCCCACAGCGCCGCCTGGGCATGGGGAAGACACTTCTCCACCTCTGGGAAAGCGACAGAAAGCAGCCTGCGGCCGACGTCATCCGCCGACCGCAGCATTCGTTCGATGTTTCGTCCCCGTAGGTCCGCGCGCAGCGGATCGCTCAGAAACAGCACGCCCCGCGATTGATCCATACCGGCCTCCCATCGCCGGATCTCACCTGCGCTTGCCCGCCTCCGTCAGCGCCACCACCAGCATCACATCGTCCGCAGCGATGCGGGTGTTCTGATCCGGCATGGCGTTGACCATTTCTCCCGAGCGCACCGCGACCACGTTGGTCTGGTAACGGCCGCGCAGGTTCAGCTCGCCCAGGGTGTGGCCCACCCACTCCGGGTTCGGGCGCATCTCCATCAGCGAATAGTCCGGCGAGAGCTCGATGAAATCCAGAATTTTCTCCGATACCAGATTATGCGCGATGCGCTGGCCCATATCCCGCTCCGGGAAAACAACCTTGTCCGCGCCCAGCTTGGTCAGCATGCGGCCGTGGAACTCGTCGAAGGCCTTCACGATCACGCACTTCACGCCCATCTCCTTGAGCAGCATGGTGATGGTGCCGCTGGACTTGATGTCCTCGCCGATGGTGACGATGGCCACGTCGAAGTTCTTCGCGCCGATCTGCTCCAGCACGCTTTTGTCCATGGCGTCGGCGCGCACCACGTCCGTCAGGCGGCTGCGGTGGGCCTCCACGCGCTCCATGTTGCGATCCACGGCGAAGACTTCCATGCCCTCGGCGTGCAGGGTGGTGGCCACGGCGGAGCCGAAGCGCCCCAGGCCGATGACCAGATACTGCTTTTTCTTCATATACATACTCCTTTTAGCCGATCATCACGTGGCCCTCGGGATAGTCCACCCGGGGCTTCACTGCGTTCTGACGGTGGGCCAGCACCAGCGCCATGGTCAGCGGGCCGATGCGCCCCATGAACATGGTCAGGATAATCATGATTCGGGGAATCGTGTGCAGATTTGCGGAGCCGAAGGCTGAAACGCCCACGGTGCCCACCGCCGACGCGCACTCGAACAGCACGTCCATGAATTCAAGCTCCGGCTGCATGAGGGAGATGGTCACGGTGTCGATCAGCAGGATCCCCGCCGCGATCAGCGTGACCGCCAGCGCCCGGCGCACCAGGTCGTTGGAGATGCTGCGCTTGAACGCCACGATGGAATGTTCGCCCCGCACCGTCATGCGCACGGCCAGGAAGATCACCGCGATGGTGGTCACCTTCACGCCGCCGCCGGTGGATGCGGGCGACGCGCCGGTGAACATCAGCAGGCTCGCCACCAGCTTGCCCGCCGGACGGATCGCGGCCTCGTCGATGGTGTTGAAGCCCGCCGTGCGCAGCGTGACCGACTGGAACAGCGCCGCCAGCAGCTTTTCGCCCAGCGGCAGGTTCCCCAGCGTGGCGGGGTTGCTCCACTCGGAGATCAGCGTGAACACAAAGCCAAAGGCAAGCAGAATGCCGTAGGTGCTCAGCACGATGCGGGTCTGCAAGTGCAGATAGCCGCTCTTGCGCCGATCCTTCAGGTCCCGCAGCACCGCAAAGCCCAGTCCGCCCACGACCACCATCAGCATCGCCGTCAGGTTCACCAGCTCGTCGCCCCGGAAGGCGGTCAGGCTGGAGTAGTTGCCGAACAGGTCGAAGCCCGCGTTGCAGAAGGCCGAAACCGCGTGGAAGATGGAATAGAACGCGCCCTTCCACGGGCCGTACTTCGGAATGAAGCGGAAGGCGAACAGCACCGCGCCCACCAGCTCCACCGTGAACGCGCTGGTCGCCACCCAGCGGATCAGCGACTCCATGCCGCCCACGCCCTCCTCGTTCAGGGATTCGCGGATCAGCATGCGCTCCTGCAGCGAGGCCTGACGGCCGATGAGCCGCAGGAGCATCGTGGCGAAGGTCATGAAACCCAGTCCGCCCAGCTGGATCAGGCACAGCAGCACCACCTGGCCGAAGAGGTTGAATGTCGTGGCCGTGTCCCGCACGATCAGGCCCGTGACGCACACCGCCGAGGTGGAGGTGAACAGTGCGTCGAACCAGCCGATGCTCTCCCCCGACTGCGTGGCACAGGGCAGAGAGAGCAATATGCTGCCGATCAGAATGATGCTGGCGAAGCCCGCCGCGATGACGTAGATGGCGTTTGCGCCCATGCGGTTGAGCAGCGCGTGCGCCCGGAACCGCCGCGATTGACGGCGCATCATGCCAGCTTCTCCACTTGCAGCTTCTCTGCCAGCGCCTCCACGTCCGCGCGGGAGATGATCTGCTCCGGCGGGGTCATGCAGCGCGCGGTGGCCGCCGCCACGCCCAGGCGGAACGCGTCCTCCAGGCGGTACGCCCTGCCGAAGCCCGCCGCCAGGCCCGCGATCATGGAATCCCCGGCGGCGACGGTGGACTTGACCTCCACCTTCAGCCCCGGCGTGCGCAGGATTTCGTCCCCGCGCAGGATCAGCGCGCCCTCGCCGCCCATGGACACCGCCACGACCTCCACGCCATCCGCGATGCAGCCCCGGGCCGCGTCCATGAGCTTGTCCAGCGTGTCCAGCTTCCGCCCGGTGAGCAGCTCCAGCTCGTAGCGGTTGGGCTTGATGAGGAAGGGCTTCGCCTTCAGGCCCTCGCGCAGTCGATCGCCGTCCGCGTCCAGCAGCACCCGGCAGTTCTCCCGACCGGCCACCTCCGCCAGCGTGCGGTAGAAATCCACAGGGCATCCCGGCGGCAGCGAGCCGGTGAGCACCAGATCGTCCGCCTGACGGGCGTGGCGGGCAACCAGAGCAACCATCTCGTCCAGCTGCGCCTGTGTCACCGCCGTGCCGGAGGAATTCAGCTCGGTGATCTCGCCCTTGATGCGGTCAAAAATCTTCACATTCACGCGCACCGCGCCCTCGCACCAGAGGAAGTCGCTCTTCACGCCGCCCTCGGAAAGCCGCTGCTCAAACAGCGATCCGCCCTCGCGGTACATGAAGCCGATGCACGCGCTCTCCTCGCCCAGCGCCGCCGCTGCCAGCGCCACGTTCACGCCCTTGCCCGCCGCCACGTCCGTCTGGGACTTCACGCGGTTCAGACCGCCCACATTCAGGCCGTCCACGCCCACGGTGCGGTCGATGCTGGGGTTCAGGGAAATGGATGTAATCATGTCAGTACCTCTCCAATTGTTGAGATAGCTTTATTATATGGGCGCGTCGACCCCCTGTCAACCAATTCCGTCTTGATTTTTGCGCTCCGGCGGGCTATACTCTCCCTATACATACATTCGGAGGAACCGCCATGCTGCAAACGCCCCGCTTTCTGCTCTTTGACTACGGCGAGACCCTGGCCCACGAGGACGACTACTGCGCCCAGGACGGCTTCAACTCCATCCTGAAGTACGCCAATCCGCCCGCAAGCCTCGACGGCGAGACTCTGCTTGTCGCCTTCCGGGAGACCTTCCACGAGCTGCGCCGCAAGGCCCACGCCGTCGGTGTTGAGATTCCCAACCGGCAGCGCTGGCGGTGGCTGTTCGAGACCTTCGACCTGCACTTCCGCCTGCCCATGGACGAGCTGGAGGAGATTTACTGGGACGCCGCCGCGCCCTGCGTCCCCACGCCGGGCATGGAGGAGCTGCTCACGCGGCTGCGGGCCAACGGCGTGCGCACCGGGGTCATCAGCAACATGGGCTTTGCGGGAGAATCGCTGCGGCGTAGGATCGAGCGGCTCTATCCGAACCACCGCTTCGACCCGGTGCTCTCCAGCGCGGACTACGTGCTGCGCAAGCCCAACCCGCGACTGTTCCGGCTGGCGCTGAAAAAGGCAGGCTTTGCGCCGGAGGAGACGTGGTTTCTGGGCGACAATCCCCAGGCGGACGTTGCCGGAGCCCACGCGGCGGGCATCTTTCCCGTGTACTACGACCGGGATCTGGGCTGCGCCTATCATGAGAATCTTGAACTTGATCCCCATACCCCCTGCCTGCGCATCCGTGACTGGAGCGAGCTGTATCCCTTCTTTCCCATGAACTGAACACAAAAGGGGCCGTCTCAAAACTGTTCTGTCGTTTTGAGACGGCCCCACAATTGTTATGCGGCGGGGTGAGGGCACCCCGCCCTACGGTTAATGGACGTGAGAAATCCATCCCATGATCTACGGGATGGATTTCGGGAAAACATGATATATCCATCAGGAAAGAGACACAGAATCCCTGCCCCATTCTTGCTGGGGCAGGGATTCGTTCGCTCAAACGCCGAAGGCAAGTGGCTACGGCGCCTCGCCGTCGGGCGGCGGGGTCTCGCCGTAGATGTTGTCCTCGTAGAGGTCGCTCTCGGAGAATTCATCGTCGCCGTAGAGATCCTCGCCGTAGAATTCGCCGTCCTCCGCATTGTAATCCGCGTAGACGCCCTGCTCAGGCGATTCGGTGGGTTCCGGCTCTGCCTCGGGCAGCTGGGTCACCACGTTCACAATGAACTGCGCCGACGCGCCGCTGTCGCTGTAGGCCGTGATCACCGCCGTGCCGTAGCCGCCGGTCATGGTCACCAGGCCGTCCTTCGTGACCTGCGCCACCTGCTCGTTGTCGCTCTCGAAGCGCACGGTGGGATCGTCCACGTCCACGGGGCTGATGACCCACCTGAGCTGAATGGGCGCGCCCGTATCCTCCTTGAGCAGGTAGACCTCGTCATGATCCAGCAGAATCTCCTGAATCGTCACCTGCACCTGCAGGCGGCAGGTGGCCGTGATGCCGTCGGCGGTGGCGCTGATCTTCGTGCTGCCGCTCTTGAGCGCAGTCACGCAACCGTTCTTGTCCACCGTCGCCACGGAGGGATCCTCGCTGCTCCACACCACCAAATGGTCGCTCTGTGTATCGACGCTGCCGTCCTCCGCAAGGAACATCACCTGCATCTGGAGGGTGTCGCCGCGCTCGATGGTTGCCCTAGAGGGATCCAGCTGCAGCTCCTTGGGCGCGGGCTCCACCGTGACCTCCATACCGGCGGTCAGGCGGCCCCTGGTCAGCACGGTCACGTAGGCCGTGCCCACGCCGTTTGCGTGCAGCACGCCGTCCTCGTCCACGGACAGCACCTCAGGGTTGGAGCTGGCCCAGCGCTGCACGCTGTCGGTGCAGTCCAGGGGCAGGTAGGATACCTTCAGCGGCACGCGCGCGCCCACGCCCAGCGTCAGATCGTTGGGCGAGATGTGCACCGCCGTGCCCTCCACCTCCACGTACACCTTCGCGCTGGCGGACAGGCCGTTGGGGGCAACCACGGAGACATAAGTCATGCCGCCGCCCACGCCCTCGATGCGCCCGGCGGAGTCCACCACGGCGATGGACTCGTCCGCGGAGACCCACTTCAATCGGGTGTCCGATGCGTCGGCGTTGTAGCTGGCCTTCAGGCCGCTGATCTGGCCCTTGCCGATGTGCAGCTCGCTGGCGTTGAGCCTCAGCTCCCGCAGCGGCACGCCGCCCACCGTCACCTTCATCTCCGCCGTCGCACCGCCGGAGGCCTCGCCATGGATCACCGTCTCGCCGGAGGCCAGGGCAACCACGGTGCCGTCAGCCTGAATGGTCGCCACGCGGCTGTCCTCGGAGTAGAAGCGCAGGCGCTGATCCATGTCGTCGGAGCTGAGCGCGCAGCTGATCTTATAGCTGTCCCCCACCGACATCTTCAGCGCAGTGGGCGTAAAGATCAGCGAATCCTCCTGCCCTGCGCGCATCGGCAGAAACAGAAGCGCTGCCATCAGCAGGCAGAACGCCAGCAGCGCAAGCTTTCCCTGGGCGGTCTTCAAGCCGGTACCTCCTAACGATTCAGCGCGACATCGCGGCCGAATCCCTTTCGTCAAAGCCGTCCCGGCGCGTGGATCGCGCGGGCGGCATCTATTTTCCATCGTGAATGCTCGGCATGCCGACATTCTTCCTTCTATCATTATACGTGTTTTCCCCGCGCGGGTCAACGCTTTTTTCGCATCCCCCCTTGCCAAACCCCCGCGCTTGGGTTAAACTGATAGATAGATTTTATGCGTGCAACAGATGCACATATAAGGAGGAGTTCGCTTGAAGATCCGGCTCAGCGAAGCGGAATTGAACCACCTGAACGCCTTTCTGGACAGCTGTCCCGACGCGGAGCGCCTGTCCGCCCGGGAGGCCGTGCTGGACCTCTACGACATCGAGCGCCCCATCTCCCTGAACTTCGTGTTTGTGAAGGGCGGTATCGGCGTGGACGGCGCGGCGGAGCTTAAGTACAGCGAGGAGGAGCAGGGCTACTACATGGGCGAGCGCATCGAGGATCCCGAGGCGGTTCGCGCGGCGCTGCGCGAGGCGGGCGCGCTGCCCGGGGCATGAAATCCTCCGCCCGGCAGAGAAGCGACCGCGCCTTCGACGCCATCGAGTGCCTCCTTGCGCAGATGCATCCCCGGCAGGATGTGCATTCCCTGACGGACGGCCTGCGCGAGAGCTATGTCTCGGCGGACGCGCTGTTTGCGGTGTCCCCGCACATGCTGGAGCGCGCCGGGCTGCACGCCCACGACGCGCTGCTGCTGAGCAGGCTGCCGGAGCTGAACCGGCACATGGCGCTCTCCCGTTTCGGGGAGCATCCGCGCCTGAACCGTCTGGCGCTGGCCTCGGATTACCTGCTGGCCAACTTCCACGGCCTGCGGGTGGAGCGCTTCTACATGCTCTGTCTGGACGTTCGCGGGCGGCTGATGGAGCGGGTATTCTTGCAGGAGGGCACGCTGGACGGCGCGCTGTTCAGCCTGAAGCA
>JBJEJN010000115.1:0-11447 GCA_051878085.1 Aristaeellaceae bacterium | reverse complement strand
CAGTGCACCCGCAATGAGAAGGGCATCCTCGTGCCCCCGCCGCTGCGCTTCGACATCCTGGACGAGGTCTCCAAGCGCCTGCCCGGCTTCCCGATCGTTCTGCATGGCTCCTCCTCCGTCCCGCAGGAGTTCGTGAAGATCATCAACGAGAACGGCGGCAAGATGCCCGATGCAGTCGGCATTCCGGAGGAACAGCTCCGTCAGGCCGCCAAGGGCGCTGTCTGCAAGATCAACATCGACTCTGACCTGCGCCTGGCCATGACCGCCAGCATCCGCAAGTACTTCGCGGAGCATCCGGATCACTTCGATCCCCGCCAGTACCTCAAGCCCGCCCGCATCGCCATCAAGGACATGGTCGCCCACAAGCTGGTCGACGTTCTGGGCTGCGACGGCAAGGCATAAGTCGAACCATCACGGGAGATTGGGAGCGCTTCGCAGCCTGCGGAGCCTCCCAAATTTTGTAGTTTGAAGAATCAGAAGTCGAAAAATCGCAGATGGATCGGCACGGGACGTTCCCTGCACCGGGAAATCGGACGGTTGCTCGCGGCTGCGTGCATTTTGTGCGCGCTGCTGTTGGGAGCCGCCTTTTTGCTGCCTGGAGAGTCGGCGGATGCGGTGCAGGAGGATGTGCGTATCCTTCGCGTGATGACTTCCAATCCCGACGTCTGCATGCCGGTGGCGGGCGTCTACCGGGACTGGATCGAGCTTACAAACCTGTCGAATGAGGCGGTGGATCTCACCGGCTGGCAGCTGACCGAGGGCCTGGATGTGCGCGGCGGCAGGGCGTTTCCTCAGACCGTGCTCGAGCCGGGCGCGTCGCTGGTGATCTACGGGGGCGACCCTGTCGAGGGCGCGCCGGAGGATGCGCTGTTCTGCGGCTTCAACCTGAGCGCAAACGGCGTGACGCTTCGCCTGATCGATGCAAACTACCAGCAGCACGACGCGGTGGAGGTGCCCAGCATGCCCGCCGGGGACGTCTATGCGCTGAACGTCGAGAGCGGCGAATACGCCATCTGCTCGCCCTTCGACGATCTGGGCTTGGGCCTGGATCTGAACGCAGAGCTTGAGGTGGATTTCCGCGCAGACGGCCTCTACATCAGCGAGCTGATGGCCTCCAACAGCATGACCATCGCCGACAGCCACGGCAACTATACCGACTGGATCGAGATCTGCAACGGCAGCGGCACGGATGTGAACCTGGCGGGCTACTCCCTGACGGACGATGCAACGCGCCGTCGCAAGTTCGTGTTCCCGGATGTGACGATTCCTGCGGGCGGCCGCCTGCTGGTGTTCGCCACGGGCGAGGAGGAGAAGGGCGTGGAGCTGCACGCGGGCTTCTGCCTGGCCTCGGGCGGCGAGTGCGTGCTGCTGTTCGATCCGCAGGGCACGCTGGTCTCCACCATGGAGTACAGCGATCTGGAGTCGGATCAGTCGCTGATCCGTACGGAAGGCGGCGCGCTGCAGAAGACCTACCAGCCCTCGCCGGGCCACGAGAACACGCTTCAGGGCGCGCGCAACTCCGTGGATCCGGGCTACACCGCGCCGGAGAGCAACGTCCTCGGCCTGTACATCAACGAGGTGATGTGCGCGGTGGACGGATGCAACGACTGGGTGGAGCTGGTCAATGAGTCCGGCATGGATCTGGACATCTCCGGCTTCGGCCTCTCCAACAATCCCAGCAAGCCCCGAAAGTGGCAGTTCCCTCAGGGGACGGTCATTCCTGCGGGCGGCTATCTGCTGGTGCAGATGATCGGCGAGGACGGCGCGGCAGACGAGACCGGCGCGCTGTGCTGCAACGGCTTTCGTCTGGACGGCGATTCCGATGAACCGCTGCTGCTGTCGGACGCGCAGGGCAATGTGCTGGATCGCGTGCTGCTGGCCAGCCAACGCCGCAACGTCAGCTACGGACGCATCGACGGCGCATACCGCTACTTCACCAGCGCCACCCCGGGCGCAGCCAACGGCGGCACGTCCTACGGCTACTGCCCGCGTCCGGTGCGCTTCTCCCAGCTTGGCGGCGTGCAGTCGGGCCCGGTGCAGCTGGAGCTGTCCTCGGACGAGGGCATGACCATCTACTACACCACCGACGGCAGCGATCCCACCGCCGATTCTCAAATCTACACCGCACCGCTGACGATTTCTGAAAACACCGTGGTGAAGGCCATCGCCTGGCGGGAGGATGCGATTCCCTCCTATGCGGCGGCCAACACCTACATCTTCGGCGTGGAGCACACGGTAGGCGTGGTTGCGGTGTCCGGCAAGCCCAGCGAGCTCACCGGCTCCAACGGCACGCTCAAGACCGGCAAGGTGGGCGACGGTTACAGCGTCTTTGCCGAGTTCTACGACGTGGACGGCAGCCAGCTGATCGCCCAGGGCTGCGAGCTCAAGCTCAACGGCAGCAGCAGCCGCCTGGAGAACGATCAGAAGGCCTTCCGCCTGGAGGCCAAGAACGTCTACGGCGACAACCACTTCTGCGCGGAGCTGTTCTCCCGGCGGGACTACGAGGAGTACAAGTCCGTGGTGCTGCGCGCCGGCGGACAGGACAACGGCTACGCCTTCATGCGCGACGTGGTGCTGACCTCGCTGGCCCACGACACCAGCGTGATGTACCAGGAGAGCGAGACCGTGGTGGTGTACGTCAACGGAAAATACTGGGGCGTGTACCACCTGCGCGAGCGCATCTGTCCCGAGTCCATCTGCCAGTTCGAGGGCTGGGAGAATCCCGACGCGGTGGATCTGCTGGAGGGCAAGGACGGTATCGCCGTGCAGGGCTCCAGCGACAACTTCCGCGAGATGATGCGCTTTGTGAAGAATGAGGGCGTGAAGAGCGACGAAAACCTCGCAAAGCTGCGCACCTACATGGACGTGGAAAACTATCTGGAGTACGTGATGCTGCAGATTTACAGCAACAACCGCGACCTGGGCAACGTGCGCATGTATCGCAGCACCGAGGAGGACGGTCTGTGGCGCTGGATCCTCTTCGACGAGGATCTGGGCTTCCGCTCCACCGGCAATTCCGTGCGCTCCTGGATGACCAGCGACGGCGAGGTCGGCTCCGTCACGCCTCAGAGCAACGTGCTCTTCGTGGCGCTGATGAAGAACGATGAGATGCGCGACTGGTTCATGACCCGCTTCGGCGAACTGCTGGCCACCAACATGAGCAGCCAGAGCGTGCTTGCAAAGATCGAGCTGGAGTACAACCTTCTGGAGCCGGAGATGGAAATGGAGTGCGCGCGCTGGAACATGAGTCAGGAAAAGTGGAAGAGCCGCGTCATGGACTTTGCCAGAGAGGCCTCCACCCGCACGGCCACGATCATCACCCAGCTCATCGATCGCTTTGAGCTGAGCGACGAGGAGGCGCAGCGCTACTTCGGCACGGCCATGGCCCAGGAGGGCATGTGAGAAGCGCAATGTTGATTTTCGATGATGTCAAGCGGAAATGCTTGACATCATCCGCGTTTTGGTCTATAATGAACAAGCTGTCAAGTGAAATAACTTGCGGAGGTAGCGCGATGGCCGATGTAGAGACCCGGGTGGAACTGACCTGCCTGCTGGATTTTTACGGCCCGCTGCTGACCGAGCACAGGCGCGAGGTGCTGCGCCTGTACTGCGAGGAGGATCTCTCGCTGGCGGAAATCGCCGAACAGCTCTCGATCACCCGGCAGGGCGTGAGCGACGCGCTGCAAAAGGGCAGGCGGCAGCTTGCGGACTACGAAAAGAAGCTGGGACTTGCCCAGCGCTACCGCGCGCTTGGCGAACAGGCGCAGCGCTGCATGCGGGCGCTGGATCGGGTGCACGCGGAGGGCGAGGATCTGGAAAGCATCAACGAGGCCCGCGAGGCCCTTCAAAATATCCTGTATGAGAGGTGAGGCGCAATGGCATTTGAGGGATTGACCGACAAGCTGCAAGGCGCGTTTAAAAAGCTCAACAGCAAGGGTAAGCTCACGGAGGCGGACGTAAAGGCCGCGATGCGGGAAGTGCGCATGGCGCTGCTGGAGGCGGACGTCAACTTCACCGTCGTCAAGGATTTCATCAAGAAAGTCACCGAGCGCGCGGTGGGCGCGGACATCCTGGAGAGCCTGACCCCCGGCCAGCAGGTCATCAAGATCGTCAACGAGGAATTGACGGCCCTGATGGGCGGCAGCAACGCCAAGCTGACTTACTCCTCCCAGCCGCCGACGATCTACATGCTCTGCGGTCTGCAGGGCGCAGGTAAGACCACCATGTGCGGCAAGCTGGGCAACATGATCAAGAAGGGCGACAAGAAGCCCCTCCTGGTCGCCTGCGACGTGTACCGACCCGCAGCCATCAAGCAGCTGCAGGTGGTTGGCGGACAGGTGGGCGTGGAGGTGTTCGAGCGCGGCCAGGGCAATCCGGTGGAGATCGCCAAGGAAGCCATCGAGTACGCCCGCTACTACGGACGCGATCCGGTGATCATCGATACCGCAGGCCGTCTGCACATCGACACCAACCTGATGCAGGAGCTGCGGGACGTGCGCGACGCGGTCAAGCCCAAGGAGATCCTGCTGGTGGTAGACGCCATGACCGGTCAGGACGCGGTGACGGTCGCCAAGACCTTCAACGACGAGCTGGGCGTGGACGGCGTGATCCTCACCAAGCTGGACGGCGACACCCGCGGCGGCGCGGCCATCTCGGTGCGCGCGGTGACGGGCAAGCCGATCAAGTTCTCCGGCATCGGCGAGAAGCTGACCGACATCGAGCCCTTCCATCCGGACCGCATGGCCAGCCGCATCCTGGGCATGGGCGACGTGCTCTCGCTGATCGAAAAGGCGCAGGACAGCTTCGACGAGAAGCAGGCCATCGATCTGACCCGCAAGATGCGCACCAACGCCTTCACCCTGGAGGATTACCTCGAGCAGATGAAGCAGCTCAACAAGATGGGCTCCATCACCGACGTGCTCAAGATGATCCCGGGCGTGGGCAGCAAGATCAAGGATGTGGACATTGACGAGGAAAAGGTGATGAAGGCCCAGAAGAAGAACGAGGCCATCATCCTCTCCATGACCCGCATGGAGCGTCGCAATCCGGACATCCTCAACGCCAGCCGCAAGCGCCGCATCGCCGCCGGCAGCGGCACCACCGTGCAGGAGGTCAACCTGCTGCTCAAGCAGTTCGATCAGGCCAAGAGCATGATGAAGAACGTGATGGGCGGCATGAAGGGCGGCAAGATGAAGCGCATGATGAACCGCTTCGGCAAGCAGTAAGCTATCAACAGCATCCGCTGTGATATACAAACATCTGAGAATTGGTTAGGAGGAAACTCAAATGGTTAAGATTCGTCTGAAGAGAATGGGCATGAAGAAGAAGCCCTTCTATCGCCTGGTCGTTACCGATAGCCGCAACTGCCGCGATGGCCGCTTCATCGAGGAGATCGGCTACTACAATCCCGTTTCCGAGCCCGTCGAGATGAAGATCGACGAGGAGCGCGCGAAGTACTGGCTCGGCGTTGGCGCCCAGCCCACCGACACCGTTCGCGGCCTGCTGAAGAAGGGCGGAGTCCTGTAAGCCATGCTGGAACTGGTCAAGTATATCGCAACTTCCCTGGTCGATAAGCCGGAAGCCATCGATGTGCGCGAGGTCGAGAACGAGGAGAACATCGTCATCGAACTGCGCGTCGATCCGGAGGACATGGGCAAGGTGATCGGCAAGCAGGGCCGCATTGCGAAGGCCATCCGCACGGTTGTGAAGGCTGCCTCTGCCAAGAGCCCGAAGCCGGTTTTTGTGGAAATCATCTGATTTCATCCCCTCCCTTGTGCAAAGGGAGGGTTTTCTGCGTTTATGGAGAGAAAAGTGCCGGATTCTGCCGGAATGCGCAGCTTTTTCCGAATTTACTTTGCGGATTTCTATTGCTTTTTTCGGCCTTTGCGGTTATAATATCCGTATAAAATTATGGAGGTGTAACCAACATGGCATATAAGATTTCCGACGATTGTGTGATGTGCGGCGCTTGCGCCGAGGAGTGCCCGGTGAATGCGATTTCCGAGGGCGAGGGCAAGTACGTGATCGACGCGGATACCTGCATTTCCTGCGGCTCCTGCGAAGGCGTTTGCCCCGTTGGCGCTCCCGCTGAGGAATAATCCCTTAGTTCGGAGATTGAGCGGCCCTCTGCGTTGCTTTGCGCGCGGAGGGCCGCTTTCTATCTTTTGCAACCGTGGCGGCGGACGCTCGAACCGCCGTTCTATGCACGGTTGCTTGACAGCGGTCGTGGATTGCTATAAATTGGAGGAAAGCGTTTCGAGGGGGCGGAAGCGTGAGCGACATTCGGCTGAACTACGTGGAAAGGGGCGCGGGGGACGCGCTGATCCTGCTGCACGGCAACGGCGAGAGCCTGGACTACTTTGCGGGCCAGCTCGACTTCTTCGCGAAGTCCTACCGCGTGATCGCGCTGGATACCCGCGGCCATGGCGCGTCGCCCCGGGGCAGCGCGCCCTTCACCATCCGCCAGTTCGCCGAGGATCTGCGCGCCTTCATGGACGAGCAAAATATCGATTCGGCCCACATCCTGGGCTTCTCCGACGGCGGCAACATCGCCCTGAGCTTCGCGCTGAAGTACCCGCAGCGGGTGAAAAAGCTGATCCTCAACGGCGCGAACCTGGATCCTCTGGGCGTGAAGCTGCACGTCCAGATCCCCATCGTGCTGGGCTACCACCTCGCGCGACTGTTCGCGGGCAAGCGCCCCGAAGCGCGCAAAAAGATGGAGCTGCTGGGGCTGATGGTGAACGAGCCCCACTTCGCGCCCCAGGACCTGCGCAAGCTGGAGCTGCCTGCGCTGGTGATCGCCGGGGATCGGGACATGATCCGGGACGGGCACACCCGGCTGATCGCCGACAGCCTGCCCAACGCCCGCCTGAAGATCCTGAGGGGCAACCACTTTATCGCAAATCAGAGGCCGGAGGAATTCAACCGCGTCGTGGCGGAATTCCTGGCGGAGTGACGGAGGATAGATATGCATCTGCGCGTACTGATGGACAACATCGAATGGAACGGCCTGATTGGGGAGTGGGGGCTGTCGCTGCTGATCGACTATGCGGGCCACAGCATCCTGCTGGATGCGGGAGCCACGGGCCGCTTCGTGGAGAACGCCCGGGCGATGGGCGTGCAGCTGAAGGACGTGGAAGTTTGCGTGCTCTCCCACGGGCACTACGACCATGCCGACGGCTTCGAGCGCTTCTTTGAGGAGAATGACCATGCCAAGGTCGCCCTCCAGCGCGCTGCGACCCAGCGCTACTACGGCAAAAAGTGGATCTTCCACCGCTACATCGGCGTGGATCGGGACATGCTCCGGGATTCGGCGAACCGCTTTCAGTTCGTGGACGGCGCGCAGGAGCTGCTGCCCGGCGCGCATCTGATTCCCCACAGCACGCAGGGGCTGGAGGCCATCGCCGCGCGAAACAACCTCTACATGCGCTCCGGTCGCCGCCTGACGCCGGATGCCTTCCTGCACGAGCAGAGCCTGGTGCTGGAGGAAAACGGCGCTCTGGTGATCCTCAACAGCTGCTCCCACGCCGGGCCGGACAACATCATCCGCGAGGTGCGCGACGCGCTTCCGGGCAAGCCCATCCGGGCCTACGTGGGCGGGCTGCATCTCTTCCACCTCAGCGAGGGCGAGGTCTGCGCGCTGGCGGAGCGCATCCGTCAGACGGGCGTGGAGCGCATCGTCACCGGCCACTGCACCGGCACGCGCGCCTATGAGATACTCCGACGGGAGCTGGGCGAGGGTGTGGTGCAGATGCATTCGGGCATGGAGCTGGACCTGTGAGGGGGATGTGAACCTTGGCGACGAGCCGTCAATTTGTCGAAACCGTGCTGGAGCAGCTCTCCGGCCTTGAGGGCGTGCGGGTGCGGCCGATGATGGGCGAGTACCTGCTGTACGTCCGCGACCGCTACGCTGCAGGCCTCTGCGACAACCGCCTGATGGTGAAGCCGACGCCCTCGGCGCGCGCGCTGCTGCCGGACGCTGCGCTGGAACCGCCCTACGAGGGCGCGCAGCCCATGCTGGCGGTGGACTGCCTGGAGGATCGTGCGCGGCTGGAGCGGCTCTTCACCGCCATCTGGGACGAGCTGCCCCCGCCGAAGCCGAAGAAGGGGAGGAAGACATGAGCGACGTGGAAGCGCGGATCCGCGCGCGCCTGTTTGCAATGCAGGATCTGAAGTACCGGGATTTCACCGCGAAGCTCACGCCCACGCTGCCGCCGGAGCGGATCATCGGCGTGCGCACGCCGGAGCTGCGCAGGTACGCCGTCGAGCTGAGCAAAACGGAGGACGCTGCGGCCTTCATGGCGATGTTGCCCCACCTCTATCAGGAGGAAAACAACCTCCACGCCTTCCTGATCGAGCGCATCGCGGACTACGACGCATGCGTGGCGGCGCTGGACGCGTTCCTGCCGTATGTGGACAACTGGGCCACCTGCGATTTCATGTCGCCCAAGTGCCTGAAGAAGCAGCTGCCCCGGCTGACCGGGGAGATTCGCCGCTGGATGGACTCGGAGCAGACCTACACTGTCCGCTTCGGCATGGGCATGCTGATGCGCCACTTTCTGGACGAGGCATTCGATCCGGCCTATCTCGATTGGGTGGCGGCGCTGCGCTCGGAGGAATACTACATCAACATGATGATCGCCTGGTTCTTCGCCACGGCGCTGGCGAAGCAGTGGGACGCGACCCTGCCTTACATCGAGCGCCGCCGTCTGGATCCCTGGGTGCACAACAAGGCGATTCAGAAGGCCGTCGAGAGCTACCGCATCCCCGAGGATCGCAAAAATCTGCTGCGCGGGCAGAAAATCCGCTGAGAATGTCGGAAAACCATCGATTTATTTTGACAAGCTTGTCATATGCTGTCAAAAATCCGCATAAACTGATAGCGGTGAATACGAAATTATGTGGAGGACAGAACATGAACGAGCAGAATACAGACCGTTTCCAGCGCGCGAGCCGTCAGGTGGATCGCATGCGCGAACTCTACGCCCAGATCGGGGAACCGCTGCCGGAGGAGATCGTGCTTGATCTGCTCCAGCATCTGGATCGCGCGCTGGAACTGGCCGAGGAGGATGAAAAGCCGGCGAACAGGCACAGATTGAATGCATAACAGATGAAGAAACAAACCGGCGTGCCTAGCGCGCCGGTATTTTGCTGCCCGGCGCTCCTTCGCGCGGATTCGACACACCCGCCCTTTTCCCCGCGTTCGCACAATTAACGCAATAAATCCCTTGCGGGGATTGACATGTTTCGCGGGGAAACATTACAATATAGGTTGTGAAATTATGAGGCTGGAGGAATGTAAATGCTGCATCCCGAACTGAAACAGGAAGTGGCGCGCAGGCGTACGTTCGCCATCATCTCGCACCCGGACGCAGGTAAGACGACGCTGACCGAGAAGCTGCTGCTCTACGGCGGAGCCATCCGCCTGGCGGGCTCGGTGAAGGCCCGCAAGACGGCGCACCACGCCACGTCGGACTGGATGGAGATCGAGAAGCAGCGCGGCATTTCGGTCACGTCCTCGGCGATGCAGTTCGACTTCGACGGCTACCGCATCAACATTCTGGACACCCCCGGACATCAGGACTTCTCCGAGGATACCTACCGCACGCTGGTGGCTGCGGACAGCGCCGTGATGCTCATCGACAACGCCAAGGGCGTGGAGGAGCAGACGGTGAAGCTGTTCAAGGTCTGCCGCCTGCGCTCCATCCCGATCTTCACCTTCATCAACAAGATGGACCGCGCGGGCCGCGATCCCTTCGACCTGATGGAGGAGATCGAGCAGGTGCTGGGCATCCGCTCCTGTCCCGTGAACTGGCCCATCGGCATCGACGGCGACTTCAAGGGCCTCTACCACCGCGACACCCGCGTGATCGAGCTGTACAAGGGCGGCGATCACGGTCAGACGCAGGTCGAGGTGCAGGAGATCAGCATCGATGATCCCGACTGCGAGGCCGTCATCGGCAAGCGCTACTATGAAAAGCTGGTGGAGGACATCGAGCTGCTGGACGTGGCCGGCGACGAGTTCGACCTGGAGAAGATCCTCGCCGGACAGCTCACGCCCATGTTCTTCGGCTCCGCCACCAACAACTTCGGCGTGGAGCCCTTCCTGAAGCGCTTCCTGACTTACACCAAGGCCCCGGCGGCGCGCGTCTCCGATGAGGGCCCCATCGATCCCGCCTCCGACAAGTTCACCGGCTTCATCTTCAAGATTCAGGCCAACATGAACCCCGCCCACCGCGACCGCCTGGCCTTCATGCGCGTCTGCTCCGGCGTGTTCGAGAAGGGCATGAGCGTGTGGCACTCCTCCTCCAACAGCCAGATCAAGCTGGCCCAGCCCCAGACCTTCATGGCCCAGGAGCACGAGAGCGTGGAGACCGCCTACCCGGGCGACATCATCGGCCTGTTCGACCCCGGCATCTTCCGCCTGGGCGACACCCTCTGCACCGGCAACCACGTCCGGTACAGCGGCATCCCCCTGTTCGCGCCGGAGTTCTTCTGCCGTGTCAGCCCCGAGGACTCCATGAAGCGCAAGCAGTTCCTCAAGGGCATCGTGCAGCTCTCCCAGGAGGGCGCGGTGCAGACCTTCAAGCGCCCCAACATTGGCCGCGAGGAGATGATTGCGGGCGTGGTCGGCGTGCTGCAGATGGACGTACTGGAGCACCGCCTGAAGAACGAGTACGGCGTGAACGTCATCCGCGAGACGCTGCCCTTCCGCTACGTGAGATGGGTGGTGGAGACCCCCAAGCCCGTGGACAAGCTGCGCCTCACCTCCACCTCCGCTGTGGCCGAGGATCGCAGCGGTCGCCCGGTGCTCATGTTTGAAAATGAGTGGAGCATCCGCCTCGCCTGCGAAAACAACGAGGGCCTGGTGCTGGCCGAGACCGCCGACCGCATGGTCGCCGACGACATGGAGGTCTGACGGGGGGAGAGACGGTTAGGGGGCGCTGCCCCCTATAACCCCCGCTTAAGGGCATGATGCCCTTAAGAATCCCCATATAGCGGCGCAATGCGCCGCTGGGATAAAAATAATTATTATTCAGGCGCGCATTGCGCGCCATATTGAGGGTTCCAAGGGGAATCATTCCCCTTGGCAGGGGTTTCAGGGGACAGCGTCCCCTGACCACCTCCCCCCAACGCACACCGACGCAAAAAGGAGTCTTTTGATTGAAAATTGTACGAGATGATCTGAGAAACATCGCCATTATCGCCCACGTCGACCACGGCAAGACCACGCTGGTGGACGAGATGCTGAAGCAGGGCGGCGTATTCCGTGCGAACCAGCAGGTGGCCGACCGCGTGATGGACTCCAACGATCTGGAGCGCGAGCGCGGCATCACGATTCTGTCGAAGCACACGGCCGTGCACTACGGCCACACGAAGATCAACATCGTGGACACCCCCGGCCACGCGGACTTCTCCGGCGAGGTGGAGCGCGTGCTGAAGATGGT
>JBJEJN010000114.1:0-11476 GCA_051878085.1 Aristaeellaceae bacterium | reverse complement strand
GCCTTGATCAGCGCGTTCTCCTCGAAGGTCTCGCCGTTCTCCTCCACGTCCACGTTGATGCCCATCTCCCGCATGGAACACACGTCGTAGCGGTCACCCAGCAGCGCGCGCAGCTCCTTCAGCTTGCCGAAGTTGTTGCTGGCCAGCACCAGCCGGGGCTTTTTGAAGATCACGTCCGCGCGCTCGCCCAGGGCCTCGATCTGCGCCTGCATCAGCTGACGGATGCCTCCCTCGCCCAGATCCAGCAGGCGGTTCAGCTCCGCGCGGCTGTAGCTGCCGTGCTCGCCGGTGCCCTGCACCTCCACAAAGCCCATCTCGCCCTTCGCGTCGCGGGTCATGACGATGTTCATGTCCACCTCTGCGCGGCTGTCCTGGGCATACTCCAGATCCAGCGTGCACTGTCCGTCCACCACGCCCACGGAGATGGCCGCGACCTGCTTGACGATGGGCGAATCCTGCATCCTGCCCTCCGCGATCAGCTTCGACACCGCCAGGCACAGCGCCGCGAAGCCGCCGGTGATGGATGCGGTGCGGGTGCCGCCGTCGGCCTGGAGCACGTCGCAGTCGATGTACACGGTGCGCTCACCCATGCGGCTCAGGTCGCAGGCGGCGCGCAGGGATCGGCCGATCAGCCGCTGAATCTCCACGCTGCGACCGTCCTTCTTCACGCCGTCGCGGGCCTTGCGCTGCGGGGTCGCGCCGGGCAGCATGGCGTACTCCGCCGTGAGCCAGCCCGTGCCCTTTCCCTTCAAAAACGGCGGCACCCCGTCCTGCACGGACGCGGTGCACAGCACGCGGGTTCTGCCGCAGCACACCAGGACAGAACCCGCCGCCATTTCGGTATAATCCGGGAGAATGCGCACCTCGCGCAGCTCATCGTTTCTTCTCATGGTTTCCATTTGTAGTCCTCCGATTTATTTATTCATACGCAAAGATCATATTCGCCTGGGTCTGAATGTAGTCGTTGGCGATCTCGTCGGCCACATTGGCGAAGCTCGGCACGCTCAGCGTGCCCTGGCCCGGGTCGTAGGGCTCGCCCTCCACCAGAATCTGCACCGAGTTCACGCCGTCGAACTGGGTGCAGGTGAGCACCAGTGCCTTCAGCGCCAGCCGTCCGCCGTCGGTGTTCTGCACGAGGTTTGCAAACTCCTTCGTGAAGTTCACCTTCGCCACGCCGTCCACAACCTGCACGTCGATCAGGCCGCAGCCCGCAGGCAGGGCGCTCTCCAGCGGACTCTGGGTGCTCGGGCCCTTGGCCAGCTCCAGCACGGCGGTGTTCACGTCCGCGTTGGAATAGACCATGCGCGTCACCGGCACCACCACGCTGCTGCTCTCGCAGGGGAAGTAGAGCGTAACCGGCTTCAGCTCCCCGCTGTTGATGGTCGGGACGGAGGTCTCCAGGTTGATCTCCCCGCGCTCGAAGGTTCCCGAGATATCGGTGCCGTGGGTCAGCTTGTCGAGCTTCTGACCGCCCACCAGAAATTCCACCCGCTTCACGCTCTCGAACTCCGTCAGCGCCTGCACGATGGCGGCGATCATGTTGCTCTCGGCGGCAGCGTCGGCCATGTTCAGCACTTCCTTGCTCAGATCGATGCGCGCAAGGCCATCTGAGATGTCCAGATCGATGGTAGTGCCCTCGGGCAGCACCGTCTTGAGGCCCAGCCTCGCGGCCTGCATATCGTTCTCCGGCGACTGGATCATCTTATTCAGCGTGGCCTTGGCGACGCCGTCCTCATAGGGAAGGGTGCACATCACCGGCACCAGATAGCCATAGTTGTCCTGATAGTAGACCACCGTGGACATGGTTGCCGCCTTCGCGCCCTCGGTGGGACTCGTGCCTGCCGCATCCGCGTTCGTCGCGGCGCTCTCCTGCGCCGGAACCGGCACAATCGGAGCCGACGGCGACGGCATGCCGCTTGCGGAGGGTGCAGGCGTGACCACCGCATCCGACGCGGCGCGCTCCCCACCCCAGAACGTCCATGCGCAGGCCAGCGCCACCGCGATCAGCAGCAGGATCAGCGCCAACAGATACAGACTTCTCTGACTTCCGGTCATCTTCATCTGGAACCCTCCTTGCGACTTCCCGTTCATCCGGACTTGCTGTTCAGTCCAGTGTATTCCATCGCAGGGGGAACTATGCGCGCGTATGTGATAACCAATTCTGATTGTCGCTCCCGCTGCAGCGTGAGCGACCCGGCCAAGCCTCCGACTTGCCTAATCATATTTTAGCATATCCGGGGCAGTTGCGCAATCGTCCGGACTGGGGTATAATGGAACATATTATTCTGATGATCAAATCGAAGGAGAACAACCATGCCCCTGGACGGATTCACGCTGGGCCTGATCGCCCGCGAACTCAACGACGCGCTCTGCGGCGGACGCATCGACCGCATCATTCAGCCGGAGCGCGACGAGCTGATCTTCACCGTGCGCAACGGCGGCGCAAACCACCAGCTGCTGCTGTCCGCCAGCGCGGGCTGCGCGCGCGCCCACCTGACGAACGTTAAAAAGAACAGCCCTCTGGAGCCCTTCAACCTGTGCATGCTGATGCGCAAGCACCTGATCGGCGGACGGATCTACGAGATTCGTCAGGCCGAGGCCGACCGCATCCTGGAGATCGAGATCGAGCACCTGGACGAGCTGGGCGACCGCGCCCGCAAGACCATCGTGTGCGAATTCATGGGCAAGCACTCCAACCTGATCTTCACCGGATCGGACGGGCGGATCATCGACAGCGCACGGCGGGTCAGCGAGGCCATCTCCTCGGTGCGCGAGGTGCTGCCGGGCCTGCGCTACGAGCGTCCACCGGCCCACGGCAAGATCCCCTTCGATCAGGTGAGCGAGGATGCGCTCTACGCAGCCCTGCGCGACAAGGGCGGCCCCTTGCACAAGCTGATCTCCGCCTGCATCAGCGGCATGTCCTCCCAGACGGCCCGGGAGCTGGCCTACCGCGCCTGCGGCAACGAGGACGCGCACATCGAGGAGTGCGACCTGGATGCGGTGTGCGCATCCATCGCAGCCGAGCTGCACAGCATACCGGATGAGCTCGCCCCCGCCGTGCTCTACGGTGCTGACGGGCGGCCCGTGGACGCGATCGCCTTCCCCTACCGCAGCCGCGCGCACCTGCGCAGCGAGGCCTTCCCCACCATCTCCGCCGCGATGGACGAATTCTTCCGCTCCCGCGACCGCGCCGAGCGCATCGCCCAGAAGAGCGCCGCCATTCACCGCACGCTGAAGAACAACATCGAGCGCTGCGAGAAGAAGCTGGCCCTGCAGCGGGAGGCGCTGCTGGGGGCCGAGCGCATGGAGGAGTACCGGGTCAGCGGCGAGCTGCTGACGGCGAATCTGCATCTGGCGGAGAAGGGCATGAAGTCGGTGTCGCTTCCCAATTATTACGATCCCGAGATGAAGGAGATCGAGATTCCGCTGGATGTGAAGCTCTCCCCCGCCCAGAACGCGCAGAGGTACTTCAAGCTCTATCAGAAGGCCCGCAACGCGCGCACGCTGGCGGCGGAGCAGATCGAGAAGACCAGCGAGGAGCTTGCCTATCTGGAGGGCCAGATGGACAACCTGGGCAAGTGCGGCGGCGAGAGCGAGCTGGCGGAGCTGCGGGACGAGCTGGAGAAGTTCGGCTACGTGCGCCGGGTCACCAACCGCCGCCAGATGAAGCAGCTGCCGCCCAGCCAGCCGATGAAGTTCACCGCACCCTCGGGCGCGACCATCCTGGTGGGCAAGAACAACCTGCAGAACGACAAGCTGACCTTCTCCGCCGACCCCAACGAGATCTGGCTGCACGCCAAGGACATGCCGGGTAGCCACGTGATCATCGTGGGTGAGAACCCGGATGACGAGACCATCGTCTACGCCGCGAAGCTTGCCGCCGCCTACTCCAAGGGGGCGAACTCCTCCAATGTGCCGGTGGACTACACCAAACGGCGCTTCGTGAAGAAGCCCTCGGGCGCGAAGCCGGGCTTCGTGATCTACACCAACCAGCGCACGCTGTACGTGACCCCGGAGCGCCCGACGGAGGTGTAATATGAACATCGAACTGATTCCCTGGACGCAGGCCGATCCGGATGACATCGCCCGCATCTTCACCGACGTAGACCGCAGCTACCTTGCCGACGGTCTGCCCACGCCCTACACCCGGGAACATGTGGAGAAGTGGCTCAGTGAGGAGGTGCTCCCCAACGAGGGCACGCAGGGGCTGTTCCGCATCATCCGCGTGGACGGAAGGTGCGTGGGCGACGTGCAGATCAGGTGCAAGGAGGGCGCGTACCGCCGGGACGCGGACATGGGCTATGTGCTGCTGGACGAATGCAAGGGGCAGGGCGTGATGACCGAGGCCGTGGGCCGCATCTGCGCGGAGGCCTTTGAAAAGCTGGATCTCCTGCGCATCTCCGCGCGCATCTACGCGCCGAACATCGCCTCCCGGCGGGTGCTGGAGAAGAACGGCTTCCAGCTGGAGGGAACCCTGCGCCGCGCCGTGTGCAAGGGCGAAAAGGTCTACGACATGCTGCTCTTCGGCAGGCTGCGGGAAAATTGAATCCAAAAAACAATGGGGCCGCCTCAAAACGATTTGTCATTTTGAAACGGCCCCATGATTGTTATGCGGCGGGGTGAAGGCACCCCGCCCTACGGTGCGAAGCAAATCCGAGCAGTATTTCCAGAGCCAGACGTAAGAAACCCGCCCCATAGCCGCCGGGGCGGGTTTCGTGCGCACAGTAAAAGAACCTGTAGGAAAGCAACACAGAGTCCCTATCCCTCTGATCTATGGGGATAGGGACTCGTTCGCCGAAACCGCAAAGCGATGTGCATGCGGCGGCTCGCCGTCGATGGTCTCAAAGGCTTCCATCACTTCAGCAGCTCCTCCAGCGCCTCGCGGGGCTGATAGCCCACGGACTGCTTGGCCACCTTGCCGTCCCTGAACAGGATCAGCGCCGGGATGGCAGAGATGCGATAGACCATGGCCAGCTCCGGGTTCTCGTCCACGTTCACCTTGGCCACGGCGATCTCCGGATGGGCCTCGGCCAGCTCCTCCACCACCGGGGAGAGCATCTTGCACGGGCCGCACCAGCTGGCCCAGAAGTCTACGAGCACGGGCTTGTCGCTCTCGAGAACGACCTTCTGAAAATTATCGGAATTGACTGCGATTGCTGCCATTATTCTTACCTCCTTGGATTGTGTTCCGCACTCTATATACCCGCTTTGGGCACGCTTTAAACGCGCACCTGACCGTTTCCGCGAATGACGTACTTGTAGCTCACCAGCTGGTTCAGGCCCATCGGCCCCCGGGCGTGCAGCTTCTGGGTGGAGATGCCGATCTCCGCACCCAGGCCGAACTGGCCGCCGTCGGTGAAGCGCGTGGAGGCGTTGATGTACACCGCCGCCGCGTCCACCTCCGCCGCAAAGCGCTCCGCAGCGGCGTAGTTTTGCGTGACGATGCACTCGCTGTGGTGGGTGGAATAGCGCGCGATGTGCTCAAGGGCCTCGTCGATGCCGGGAACCACCTTCACCGCCAGGATGTAATCAAGGAACTCCCTCGCGTAGTCCTCCTCACTCGCAGGAATCGCCTGCGGCAGAATCCGGCAGGTTTCCTCACAGCCGCGCAGCTCCACGTTCTTCTCCGCAAGCCTTGCGGCGATGGCCGGGAGCGCGGTCTCCGCGATTTCACGATCCACCAGCAGCGTCTCCATAGCGTTGCACACCGAGGGACGGCTGGTCTTGGCGTTGAACACGATCTCCGCCGCCATGGCGATATCCGCGCTCTTCTCCACGTAGGTGTGGCAGTTGCCCACGCCGGTCTCGATCACCGGCACGGTGGCGTTTTGCACCACGGAGCGAATCAGCCCCGCGCCGCCACGGGGGATCAGCAGGTCGAGATATTCGTTCAGTCGCATCAGCGCGTTCGCGGTCTCGCGGCTGGTGTCCTCCAGCAGAATCACACTGTCCGGGTCAGCTCCGACGGATGTAAGTCCCCTGCGCATGGCGCTGGCGATGGCCAGGTTCGACCGGATCGCCTCGCTGCCGCCGCGCAGGATGCAGGCGTTGCCGCTCTTGAAGCACAGCGCCGCTGCATCCGCAGTGACGTTGGGCCGGGCCTCGTAGATGATGCCGATCACGCCGAAGGGCACGCTGCGCTGCTCGATGCGCAGACCGTTGTCCAGCGTGCCGCCGGAGAGCACCCGTCCCACGGGATCCGCCAGCTCCGCAACCTCCCGCATGCCCTGGGTCATGCCCGCGATGCGACCCGGATTCAGCGCCAGCCGGTCGATCAGCGGCTCCGGCGTGCCCTTGGCGCGGGCGGCGTCGATGTCCGCCCGGTTGGCGGCAAGGATGTCCTCCTGCGCGGCCTGCACGGCCTCCGCCATGGCGATCAGCGCCCGGTTCTTCTCCGGCGCGCGCAGCACGGCAAGCTTACGGGACGCGCGCTGCGCCCGCTGTCCCAGAATGTTCAGTTCGGTCATCTCAGCAGCCTCCTCTCGCAGGGAACACAGTTCCGATCTCCTCGCCCTTCAGCAGGCGGTACAGGTTCTCCGGCGTGGAGCCGTCGATGATGGCGGTGGTGATGCCCTCGCGGGTGGCCTGGCCCGCGGCGATGATCTTGGTGTACATGCCGCCGGTGCCCCGGGAGGAGCCCGCGCCGCCGGCGATGCGCCGGGTCTCCTCGGTGACCTCTTCCACCACGTGAATCAGCGGCGCGTCCGGGTTCTGCTTCGGATTCTCCGCGTGCAGGCCGTCGATGTCGGTGAGGATCACCAGCGCGTCGGCCTTCACGATGCGCGCGACCACCGCCGACAGGGTGTCGTTGTCGCCGAACTCGATCTCCTCGGTGGCCACGGTGTCGTTCTCATTGATGATCGGCAGCGCGCCCAGATCCAGCAGGCGGTCGAAGGCGTTGCGGATGTTGGACAGCCGCCGGGGATCGTCCACGCAGTCCCGGGTGAGCAGCACCTGGGCGGTGGTGTGGCCGTACTCGCCGAAGAACTTGTCGTAGATGTACATCAGCTCGCACTGGCCCACCGCCGCGCAGGCCTGACGGCCGCCGATGTCGTGGGGCTTGGCGGGCAGCTTCAGCTTGCCCACGCCCACGCCGATGGCGCCGGAGGATACTAGAATGACCTCAATGCCCCGGTTGCGCACGTCCGACAGCACGCGCACCAGATGATCCATGCGCCGCAGGTTCAGCTTGCCGGTATCGTGGGTCAGCGTGGACGTGCCCACCTTCACCACGATGCGGCGGATATTTGCAAAGTAATTCATCGGTAAAAAACCCCCGTATATTCATTGGGCTCCGTTTGGCACAGTATAGCACAGGCCCGTCAAAGATGCAAACAAAAAACGGCCCCCGGCGCGTCTTTTCGCCGGAGGCCATGGAAAAATCAGAGAAATGAAGTTCAGGCAAAGCGCGGCGCGATGGCCTCGTAGATCAGCGCATGGCCCGCCGCGTTGGGATGGATGCCGTCCACGCAGATCAGCTCGTCCAGATTGCCGGACTCCAGCATGCGGCTGCGCACGTCCACCAGGCGCACGCCAAGCTCCCTTGCCACGCTGCGCACGCACTGGGCATAGCCGTCCTGCCAGCGGAAGATGTGCTCCACGTCGCCCAGGTAGCGCAGGATGTTCTCGCTGCTGCGCCCCTTCGACACCCAGTCGAAGTAGCGCTGGGAGATCAGCGGCGCAGGCGTGACCAGCACCGGCTCCGCACCCGCCGCGCCCACCCGGCGCACCAGCTCCTTCAGGTTTTGCGCAAACCTCGCAAGGGGAACCTTGCCGAACTGGGGAAGCTCGGGATGGTCGGACACCGCCTGCCAGTCCAGGTCGCAGTCGTTGCCGCCGTACTCGATCACGGCGACCTCACCGGGCTTCAGATCCTCCGCCCGCATGCGCTCCAGCGCGTTCTCGCTGGTCTGGCCCATCACCGAGTGGTTCTCCACCGAAACGCCCTTCTCCCGGGCAAGCCTTGACAGGCAGCTGTCCTTCAGCACCGCGTACCTGCCCCGCGCCTCGTCAAAAATCACGCCCTTGGCGATGGAATCGCCCCAGACGCTCAGCACCTTATCGTACATATTTACACCCCCTCGGGTTCTGATCGAAAGCTCCCTGCCGCCGTGCGCGGCATCGAATCTGGTTTTCAAAACCAGATTACATCGTTTTTCTCATTTTGTCAAGTCCTTTTTGAAAACACAGTTGGCAAATCCGATGGAATGTGCTATAATGGTTTCAAGCAGGAGGAATTTCGCATGGATAATACGCTGGAGCGCGTGTACGGCGAGCTGGGCCGCTACAAGCCCGTGCCCTGGGAGCAGATCCCCGATCTGGGCCTGTACATGGATCAGGTCATCACCTTCATCACCCGCGCCTACGAGCCCCTCTACGGCGAGAGCACGAAGGGCTACCTCTCTGCGCCCATGATCAACAACTACGTCAAGAACAAGCTGATCCCCCGCCCCACGGGCAAGAAGTACAGCCGCTTGCAGATCGCCATGCTGTTCATGATCGTGGCGCTGAAGCGGGTGTGCACCATGGAGGACATCCGCGAGATGCTGCGCGTCGAGGACGAGGCGGATGTGCAGCGCCTCTACACCCTGTTCTGCGCCCGGCAGGAGGAATCCATCCGCAATGTGCTCGAGATGCACAGCGGGCTCTCCCCCGCGCTGGACTGCGCCATCTTCTCCTCCTCCTATTGCGCGGGCTGCGAGTGCATGCTGCACAGTACACCCGAACCCGAGGCAGAGTCCTAGCAAAAAACAAGCTTTCCCCGCATAGAATCCTCCGATACCTGTATCGGAGGTTGTTTTATGCGCAAACGGAGAATTCTGGCGATCGTCGCGGCGGCGCTGCTGGCGCTCACCTCCGCCCGGGCCTCGGAGGCGCTGACGGTGGCGGCGAAGGGCGCGGTGCTGATCGACGGCGAGAGCGGCCGCATCCTCTTCGCCCAGAACGCAGACGAGATGCTGCCCGAGGCCTCCTGCACGAAGATCATGACCGCGCTGGTTGCCCTGGAGAACAGTTCTCTTGACGAGGACGTGACCGCCGGAAAGAACGCCCACGGCGTGGAGGGCACGTCGCTGTACCTGTCCGAGGGCGAGACGCTGAGCATGGAGCAGATGCTCTACGGGCTGATGCTGCGCAGCGGAAACGACGCGGCGGTGGCCATCGCGGAGCACGTGGCCAGCAGCGTGGAGGACTTCGCGGCGATGATGAACCGGAAGGCAAAGGAACTGAACGCCGACGCGCATTTCGTCAACCCCCACGGCCTGGACGCGGAGGGCCACAGGGCCAGTGCGCTGGGACTGGCGCGCATCATGCGCGCGGCGATGCAGAACGCGGACTTCCGCACGATCACCGGCACCCAGCGCAAGGTGATTCCCTGGGTGGGCAACGAGTACAGCCGCGTGTTGGAAAACAAAAACCGCCTGCTGCGCGACTATGAGGGCGCAACGGGCGGCAAGACCGGCTTCACCTCGAAGGCCGGGCGCTGTCTGGTGTTCTCCGCAGAGCGGGACGGTCTGGAGCTGATCGGCGTGGTGCTGAACTGCTACACCTGGTTCGACACGGCGACGGTGCTGCTGGACTACGGCTTCGAGCACTTCCGCATGGAGCGGGCGCTCTCCTCGGGCGAGGTTGCAGGTCAGGCCAGCGTGCTCAACGGCGACGCAAATCAGGTGGACGCGGTGGCGGCGGAGAACCTGGCCGCAGCGGTGGAGATTGGCTCCAAGCCGGAGGTGGAGATCAAAATCGAGGATCTGGAGGCCCCGGTGAAGAAGGGCCAGGTGATCGGCCGTGCGCGGCTGATCTGCAACGGTCAGGAGGTGGACGCCTGCGATCTCATCGCCGCTCGGGAGGTTCCACTGTGGAGCTTCAGGGCGGCGATGCGCAGCGTGCTCAGAAGCTGGTCGCTTCCGTTTGCATAGGCGCGTCCCAGTGCCAGTAGACCTCGCCGGAGGTATCCAGCACCAGCCAGGCCTCGTCGCTGCGGGCCAGCAGGCGGTCGTCCTCCAGGAAGTACAGCGCGCGGTAGACCGGCTCCAGCAGCACTTCGCCGTCGCTCCCCACCACGCCGTAGCGGGCGGAATCCATGTCGGTGGAGAGCTGAATCTCGCCCAGCTTATCGTTCATGTAGCGGCCCACGTTGACCGTCATGCACGCATAAATCGCCTCCTCCCCCGCCGTTCCCAGCGGATAGAGGTTCTGGTAGGCCGTATCAGTCCCCAGCAGCCGCACGCAAGTCTCGCCCCACGCGCCCTCGGACACGATCCACTGCCCGCCGATCCCCTCGGTGACGCTCGCGTCGGGCGAAGTCTCCAGTAGCAACGCGCCGGAAGCATCGTAGAGCTGCAGCGCGTCGGGATCCGAAACGACATAGCCCTCGCCCGCCAGCGCCCCGAAGACGTCGTTGCCCTCGTAGCGGACAAGCTCCGCGCCGCTGTCGTCGAATACATACACGCCCTCCAGCTCCACTGCGGCGAGGATGAAGCCCGCCGGGGAGATCTGAAGGAAGTCGTACTGCGGCTGGAGCACCCATGCGCCCGACATGTCGATGGCCCCATAGCGGCCGCCCAGCACCGCCGCAGCCAATCCGCCGATGAAATCCCCGGCGTAGTCGAACTGCGCCGGGATCGCCAGATCGCCCGCCGCATCACAATAGCCATACATTCGGATGCCGGGCAGCTGCATGCTGAGCATGCCCTCGTTTCCGTCGCCGACGGCATGCACCCGCAGACCCGTCACTGACACCGTTCCGCTCGCAGACACGCGGTACAGCGGATCGGACTCCGCATCGCTGCGCTCGCCCGCGATGGCCCACGCGCCGCCCGTTCCGTTGGGCTGCATCCAGCTGTAGACAAATCCGCTCAAGGGGCTGCCGTCTGCGCGCAGCATGCCCCACAGGCCGTCCCGCTGTGCAAGCAGCAGGTCCCCCTCGCAGCGGAGCTGATCATAGAGGAAGTCCGTGCACAGCGCGCCACCCTCGTCCATCAGCGCATAGAGTCCACCTTCATTGCCTGCCGCGTACAGCCCGCCGCCCAGGGAAACGATGTCCGAATACGTGCCGGGCGACACGATCTCGCCGCCGTCCCGGTCGAGCAGCGCCGCACCGTCGTCCATGCGCACGCAGAGCGCCGCCTGCGCACTGCATGCAAGCATCAGCAGCGCCGCAAGCGCAATGGAAAGAAGCTTCCTCATCCGAACATCTCCCTTCATACAGCATGGAAACATTGTAGCACATACAAACGTTAAAAGTTGGATTTATTTGAAAAAAACTATGGACAAACCGGAACTTTCGTGCTATAATTTTGACTCGTCGGTAGGGTTGTTTCCCCCGCTGCGCTAAGTTTGCGCCAGTAGCTCAGCCGGATAGAGCAACGGCCTTCTAAGCCGTGGGTCAGGGGTTCGAATCCCTTCTGGCGCGCCAGAATATGGTGGGTATAGCTCAGTTGGTTAGAGTGCCAGGTTGTGGCCCTGGAGGTCGTGG
>JBJEJN010000113.1:0-11482 GCA_051878085.1 Aristaeellaceae bacterium | reverse complement strand
GATAAAATCATCATACACGCAAGGCACAAGCGTATCCGCATACTGCTGGAGCGTACTGGAGTCCTTCATAAACTCCTTGCCAGCAAAGTTGAACAGAGCATTGCCGTGGTCAAACAGAGGCGCCGGGCGAACGATCTGATTGGTTTCGCTGTGCACCAGGAATCCAAAGTTTCCATAATGCCTGTCTGTATTGCAGATTACAGCATCGAATACCAGCATATCGCGGAGCGCATCGACGTAATTCGTGCCGAGCGCATTGCAGTATTCAAAGACGGCGCTCATTCCGCCTCTGGGTACCAGTCGTCCGACAGGCATATAAGCATGGTCTTTGTCCGTAAAAAGATCGCAGGTGGAGCAGAGCAGTCCCTTCCAGCGTGACAGGCCGTATTTTACGGCGTCAATTCCCATTGCTTCAGCAACCTGTGCGGCATAAAACTCAGAATATGGTTCATTGCCGGCATTGGATGCTCCCGATGTTCCGCCCTTATAGAGTTTGATTTGCCCGTCGATTCTGCGCCAGCACTTGGGCAGCATGCCGTTGGTTGTAAACTCAGGAGAAGAGTCCAGGGACGATCTTACGCTGCTGCCGTAACCGGAAAATGCGATCAATCCAAGAATCCGGCTGAAGCGATTGTCATACAGATTGTACTGATCATAGGTGCCGTCAAAGCCTTCTTCTACAACCCAATAACTGTCGTTCAGGGATAAGCCCTTGCAGATCGATATGATCGACATGGGGCGGTTGAGATTCAGATTGCATTTTGCAAGCAATGCATGGACAAATGCGCGATTCTTCGGGATGGCCCTCCGGCACACCCACTTGGCAAGTCCATCGGAGGTCGGCTCCATATCCAACGGCAGCAGATTCCGCTTCTCTTCATTGATCCAGAGAATCTCCAATACCGGCGTTGCGAGATCTTCCACGACCGAAAATTTCAAAAGTGGAAGATCGAACAGTTTCAGCAGATAGTTCACGGTGCTCTCCCTCCACTTCTTCAGAGTCTTCACAGATATATTTTACGCTGTGCCCGGTTATTTATCAAGTGATTTCCGAAAATATGCGTCAGGACATATGCTGATTCTGTTCGGGGAATCGATTGTACCATGCCCTTTCTTATGATTTGGTGGATATAAAACGAATTATGTGCTATACTACATTACAGTAGACTTGTTCCCGGAAGGCAGGCATCTGTTTATGTGTAATTTGTCAATAAAGGAATTGAACATGGTCAATTTCCGAAAGTTTGAAAATGCCAGTTTTCGCTTGAATCCGCACATGAATGTATTTGCGGGGAAAAATGGCTCAGGTAAAACAGCGGTGCTTGAAGCAGCCAATGTCATCCTCGGAGCTTATTTGGCTGCGTTCAAAACGTATGTTCCCAGTCAATATGTATTCAACATTTCAAAGAATGATGTCCACCTGAAGCCCCAGTTGTCAGAAGATGCAGCAACCCTTACCTCCGGCGGTATCCCGCAGTACCCGTGTATGGTGTCCTGTTCTATCCTCTGGGAAAAGGGCGAAGAACCCATTCAATTCAAGCGGGTTGTGCCCAAGGCAGAGGGACGCACAAAATTTGATGGTTCTAATCCCATGCAACCCGTCGTTGTATCCTGGGAGGAGAAGATTGCACAGGCCAATCATGCCGATGAGGATCAGATATTCCCACTCGTACTGTATTTAAGTTCGGCTCGTTTGTGGAATGAGAACAGGTCGAGCTCAAAGGATATTGGTGTGTATTCACGGACGGATGCCTATTCACGTTGTCTGGACGCAAAGCGTGGAACAGAACTGGCCTTTGGTTACATTAAAATGCTGCAATCCGTTGCAATGGAAGAGAATGATGGGCGCAACTTCCCAGCCTATGAAGCAATCCTGAATGCAGTCAATGTCGCTCTGCGGGATGAGTTGGCCACGGGAGAAAGCGTCATATTTTCAACCCGCTACGGGAAAGACATCGTCGCCCTGAAAACAACAGAAGGAACGATTGTCCCGTTTACTACGCTCAGTGACGGCTACCGAAACGTTATCAAGATCGTTTTGGATATTGCAGCGCGCATGTGTATTCTGAATCCTTACCTTCAGGGAGAAGCACTGAACAAGACTCCAGGTGTTGTGGTAATCGATGAGCTTGATCTGAGTTTGCATCCGACATGGCAAAAGCGAATTATTGGAATCCTGAAGTCTCTTTTCCCGAGGATTCAATTCATCTGCGCTACGCATTCTCCATTTATCATCCAGTCTCTTGAGGAAGGTGAATTGTTTACTCTGGATGAAAGCGACTCAAAACCTGACGAAGAATACTCCGGTGAAAGCATAGAGGATATTGCAGAAGGCATCATGGGTGTGGAAATGCCCCAGTACAGTGTGAAAAAAATCCGAATGTATAATGCGGCAAACAGGTATCTGGAAGCTCTAAATAAATGTACATCTAAAGAAGAGCTTGAGATGCTCCGACAGGAGATGGTGCGTTTGGAAGCGGAATATAATGAAAACCCCGCATATCTCGCGCTGATCAGACAAAAGTATACGGTGAAAGAACTGGACGTGAATCATCAATGAGACCTGTGAACAAAGGAGAATCGCCGTATGAGGCGATCAAGGAATACGCAGATGCTCTTCCCTACTTGGAGAAAGCAATCGGTCTGTATTGTTCCTATTGCGAATATCCAATTTCTCATGTCCCGGAAGTAGAGCATATATCATCAAAGTCGAAAGGTGGCCCATTAACGGCATGGAGTAATCTGCTTCTGGGATGCAAATATTGCAACACGCGCAAAGGTAAAAAGATTCTGCCCAAGGATGTAGATACATATATGTGGCCAGATCAGGATAATACCGCGCTTGCATACAGCTATGAAGGCGGCATTCCGGCAGTAAACACCGATGGATTGAACGCCGTTGATCCTACTGGGAGCAGACTTGCCAAGGCTGAGAAGCTGTTCAGTTTGGTGAAACTTGATAACGTACCCATGCCTGGAGATAGAGATCGACGGTTTCACCAACGCAATAGCGTATATGAAATCGCATTGGATTCATTGGAAAATTGGAAATCACATAAGAACACTACTCCCGACCTGTTAGATTCAATGAAGAAACAGATCATCTATACCGCACAGGCATACGGCTTTTTCTCAATATGGATGACGGTGTTTTCAGACGAGCCAATAATCTTGAAGGCTCTGATCGATGCTTTTCCCGGAACAAACAGGGATTTCTTTGATGAATCAGGTCATCCGAAATCCATATGAGCCTTCAACATAATTTCAGATACAATCAAGGACGTTCAGAAATGGACGTCCTTTTTCATTTCAAGGAGGTGATGCCATTGTCCGCAAAGATCATCGCCATCGCCAACCAGAAGGGCGGCGTTGGCAAAACGACCACATGCGCAAATCTTGGGATCGGATTGGCGCAGGAAGGAAAGAAGGTGCTATTGATCGACAGCGATCCGCAGGGCAGCTTATCCATCAGCCTTGGGATTCATCAGCCTGATTCGCTGCAAACCACGCTCTCGGACGTGATGAGCAGCGTCCTCATGGACAGACCGTTTGCCCCCGACTGGGGAATGATTCGCCATGACGAGGGCGTGTCCCTCATGCCTGCAAACATCGAGCTTTCCGGCATGGAGGTGGCTCTGGTGAACGCCATGAGCCGGGAAACGGTGCTGCGGCAGTATCTGAACGGCGTCAGGCGCGACTACGATTATGTCCTGATCGATTGTATGCCGTCCCTCGGCATGCTCACGATCAATGCGCTGGCCGCTGCGGACAGCGTGCTGGTTCCGGTTCAGGCGCAGTACCTCTCTGCAAAGGGTCTGGAGCAGCTGCTTCAGACGGTATCCAGGGTTCGCAGACAGATCAATCCCCGGCTGAAGATCGACGGCATACTGCTGACCATGGTGAACGGCCGGACGAACTTCGGCAAGGAGATCAGCAGGCTGCTCCGCGACACCTACGGCGGCAAAATCAGGATATTCGACGCGGAGATTCCGCATTCGGTTCGTGCCGCCGAGACCAGCGCAGAGGGCAAAAGCATCTTTGCCCATGACCCGAAGGGCAGGGTAGCGACCGCATACCGCAGGCTTACGCAGGAGGTGATGGAGCTTGAAGAGCAGCGGCAGAAGCCTGAGCCTGACCTCATACGATGATCTGTTTTCCACGGATACAGACCGGGAAGGGATCATGGACGTCCCGCTTTCCGAGCTGTACCCCTTCAGGGATCATCCCTTCAAGGTGAAGGACGATGACAAGATGCAGGAGACCGCAGAGAGCATCCGGGAATACGGCGTCCTCGTTCCCGCCCTTGCCCGACCGCGCGCAGGCGGCGGATATGAGCTGATTTCGGGACACCGCCGCAAGCGGGGATGCGAGCTGGCAGGGCTTGAAACCATGCCGGTCATCGTCCGCGAGCTGGACGATGACGCCGCCGTGATCGTCATGGTTGACAGCAACATACAGCGTGAAAGCCTTCTCCCCAGCGAGAGGGCTTTTGCTTATAAGATGAAGCTGGAGGCCATGAAAAGACAGGCAGGCCGACCAAGCAAGGAAAATGTGTCCCAAGTTGGGACACAAAAACGGTCGGATCAGTTGATGGCAGAGCAGATCGGTGAAAGCAGAAACCAAGTCCACCGTTACATCCGCCTCACCCACCTGATCCCCGAAATCTTGGACATGGTGGACAACAAGCGGATTGCTCTGAATCCCGCAGTGGAATTGTCCTACCTGACACCGGCTGAGCAGGAGCTGCTGGTCGTCACGATGGACAGCGAACAGGCGACGCCGTCCTTATCACAGGCGCAGCGCCTGAAGCGCTTTTCCCAGAGCGGAAAGCTGACGGAGGAATCCATGCTGGCGATCATGTCGGAGGAAAAGAAGCAGGACGTCGACCGGGTGACGTTCACCAGAGACACCCTGAAGAAATTCTTTCCCCGCGACTATACGCCCAGACAGATGGAGGAAACCATCCTCAAGCTTTTGCAGGGATGGAGCAAAAAGCGACAGCAGGGCCATGAGAGATAGCGCAGCCGTTCGGACTGTGCTTTTTTCTTGCCTGTACCGACCGGAGGTGAAGCAGATTGCGCTTTGTACCACCCTGAGCCAAACGCATTCGGAACCAATCATTTTTTCAAAATACGTTGGAGGTAACCATGAAAAAGCTGAAAAAGACACTTCAGGCGCTGACCGCAATCGCCGTGCTCCCCAAGGCATATCGGGAAGAGCTGGAATCCACGCTCGATGATAACATGGACGCGCTGAGAGACCTGGGGCAGTATTACGCCTGCCTGCTGCTGAGTGAGCTGGAGGATTGCGGGCTGAACCTGCTCTACATCTTCTGCGATCTGCACCAGCGCTTTGCGGCAAAGCAGTTCCGCGAGATGCACCTGATGCTGATGATGCTCCTGCTGTGCATCGGGAAGAAACCGTCCAGACAGTTCATCGAGGTCGCGGCCTTTGAGGATCGCCTTGCAGCGCTGATGGAGGAGATGCTCGATTGCTTCGACAGCTTTCTCCTCGCCGAGGAGGATGTGGAGGCCGTGGATGATGGCTGGGACTGAGACGGCCACGGGGCTCATCGTCCCTCTGGAGGAATTGCACCCCTTTCCGAACCAGCCCTTCAAGGTCAGAAATGACGAAGCCATGCGTTCTCTCGTGGAGAGCATCCAGCAGAACGGGCTGCTCAACAGGATCATCATCCGTCCCCGCGAGGCGGGCGGCTATGAGATCATTGCCGGTCACAGGCGCGTCGAGGCCTGCCGCATTCTGGGGTAGGATTCCATCGCCGCGGATTTGCGCGCGGATCTGGGCGACGACGACGCGGCAGTTCTGGCGATGATCGAAACCAATCTGCGCCAGCGTCCGAAGCTGCTTCCCAGCGAACGCTCCTGGGCGTATCGCATGATGCGCGACGCCCTGCAGCACCGCGGGGAGCGCAACGATCTGCGGGAGGTCAAGCGGAAAACCACGCGCCAGGAAATCTCCGAAATGTTCGGCGAGGATCCCCGGCAGATCAACCGCTACATCCGGCTCACCTACCTCGACGGCAGGCTGATGGATTTTGCCGATTCGGGCGCGCTGACGGTCGGTTCGGCGGTCGCAATCAGCTTTCTGGACGCGGAGGTTCAGCGCTGGATCGTCGATCACTTTGAGCAAAAGCGCCGCTTCCCGAACAAGGCTCAGATCGAAAAACTGCGCAGGCTGTGCGAGGAAAGAAGCTGCACCAGAGCCGCCTTTGATGCGGTCATGCAGGAAAAGCCAAATCGAGGGGAAAGCCCGGATTTCGTGACGGAGCTGCGCAGGGAATTTTTCCCGAATCTGATGGACGAGGATGTGAAAATCAAGCTCCGCGAGCTGGTTGAGGAGTATTTTCACAGAAAGAACATGCTGGGCTATTAACTCATTACGATACGGGACAAATGTCTCAACCGAAAGGAATGATGCCATGTCAAATGCCAACCCCAGGGTATTCTATATCCCCATCGAGGGATACCGCCACATGTACCGCTCCCTGATGCGCTACTTCAGCCTCAGCCGGATGGATGCGGCGGGGCTTCTGTATCCGCTGTATCTGGGCAACATCGACAGCTGCACCTACCTCGGCGTACCGGTCCCGGAGGTCGAGCTGGCCAGGGAAGCCTTTTACTCCCTTGCGGAACCCTACGCCCGTCCGTATCACACGGAATTGCAGATGTGCAGATCCATGCTCAGCCTGCAGCGCAACATTCAGCGGGAGGCCATCATTCGGGAGAGCAGCGCCGCCGTCCGACAGCTGAATCTGCTGATCAATACGCTCATGAACCGCTTTGAACGGGTCTATGACTGCGAGATCACCGATCCCCGGACGCGCTATGACGAGTGCTGGGGCAGGCTCACGGTTCGCAAAAGCGAACCGCTGACCATCTTCAAGTGCGACCGGCTGCTCTCCTGACCGTTTTCCCCCTCTCCCCATACCCCTCTTACCCCTAAGGTGATTACCTGCTGGGAAGAAGAATGATTTATATACTCAAGTATAGGAGGTTCCCACCGTGAAAATCCTCAGAAACAAGTTTCTCATCGGCATTCTCTGCATCGTCATCGGCGTAACGGTCGGCTTCGTGCTTCTTCCCAGAAGTCAGGACGCCGACATCAGCATGACCATGGTCGTCCGTCTCCGGCAGGACGTTGAAGCGGGCGCGAAGCTCGAAGAGGCGATGATGGAAATCGCCGCGATTCCCGCCGAATCCGTCCCGGAGGGCGCGTCCCCGTCCATGGAATCCTTTCTCAACCGGTATGCGTCCTCCCCGCTCTACAAGGGCGACATCCTGACCGCCGCGAAGGTGCGGGACACGCTGGTCGATCCCGTTGCCGCTGCCGCAGCCAAGGGCAAGCAGCTCGTGTCCGTCACCGTGCCCTCTCTTTCCGCCGGTGTTTCGGGAACCCTTCAGCCCGGCGACGTGGTGTCCATCATGGTGACGAGCAAGGTCACGCAGTTCAACCAGGATCTCGGCCTGATGACGCCCGCAGAGGATTCGGAGGACGATCAGCTGCAAAGCGGCGGCCTGATCTCCAGCGTCACCCGGGAATCCCAAACTTACATTCCCGAAGAGCTGCGCTATCTGGAGGTCTGCAAGGTGTCCTCCTCGGACGGCACGGATGCGCTGGTCAACGGCGACAAAAACAAGGACGAGCCCAACCGTCTGCCGGTGACGATCACCTTCTACGCCACGGGCGAACAGGCGCTCAAGCTGGCTGAGGTCGAGCAGAACGGTGAAATCCATGTGACCTTCCTCGCCCGCGGCGATGCGGCGGATGCGTACATTCCCCGCGAAGAGCGCGTGCTGGCGGATGTTGCAGCTCCGGCGGAAACGGCGCAGCCCGGTTCGGAGGTCACGCCCACCCCGGAAGTCACTTCCCAGTCGGTCGTCACCGAGGACCCCACGCAGAGCCCTGCCGATCCGCCCCTTGACCTCAACGATCCGGAGGTGGGCGAATGATTATCGCCATCTGGGGCTGTGGCGGCGTTGGCAAAACGACCATCGCCGATGCGCTGGGCAGCGTCTACGCCAGCAGGAATACGGTCGGCGTGATCGACAGCTGTCTGAGCCATCCCACGCTGCCGGTGCATCTGCCCGGAAAGAAGCTGGACGCGGAGCGCTCGCTGGGGCGTTTTCTCAACCGGCTGGGCAGCAACGAGATTCGCCCGTACTTCCACCAGTGCCCCGACTGCGACGGCCTGTTCTTCGCAGGCCTTTCGGACGGCGACGCCTACACGGATTTTGAGATCGGTCTGGAAGCCGTCGACCGGGCGCGGGACTTCCTGCTCCAGAGCGAGAAGATGCTGGGCACCGTGATTCTGGACTGCTCCGTGCAGCGCAACGATCCGTTCCTGCCCGTCATGCTGCACGAGGCGGACGTCATTCTCCTGCCCATCGTACCCAACGTGGAGGCGGTCTACTGGTACGGCTCGATCCGGCCCATGCTGAGCGACGCCGGCGCGCTCGACAGGGCCATCCCCATTGCGGTGATGACCATGCCCTTTCACCTGACCGGCGAGGTTGAAAAGCAGCTGGGAATCCGCTTTGCCGCAGAATTCCGCTTCTGCCGGGACGTGGCGCAGGCGCACGACGAATGCCGGCTTGCCACCGAAGCCGACCGCAGGGACGGCCTGATCTGGTCGAACAACCTGCACAGGCTGTATCGGGAAATCGAAAACCGCATCGCGGACGCTTCCCCTGCGCCTGCCATGGAGGTGGGATGATTGAGCGAGACGCTTTCCAAAATCCTCTACAACAGCGCGAGCGAGGCCGCCGAAGCAGCGGAGGATCACTCCTACGCAAGGGCGCTGTCGCTCACCCAGAGCTACCTGAGCGAACACTTCGCATCGACGCTCGCCGAAACCGTCCTTCAGGAGCAGGCGCGCGAGCACGTGCGCTTCCTGATCGAGCAGTTCCTGACGAACCAGAAGGTCTTTGTCACCGGCATGAGCGTGCAGGAGCTGACCACCCGCCTGTATCACGACATGGCGGGCTATTCCATTCTGGAGGAGCCGCTGGCCGATCCCGAAGTGGAGGAGATCTTTGTCAACGCCTATGATGACATCGAAATCGTGGACGGGGACGGGCGCGGCAAGACCAGCCTGCGCTTTGAGAGTGCCGAGCAGGGGCAGGACATCGCCAGACGGCTTGTGCGGCTGGCGGGAAAGACGCTGGATACCATGAACCCGGTCGTCGAAGCCCATCTGACCACCGGCGTGCGCATCACGGCCATGCTGCCGCCGATCATTCCTGCGGAGGATGGCGTGAGCATCGACATTCGAAAGCAGCGCCTGACCAACGTGACCCGCGACCAGCTCATCCGCTGGGGAACGGCCTCGGAGGAGGTGCTGGATTTTCTGGCGCTCTGCCTGAACCACGGCGTTTCCATCAGCGTCGCCGGAAAGACGGCCTCCGGCAAGACCACACTGCTGTCCTATCTGCTGAACAATCTGGACGAGAGCCAGAGAATCGTGACCATCGAGGAGACCCGGGAAATCCTGATCGTGAATCCCGAAAACGAGGCCGGGCAGAAGATCAAGAGCATCCAGTCCCTCTGCACGCGCCCCAGCGACGATCCCCGACTGAACATCGACATGCAATACCTGCTGCGCACCTCCCTGCGCCTGAGCCCGGACGTAATCACCATGGCGGAGATGCGCGGCGCTGAGGCGATGGGCTCACAGGAGGCGGCCCGAACCGGGCACACCGTCGCCAGCACGCTGCATGCCAACAGCGCGTCCCAGACCTATGCCCGAATCCTGACCATGTGCCAGATGAGCGACACGAACATGCTGCCGCAGCTGCTGATGAGCCTGATCGTCGAGGCGTTTCCCATCGCCGTATTCTGCAAGAAGGTCGGCACCCGGCACCGCTGCATCACGGAGATTGCGGAGGCCTACGGCGTGATGGACGGCATGGCGAAGACGCGGCTGATCTATCAGTATGTGCAGGAGGGCGATCAGTGGAAATGGGTGCGCATGGCCCCCATCTCGCCCCGCACCGCCGAGATTCTCCTGAGCAACGACGCCGATCCCGGGCTTGTGAAGCATCTGCAGACCGATCCTGCCGGGCAGAAAGGAGTGAAAACATGACCGCCTGCCTGATATGCGCTCTGTTCGTCACTTCGGGCCTGTTCATCCTGATGGATGTGCGGCCCCGGGACGTGACGACCGAACTGAAAAAGCCCTTTGAACGCGAGGTCAACCGAAAGAAGCGAATCCGCTTCATCACCGGCAGGAAGCCCTCCGCCGTCCAGCGGATGCTGGAGGAGGCCGTGACCATGCTGGACGCATCCGGCATGGGCGAACAGGTCTCCACCTACCGGAACATGGCGATCCTGATGGCGGTCGCCGGCTTCCTGTTCGGCATGGTGATTGACAACATCCTCGTCAGCGTCGTGCTGGGCGTGGGACTTGCCATGACCCCGCTGACCATCATCCGCATGCGGACGGCGGACTACAAGCGCATGGTGAACGAAAAGCTGGAGATGGCCATGAGCAGCGTCACCAACAGCTATGTCGCCACCGGCAATCTGCTGACCGCAGTGGAGAATGTGCTGCCCATGCTGCCCGCGCCGGTCAATACGATCTTCCAGAGGTTTGCTGCGGATATGCAGTATGTGGACGGAAACGCCATCCGCGCCATCCAGCACATGCGCGAAGCCTCCGACAACTGGTACTGGACGGAGTGGTGCAACGCCCTCATACAGTGTCAGGATGACGTGAGCCTGAACCGGACGCTCTCGGGCATCGTCGAGCGCCTGTCCGAAGCCCGCCAGATTCAGCTTGAGGTGGACACCACGCTGCGCAAGCACATGAGCGACTACGTCGTCACCGTGCTTCTGGTGCTCGGCAGCATTCCCATGATGGGCTTCATGATCCCGGACTGGTACGCCATGCTGATGGACACCATCCCCGGTAAGATCACACTTGCCGTGGTGCTGGCGACCGTGCTGATCACCTCCGTCTGGGTGTCCCGCGCAAATTCTGTGGATGAGGAGGACATTGCAAGATGAATCTGATCCTGAGAATCTGCGTTGTCCTGCTGATCTCCTTCGGGCTGTACAGGATTGTCAGCGACTGCCTCTATCTGCCCGGCAGGAACGTGCGCGCTCTGATCCGCTATCCCCACGGCAAGCCCTCCTTTGAGGAGCAGACCGCCCGAACCCTGCGCCCCATCACGAACCTCATCACCCGGCTTCTGCCCATGAGCGAATACAAGCGCCAGCGCTATGCGGCGGACTTTGCCCGTCTGGGCATTCCGATCTCCCCGGAGGAATACTCCGCCGGAATGATCGCCAAGAGCCTGCTGCTTGCGATGCTGGGACTTGCGTTCATTCCGCTGGGCATCCCGTGGCTGACGGCGCTGACCTGCGTGGTCGGCATCCTCGCATACTTCCAATCCACCAACAAGCTGCGCAAGCGCGTTGAAAGGCTGAATCAGGCCATCGATGCGGAGCTGCCCCGCATGGT
>JBJEJN010000112.1:2013-11603 GCA_051878085.1 Aristaeellaceae bacterium | reverse complement strand
CCCTCGACGGTCATGGTCTCCTTGGTGACCACCACGCGGCACTCCGGATAGGCGGTGGCCAGCTCGGTCTTGAAGGCCGGGCCCTTCATCTTGTTGGTGGGCGCGCCGTTGCGGATGCCCTGAGCCTCGTAAACGCCCAGGATCGCGGGCAGCAGCGGATCGTCCTCGCGCAGGATCAGCGCGTGATCGAAGTTCTTCAGAACCTCCCATGCGGTCTTCTGAATCTCGTTGCAGGGGAAGACCATGTTCACGCCGCTCTCCACGCTGTCCTCAACCTCAATGGTCAGAACGCCGGTGTGGCCGTGCAGGTACTGGGCCTCGCCCCTGAAGCCGTAAAATCTGTGCGCATACTGCAAATCAAGCGTCGTAATGCTTCTCATTTCTCTCACCTCAGATATATATTCAGCGGGAAACCGCGCCCCGCCTGCGCATCGTCAATCGGAATCCCCCGGAGTCTGCGCTTCCTTCTTCTGGCAGTCCGGGCACACGCCCTTGAACATGATGTCGTGGCCGCTGAACATGAAGCCGTGCGCGTCCCGGATCGAGCGCTCCAGATCGGGCATGTAGTCCATGTCCACGTCGAACACACGCTTGCACCTCAGGCAGCGCGCGTGGTAGTGATCGTGGCACAGGTGATCGTAGCGGTCCGGCCCGCCGGGAACCTCCACCCTGCGGATCTCGCCGTCCTTCACCAGCTGGCTCAGGTTCCGGTACACCGTCCCCTTGCTGATGTGGGGGTGATCCTTCGCGATCAATTCGTAGATCTCGTCCGCAGTCGCGTGGTTCTGAAGCGTATTGACCGCCTCGTACACGAGGCTGCGCTGAATGGTGTTGCGCCGGAGCATGAGCGGACACTCCTAACAGGAATTATTCTTAATTAGGATTATAAATCATTTAAAGTGAATTGTCAATATCTGCCACAGATTTTCCCAACATTCGGGCATAAAAAACGGGCCGCGCCGTGAGGGCGGGCCCGTGGGAGTGGCGTGTGCGTCAGGCCGTCACATGGACGCTGCGCGAGATGCCGTAGACGTAGTATTGGATGGTGATCTGACGGGTGGCGTCTGCCGGGGCGCGGGTGAGCAGCTTCAGGTTGACCTGTGCGCTGGAGCGCGCGGGCACGTCCAGACCGTCGCCGGTGAGGGAGTAGACGGCCACATCGCCGGGCGCGCCCTCCACCTGGATGTTCAGCCACTCCGCGTCAAAGACGCCGCGGTTGGACAGAGTGATGTTCACGTCCACCAGCGTGTAGCCGGATGCGTCGCCCAGCGCCTCATTGGAGAGCAGCTGGGGGGCGGTGTCGCTGGAGATCACGCCCCGGATGGACTCGAAGGCCTCGGGATAGTCCGCTGCAGCGGCAGTGATGCTGCTGGCGCTGGTGGCCAGCGTGCCGCCGGCGAAGAAGAAGGCGACAAAGGCCAGCATCAGCACCAGGATCAGGCAGAGGATAAAGTTTAATGGTTTCAAGGAATCACCTCGCCGGAATGCTTTGAAATGCGCGGCGTGCACAGCCGCCTTCCTATCATACCATTTCCCAGTGAAACTGTCCATATCCCAACACCGTTTTTTCACAAATGGGTCGCTTTCGCCGTTTGCTATTTATGCGGCATTTTGGTATAATAAACTGGGATTATGGTATAAAAGGAGCTTCCCGCTATGGAAAAGATGGTGCTGCTGGATGGTTACAGCCTGATGTATCGCGCATATCATGCGCTGCAAACGCCGATGAGCGCGCCGGACGGCACGCCCACGAATGCGGTGCACGGCTTTGTGATGATGCTGCTGAAGGTGATCGGCGAGGAGCGGCCCGACGGCCTGGCCGTGGCCTTCGACATGCATGCGCCCACCTTCCGCAAGGAGATCTTCGACGGCTACAAGGCCACCCGCAAGCCCATGCCGGACGACCTGCGCGCCCAGGATCCCATCATCCGTGAGCTGATCGCGCGCATGGAGATTCCGATTCTGGAGTGCCCCGGCTACGAGGCCGACGACATCCTCGGCACGGTGTCGAAGGCCTGCGAGGATGCCGGGCGACAGGTGCTGCTGGTCACCGGCGACCGGGACTCCTTCCAGCTCTCCGGGCAGCACACCACCATCCTCTACACCCGCAAGGGCATCAGCGACACCTGCCGCGTGACCCCGGAATACGTGCGGGAGACCTACGGCGTGGAACCAAAGCAGCTCATTGACGTCAAAAGTCTGATGGGCGATGCGTCGGACAACATCCCCGGCGTGACCGGCGTGGGCGAAAAGACGGCGCTAAAGCTGATCCAGACCTATGGCAGTCTGGAGGAAACGCTGGCGAACGCGGAGACGAAGGAGAAGGGCAAGCTGCGGGAGAAGCTGCTGAACGGCGCGGAGCAGGCGCGCATGAGCCGCCGCCTGGCCGAGATCGTGCGCAGCGCTCCCGTGGAGATGGACTTCGACGGCTGGAAGCTGGGCAAGCTCTCGGGCGGCATTCCCCGGCTGAAGGAGCTGGGCATGAACATGGCCGCGAAGAAGCTGGCCGAGGTTGCCGCAGAGCTCTGTCCCGACGCGGTGGAGCCGGAACCTGTGCAGGAGGTTCCCAAAGCGAAGGTGGAGCAGCTGCGGAGCCTTGCCGAGTTGCGCGCGCGCTGCGAGGGCGCGGAGACGCTTGACTGGGCGGCGCTGCATCTGGGCGCGGAGCTGAGCCTGTCCGCGCCGGGAATGAACCTGTCTCTGCCGCTGGGCGGCGACCTGCTGTCGGCGGGGGTCAGCGACGCGGAGGCCGTGGAGGCGGTGCTGCCGCTGCTGAAGCGCGCGGCGCGGGTGGATGTGTGGAACGTGAAGGCGCTGCCGCTGGCGGCGGAGGTGCTGGAGAAGTCCGCCTTCGACGTGATGCTGGCGGCCTACGTGCTCAGTCCCCAGCGGCGGTCGTTTGCAGCGGACGCGCTGTGCGAGGACGAGGGCATTTCCGGCTTTGCAGTCTGTCCGGCGGAGGCGATCCACCGCCTTGCCGTGCAGCAGGAGGAGCAGCTGCGCACGCGCGATCTGGACGGCGTGTTCCGGGACATCGAAATGCCGCTGGCCTTCGTGCTGCGGGACATGGAGCAGGAGGGCTTCCTGGTGGACGCGGACGCGCTGCGGGAGCTGGGCGTGTCCTTCGACGGAACCATCGCCCGCCTGACCGACGAGATCGCGGAGCTGGCGGGGGAGAGGATCAACCTGAATTCCCCCAAGCAGCTGGGCGAGATGCTGTTCGAGCGCATGGGCCTGCCCGCGCCGAAGAAGACCCGCACGGGCTACTCCACCAGCGCGGAGGTGCTGGAGGAGCTGGCGGCGGACTACCCGGTGTGCGCGAAGATCCTGGAGTACCGCAAGTATTCCAAGCTGCGCTCCACCTACATCGATTCGCTGATTCAGCTTCGCGACGAGCAGGGCCGTGTGCACACCCACTTCGACCAGGTGGGCACGGCCACGGGCCGGTTGAGCTCGTCGGAGCCGAATCTGCAAAATATACCTGTGCGCACCGAGCTGGGCCGGGAGATCCGCGGCGCGTTCATCGCAAGGCCCGGCCATGTGCTGGTGGACGCGGACTACTCCCAGATCGAGCTGCGGGTGCTGGCGCACATCTCCGGCGACGCGACGATGATCGATGCCTTCCGCAAGGGCGAGGACATTCACGCCCGCACGGCGGCGGAGGTCTACGGCGTGCCCTTCGATCAGGTGACCCACCAGATGCGCTCAGCTTCGAAGGCCGTCAACTTCGGCATCGTCTACGGCATCTCGGACTTCGCCCTGGCGAAGAACATCGGCGTGAGCCGGCGCGAGGCGCGGGACTTCATCAACCGCTACTTCGAGCGCTACCCCGGCGTGAAGGCCTACATGGAGCAGTCCGTGCAGGACGCGCGGGAGCGCGGCTACGCGGTCACGCTGATGGGTCGGCGGCGGTATCTGCCGGAGCTGGCCAGCAGCAACTTCAACGTGCGCTCCTTCGGCGAGCGCTGCGCCATGAACAGCCCCATCCAGGGCACGGCGGCGGACATCATCAAGCTGGCGATGATCCGGGTGGGCCGGGAGCTGAAGCGGCGGGGCATGCGCACGAAGCTGATCCTTCAGGTGCACGACGAATTGATCCTGGAGGCTCCGGCGGACGAGGCCGACGCGGCTGCGGCGCTGCTCAGAGAGTGCATGGAGGGCGTGATGCAGCTGGAGGTGCCGCTGCAAACCGACATTACCACGGGAGGCGACTGGCGTGCCTGCAAATAAGACCTATGTGGTGGGACTGACCGGCGGCATCGGCTGCGGCAAGAGCGAGGCGGCGCGATATCTGTGCAGCCTGGGCGCGAAGCACATCGATGCGGACGCGATCTCCCGTTCACTCACGGCGGAGGGCGGACGCGCGCTTCCGGAGCTTCGCCGCATCTTCGGCGACGGAATCTTCAACGAGGACGGCAGTCTGAACCGCCGCGCGCTGGGCGAGCTGGTGTTCCATGACGTGGCCAGCAAGCGCGCGCTGGAGGGCGTGATTCATCCGCTGGTGCAGCGGCAGGCGATGGATGAGATCGCGGCGGCCAGCGCGGCGGGCATCCCTGTGACGGTGCTGGACGTGCCGCTGCTGTTCGAGACGGGCATGGACGTGCTCTGCGACGAGACCTGGACGATGAGCGTGCCCCCGGAGGTGCAGCTCGAGCGCGTGCGTGTGCGGGACGGCCTGTCCACGGAGCAGGCCCAGGCGCGCATCGCGAATCAGTTGCCCATGGCGGAGCGCAACGCCCGGGCGAACAAGGTCATCAACAGCGACCGGCCCATGGAAAAGACCCAGGCGGAGCTGAACCAGCTGTATATGCAGTTGCTTCGCCGCATTGGATAAACTACGGAGGATAAGATCGAGACATGACACAGAACAAGCGGCGAAGGCGTTCGCAGCGCGCGCGGCGGAGAACCAGGCTCTACAAGGCCATCGGCATTGCGGTGCTGGTGCTGGCGCTGATCGGCCTGGGCACGGCGGTGCTGATGGATCGCCTCGCGGAGCGCACCGGGATGGTCTATCCCATGGAGTACACCGACCTCATCTGCAGCCGCGCGGCGGCGGAGGGGCTGGAGCCGGCCTATGTGGCGGCGGTGATCCTCGCGGAGTCCAGCTACAACCCGCAGGCGGTGTCCAGCGTCAACGCCCAGGGCCTGATGCAGATCATGCCGGAGACCGGGGAATGGATCGCCGGGAAGTTTGACGAGACCTATGTGGAGGGTTGTCTGTTCGACCCCGAGACGAACATCCGCTACGGCTGCTGGTACCTGGGCTACCTGCTCAGGCGCTACGACGGCGACAAGACCTGCAGCACGGCGGCGTACCACTCCGGCCAGGGCACGGTGGACGGCTGGCTGAAGAATCCCGAATACAGCACGGACGGAAGGACACTGAACATCATCGGCGGCCCCCGGGCGAATACATACGTGGGAAGAGTATTGGAGTACTATGAGAAATATACGCAACTTTATGCAAATCTTGCGGCCTGAGCGCAGCCTTGCGCTGCTGCTGGCGCTGTGCCTGATGCTGGGCGGCGCGGCGCTTGCTGAGGAGCCGAACCCCTGGATCGTGGACGATTCGGCGGCGGATGCGGTTCCGGTGGAGGACGGCTTCACGGACGAATTCACCGGCGAGGTTGTCCAGCAGGACGCGGCGGCGGAGCTGAACGCCTACTCCGGCATCGACATGGACGCCGACCTGCGGGTCGGCTACGTGGCCTCCACCGACAGCCAGCAGATCAACCCCTTCCTCTGCAACGAGCGCGATCTGGTGAGCCTGAACCAGCTGGTATTTGAGTCCGTGGTGGAGCTGGACGACGATTTTAAGCCCAGCCCGCTGCTGGCGGACAGCTGGACGGTGGACGGCAAGACCTGGACGTTCAAGCTGCGCGACGGCATCGTGTTCCACAACGGCGCGCCGCTGACGGCCTCGGACGTGGTGCTCAGCTACCAGATGTTCGTAAACGCCGGGGAGTCGAATCCCTACTACGGCCGTCTGTCGCTGATCGAAAGCATGGAGGCCACGGATACGCTGACCCTCACGGTGAAGGCCAAGTATTCGGGCTACGTGACCCTCTACGCCATGACCTTTCCGGTGGTGCAGCAGTCCACCATCAACGAGAGCATGCCGCGCGGCACCGGCCCCTACTGGTACACCCAGTTCGTCTACGGCGTGGGTCTGCGCCTGGAGGCCAATCCCCTGTGGTGGAAGAACGACCCCGAGATCCACAGCATCGCAGCGGTGAACTACGCCGACTCCGGCGACGCGCTGGAGGCGCTCAAGACCCGGCAGATCAACCTGCTCTGCACCCAGAGCAGCAACGCCTCCTTCAGCCGCAACCTCTCGGAGTACACCAGCATGGACTACGTGACCAATACCTACGAGATGCTGGTGCCCAACCTGAGCGAAAATTCCGTGATGAGCGACGTGCGCATCCGTCAGGCGGTGATGTACGCCATCGACCGCGCAGCACTGGCCTCCAACGCCTATCTGGGCATGGGCATCCAGTGCGAGGTGCCGGTGAATCCCGGCTCCTGGCTGTACGAGAGCCAGAGCGCCATCTACTATTACAGCCCGGAGCGCGCGCTTCAGCTCTTGCAGAGCTGCGGCTGGCAGGATCTCACCGGCGACGGCATCCTGAACCAGGTGGACGGCGTGATCCTGAAGGATCTGGAGCTGCGCCTGGTCAGCTACAACGAGCCCACCAACTCCATCCGGGAGAACGCCTGTGACATGATCGCCGACTACCTGAGCAAGGTGGGCATCAAGGTGAACATCGAGGTGCGCGGACGGGAGCGCACGCTGCGCTACATCCGGGAGCACGACTACGACATCGCCCTCGTGGGCGTGAACCTCAGCGAGGTGCCCGACCTCTCCCAGATGTTCCGCAGCGGCGGCAGCATCAATCTGAACAACTACGGCAACGAGGAGATGCAGAACCTGCTCTCGCAGGTCTCCACCGCCTCCACCGAGGCGGAGCTGAAGTCCATCTACAGCCAGATTCAGATGAACATTGTGGATCGCCTGCCGGTGCTGGGCATGCTGTTCCGCACGGGCACGGTGCTCTCCACCCGCTCGCTGGCGGGCCTGAGCGGCATCCGCGCGGAGAATACCCTGAACGGAATTGAATTCATGACAAAATAGGATACGGATAGAGGTGAAACCAGTGAACAACCTGATGCAGAAAATTCGCGAGGCCTCCGGCCATGTGGCGTTCTACTATCGCCCGCTGGACGGCGGCTGCGCCCAGATGTACAACGAAATGATGCCGGTGGTCGCTGCCAGCGTCATCAAGATCCCGATCATGGTGGAGGCCTTCCGCCAGTTTGAGGCGGGGGAGCTGAATCCCCGGCAGACCTACAGGATCAAACCTGAGGACAAGATGCCCTCCTGCGGCGCGCTGAACCGCATGCACGACGGCCTGGAGGTCACCATGCGCGACCTGGTGGAGCTGATGATCGTGCTCAGCGACAACACCGCCACCAACATCCTCATCGACATTCTGGGAATCGATCGCGTCAATGCCACCCTGGAGGCAGAGGGCCTGAAGGTAACGAGGCTGCGCCGCAAGCTCTTCGACAAAGCGGGCATGGAGGCGGGGCTGAGCAACCACGTCTGCGCCCGGGAGATCGGCCTGCTGCTGGAGCGCATGTACAACGGCACGCTGGTTTCGCCCGAGGCCAGCGCGCAGATGCTGGAGATCCTGCGCAACCAGAAGCTCAACGGCAAGATGCCCTTCTTCCTCAAGCCCCGGGGAATCGCCTGTGCTCACAAGACCGGCGAGGACGACGGCATCACCCACGACGTGGGCATTGTCTATGCAAAGAACCCCTTCGTGCTGTGCATGCTCTCCGAGGAGACCGACGTGCCCGCCTTCGAGCGCCTGATTCAGGACGTGGCCGGGGAGCTGGCGGCGATGAACAGCTGAAAATCCCATTCAAACGTAGGGCGGGGCGCATTCACCCCGCCGCATGACAATCGCGTGGCCGTCCCAGAACGACGAACGTAGGGCGGGGTGCCCTCACCCCGCCGCATGACAATCGCGGAGCTGTCTCAAAACGACAATGCGGTTTTGAGACAGCCCCGCTTTTTATGCGCCCTTCGACAAGAATTAACCTGCGCCGCGCTTGCAATTCCCATCCACAGGGATATAATATAGTTCGATAACGAACGGTTCAAAAACGAACCAAACTGGAGGTGCCCAAATGCGAAGTTTCTGGGATGACATGGCGGCGATGCGCTCGCTGTACAGCGCGCAGCTGGACGCGGTGGGCCGGGAATACGGCCTTGCGCGGGTGGAGCTGGACATCCTGCTGTTTCTGGCGAACAATCCGCAGTTTGACACGGCCACGGACATCGTGGAGCGGCGCTGCATCTCCAAGGCCCACGTGTCGCAGTCGGTGAAATCGCTGGAGCAGCGGGGCTATCTGGAGCGCCGCTACGCCGGGGGCAACCGGCGCACGATCCACCTGCATCTGCTGGAGTGCGCGCGACCGGCGGTGGATGCGGGGCGGCAGGCCCATGCGCGCTGCCGCGCGGCGCTGCTGGACGGCTTCAGCGCGGCGGAGTGTGAGCAGCTCCGCAGCTATCTTTCGCGGATCTCCGACAACGCCTGGGCGCAGATGAAGAAGGGAGACGACTGAAAACGTGAATCTGCTGTACAAATTTATCATCTGTTTTATCGCGGGCATCGGCGCGGGCCTGGGCACGGGCTTTGCGGGCATGAGCGCTGCGGCGGTCATCAGTCCGATGCTGATCACCTTTCTGCACATGGAAGCCTACGACGCGGTGGGCATCGCCCTCGCCAGCGACGTGCTGGCCAGCGCCATCAGCGCCTACACCTACGGAAAGAACAAAAATCTGGACGTGAAGAACGGCGTGACCATGATGGTCAGCGTGCTGGTGTTCACGCTGGTGGGCAGCTGGGTGGCCAGCCGCATGCCCAACAGCACCATGGGCAGCTTCTCCACGTTCATGACCCTGCTGCTGGGCGTGAAGTTCATCGTAAAGCCCGTGATGACCACCAAGGAGAGCATGCAGGCGGTGTCGGCGCGGAAGCGCTTCGTACAGTCCATCGTCTGCGGCGTGATCATCGGCTTCATCTGCGGCTTCGTGGGTGCGGGCGGCGGCATGATGATGCTGCTGATCCTCACCAGCGTGCTGGGCTACGAGCTCAAGACCGCCGTGGGCACCAGCGTGTTCATCATGACCTTCACGGCGCTGCTGGGTTCGCTGAGCCACTTCGCCATCGGCGGCGCGCCGGATCTGTGGGCGCTGGTGTTCTGCGTGCTGAGCACGCTGCTCTGGGCGCGCATCGCGGCCCGCTTTGCCAACAGGGCCAAGCCCGCCATCCTGAACCGCGCCACCGGCGTTGTGCTGGTGGTGCTGGGTGTTGCGATCCTTGCGGTGAACTATCTGACTTGATTCAGATGCATGGAGCTGCCTAAGAACGATCAACGTAGGGCGGGGTGCCTTCACCTCGCAGCATCATAATTGTGGAGCTGCCTTAAAACGATAAAAGGTTTTGAGACAGCTCCTTTTCTGTGCCCTCACAGCACCCCATACGCCTCGGACATCCGCGCCATGAAGAAGTCGCCCA
>JBJEJN010000112.1:0-1913 GCA_051878085.1 Aristaeellaceae bacterium | reverse complement strand
TGCCCTCACAGCACCCCATACGCCTCGGACATCCGCGCCATGAAGAAGTCGCCCAGGAAGGCGAAGAAGTCCTCCACCACCCGGGAATCCATGCGGTTGCGCTGCAGGCGGATCACGATGCTGCGGCGGCAGGGTGGATCGGCGATCTCCAGCAGCTTCATGTCGCCCTGCTTCAGCTTCCCCCAGCTGAATGCGGGCCAGAAGCCCACGCCCATGTGGGCGGCGATCATGTTGCGCACGGTGTCCGGGCTGTCGCTCTCGAAGGTGATGCGGGGCGTGAAGCCGGCCTCGCTGCAAAAGCGGTCGCAGATCTGGCGGAACTGCTTGTTGGCGCTCAGGCTGATGAAGTTCGCGTCCCGGAAGTCGTAGAGGGAGACGTGGCTCAGGTTGCGCAGGCGCTCCACATTCGGCACCGCCAGATAGATCTTCTCCCGGCAGGTGAAGCAGTTCTCCTGGGCCATGGCCTGGGGCCGGAGCGTGTTCTCGGCCTCAATGCTCACGTCGTACATGTGGGCCTCGTCGCCCAGCAGGAAGCGGAAGTTCACCTTCTCGTGCATGCGGCGGTACTCGATGATCGCCTCGGTCACGATCAGCGAGGCCGCCGTCACGTGCAGGCAGATGGTGGTTTGCTCCGGATCGGCCATCGCCTGCAGCTGTCCCGGCAGCGCGTCCAGGCGCTGCATCAGCGGCTCCAGCTTCTCCTTGAGAAACCTGCCGTACTCCGTCAGCACGATGTTGCGCCCGCGGGTGGCGAACAGCGGAACCCCCAGTTCCGCCTCCAGACGCTTGATGGACTGGGACAGCGACGGCTGGGCGATGTGCAGCCGCTCCGCGCTGCGGGTGATGTGCTGGGTGCGGGCAACCTCCAGGAAGTAACGCAATTGCAACAGTTCCATGCAGTTCCTCCATACATAGTTTATATCCTATGATTACGATTCATTTTTGATATTATACATTCCTGATATTTATGATATAATAAGGCACGTAAGAAAGCAAGAGGAAAAAACAAAAAGGGAGTAAGAAAAAATGAGCGAAGTACTTGAGTCCATTATGCTGATCTGCTTTGGCCTGTCCTGGCCGGTATCCGTGGTGAAGAACATCAAGGCCCACACCGCGAAGTCCATGAGCCTGCCCTTCATCCTGCTCATCATCACCGGCTACATCGCGGGCATCAGCTCCAAGATCATCAACCACAACTTCAGCTACGTGCTGGTGATCTACTTCTTCAATCTGTTCGTGGTGTCCATGAACGTGGTGGTCTACTTCATCAACCGCAACTATGACCTGCACGGCGGCATGCGCGCCGGCGCCCATGCCCACAGCCACTGAGGAAGGGAGCAGAGAAAAATGAACGCTGCAATTCTGGAACAGAAGGAAGCCTATCGCGAGGTCAACGCCATCACCGGGAGCGCAGGCTCCGTGATCTTTGGAACCCAGAGCTTCTCCGGCCTGCCGGTGGCGGAGCTGGTGCAGGACTTCGGCCTGAACATCTCCGTGTGCAACCGCAGCGTGGAGGAGGCCACCCTGAAGGACGCCTTCGATCTGCTGGACGAGTGCGTGTACGAGCTGCACCCCCACAAGGTGTTCCTCAACTTCGGCGAGACTGACATGACCCGCCCCGACTTCGATCAGGAGCGCTTCATCGCCGAGTACGAGGAGCTGATTCATAAGACCCACGAGGGCGGCAAGCGGACGGTGTACATCATCCCCGTGCTCTCCGCGAAGCCCGAGGCAGAGCGGCTGAACCTTGCGCTGCGCGCGCTGGCCGAGCGCACCGGCAGCTGCTATGTGGACGTGGCGGATGTGTTCCAGTTTGAAAAGCCCCGCGTGCGCCTGTTCAGCGAGCTGACCCACTACATGCGCGAGGGAAGGATGTCCTTCTCCGAGGCCATGCAGGCCTACGGCTTCTGATT
>JBJEJN010000111.1:0-11717 GCA_051878085.1 Aristaeellaceae bacterium | reverse complement strand
TTGTCGTGCTCCAATCATCAGATAGATTGTTACACCCACCCCCGTAGGGCGGGATACCCACATCCCGCCGCACCCCCGCCCCTATATCCCCCAAACCCCTTTTTCACAAGCAAAAGGTCTGCCCCGATTCGTCGGGACAGGCCTTGCTTGTTGTTTTGTTGTTCTCAGCGGCAGAACTCGTCGATGTAGCGGTTGTAGCACTTCTGGATGACCTGCTTGGCCTCCTCGCGGCCGAACACGCCGACGATCTCGGTGTCCTTGCCGGCCTCCAGGCCCTTGTAGACGTTGAAGAAGTGGCTGATCTCGTCGGCGATGTGGGAGGGCAGCTCGGACACGTCGTGGTAGCTGTTGTTCACCGGATCGCCGAAGGGCACGGCCAGGATCTTCTCGTCCATCGCGTCGCCATCGCGCATGGCGAAGTAGCCGATGGGGTACACGCGCACCAGGCTCATCGGGCGGATGGCCTCGCTGCACAGCACCAGCACGTCCAGGGGATCCTGGTCGTCGGCGTAGGTGCGCGGGATGAAGCCGTAGTTCGCCGGATAGTGGGTGGAGGTGTAGAGGATGCGGTCCAGCCGCAGCATGCCGGTCTCCTTGTCCATCTCATACTTGTTCTTCGAGCCCTTTTCGATCTCGATGACCGCCAGGAAGTCCTCGGTGCTCATGCGGTTGGGCTTGATATCGTGCCAAAGATTCATTTGTATTCCCCCCAAGTCAATGCATTCCGCAACCATTATACTCCCGATTTGTGCTGAAATGCAACGGCAAATTTACAGATTTTGCGCGGCGATGAAGTCCGCCAGCTGGTGAAGCTGCTCCTTTTCGGAATTTCGCAGGGCTGCGGCCAGGGGCGCGGAGCCGAAGGCCACGCCCAGCAGCCTTTCCCGAACCTCATCGGAGAGGTCGGCGTCCATGGCGTCGGAGTAGACCGAGATTTCGTCCACACGGCCCTGCCGCAGGGTCAGAAGCAGCTGCACGTTGCCCCAGGGGAAGCGGTTTTCGATCTCCAGATCGAAGCGCGGGGTCTTGCCCAGCCGCCATGCCTCGGAGCGCTGCTTCTCCACGTAGGGCGCGATGGCATTTTCATCGAGGTTCTCGGTCTGAAGCTCGATGTACGGGCCGTAGGTCTCGCCGAAGGCCCGCTTCAGCGCGTCCAGCATCTGATCGCGGCTGAGTCCCGGCACGAACTGGCGCAGGTTGCACACGCGGCTGCGCACGGACTTCGCGCCCTTCGCCTGGAGCTTGCGGGGGTCCACGTTCAGGTAGTTCTGCAGCCGGGTCAGGTCCGCGTCGATCAGCAGCGTGCCGTGGTGCTGGCGCACGCTGCCCCGGCTGCAGAAGGCGTTGCCGGAGAACTTGCGCCCGTCGGCCAGCAGGTCGTTGCGCCCGGAGAACTCGCAGGGGATGCCCAGCGCGCGCACCGCGTCCAGAATCATGCCCAGCTGCCGCTGGAGATCGTAGCGCTTCTCCCCGGCGATGAAGGAGAAGTTCAGGTTGCCCTCGTCGTGAAAGACAGCACCGCCGCCGGTGATGCGCCGCACCAGCTGCACGCCGTCGCGCTCCATGGCGCTCAGGTTGCACTCCGCCCAGGGGTTCTGGCCCCGGCCGATGATCACCGCGTTGCGGTTGACGTAGAAGTAGAGCAGCATGTCGTCCTCGCCGATGTGGTCGAGGAAGTATTCGTCCACGCCCAGATTGCGCCAGCCGTCGGGCGAGGTGGATACGTAAAGCAGGTTTGCGATGGTGGTTCCCTCCCGCATTGTTATCTTACGCATACAATTATAACTGCGGTGCGGGATTCGGGCAATGGATTTTTCCCAAGCTTTCGGGAAATGCAGGCAATTCTTCACATGCCGGTGCTACAATACCGCGGGATTTCAATCGAGGAGCATTTCCATGAAAGCAAAGAGGATTCGAACTCTGTATACGCTGATCCAGTGCCTGTACTGGGTGACCGCCGGGCTGATGTTCAACTTCGCCTCGGCCTATCTGCTGGATCGCGGCTTCAGCAACAGCCAGATCGGCGTGGTTCTGGGCGCTGCCTACGCGCTCTCCGCCGTCGCGCAGCCGCTGGTCGCGGCCCTGTTTAACCGCAGCGGCGTCCGCCTGAGCACCGGCATGGCCTGTTTCTACGCCGTCGCGGCGGTACTTGCGGTTCTGGTGCTGGCGCTGCCGCTGCGGGGAGGCGCGCTGGCCGTGCTGATCGTGTGCATCTTCATGCTACAAGCCACCATGCAGCCCTCGCTGAACTCGCTGCACCGGGGCTATGCGCTGCGGGGCGTGGCGGTCAACTTCGGCTTTGCCCGGGGCATGGGCTCTGCGGCCTACTCCGTGATGTGCGCGCTGGTGGGACGGCTGCTGTATCGCTTCAGCCCGCGCATGCTGCCGGCGCTGTATCTCACGACGATGCTGCTGATGATCGCCTGTCTGCTCGCTTTCAACGCGCCCTCCTTTACCGCCGAGGTTCCCGCAGGGGAGAGGCGCAGGCGCGAGCCCCTGCTGCGGCGCTATCCGCGCTTTGCGCTGCTGCTGCTGGGCGTGTCGCTGCTGGCCACGGTGCACATCTTCATCGACAACTTCATGCTGCAGATCGTGCGGAACCTGGGCGGCGGCAGCGCGCAGCAGGGCGTGGTGATCGCCATTGCGGCGATGACGGAGCTGCCCGCCATGGTGCTCTACAGTCGGCTGAGCAAGCGCATGGGCGGCGGTCGGGTGCTGTGCATGGCCGCGTGGATCTGGGTGGTCAAGGACGTGCTGACGGCGCTGGCAGCAAGCCCCGCGATGCTGTACGCCATCTCGCTGCTGCAATTCGCCAGCTACGCCTTCTATGTGCCCGCAGCGGTGGAGTACGTCTCCGACACCCTGCCCCAGCAGGATTTCCTGGCGGGACAGGCGCTGGTGGGCACGGCGTTCACGCTGGGGAGCCTTGCGGCGACCTTCGTCGGCGGATGGATGCTGGATCAGCTGGGCGTGCGCGGCGCGCTGAGCGGCATGCAGGCCTTCTCCATCGCCGGAGCGGTGCTGTTGAGCGTGGCGGTGCTGCGCCCGCAACTGTCAGTTAACAAAAAATTCAGTTGACAAGCGGGCGTTTCCGAGTATAATATTTTTCCATAAGTTTGATGTGCAAGGGCGTTCATCGAAGCCATAGGGGGCCAAGTGCCCCCATTAAGGCAGCGGTGGACGCCCTCGTTTTATGTTTTGGGGCCACCATACAGGAGATTTCCGGTTTTCGTCAGACATATCCAGGCAATCGAAGGAGGAAACATCATGGCAAAGTACATCTTCGTCACCGGCGGCGTCGCATCCTCACTGGGCAAGGGCATCACCGCAGCGTCCCTGGGACGGCTGCTCAAGGCCCGTGGCTACTCGGTCACCAACCAGAAGTTCGATCCCTATCTGAACGTGGACCCCGGCACCATGAACCCCTACCAGCACGGCGAGGTGTTCGTCACCGAGGACGGCATGGAGACCGACCTGGATCTGGGCCACTACGAGCGCTTCATCGACGAAAACCTGACCCGGGATTCCTCCGTCACCTCCGGCCAGATCTTCTGGTCGGTGCTCAATAAGGAGCGCGGCGGCGCGTACAACGGCGGCACGGTGCAGATCATCCCGCACGTCACCAACGAGATCAAGAGCAAGCTGTACAGCATCGCCAGGGACAAGGACGTGGTCATCACCGAGATCGGCGGCACCATCGGCGACATCGAGGGCCAGTCCTTCATCGAGGCCCTGCGCCAGTTTCAGTGGGAGGTGCCGCGGGAGGATGTGCTGTTCATCCACGTCACGCTGATTCCCTACCTGAAGTCCTCCCAGGAGCTCAAGACCAAGCCCACCCAGCACTCCGTCAAGCAGCTCCAGTCCCAGGGCATCCAGCCGAACATGCTGGTGTGCCGCAGCGACTACCCCGTGCCCATGGAGATGCGGCAGAAGCTGGCCCAGTTCTGCAACGTGCCCGCGAAGTACATCATCCAGAACCTGGATGCGGAGTCGCTGTATCAGGTGCCGCTGATGCTGGAGAAGGAGAGCTTCGCCGACAAGGTGTGCGAGGCGCTGCACATGGAGATCCGCAAGCCCGACCTTGCCGACTGGGAGCTGCTGGTGAAGCGCTTCCAGGAGCCGGAGAAGGAGGTCACCATCGCGCTGGTGGGCAAGTACATCGAGCTGCACGACGCGTACCTCTCCGTGGTGGAGGCGCTGCAGCACGGCGGCATCGCCCACAACGCCCGGGTGCGCATCAAGTGGGTGCAGGCCGACGAGCTGAGCCAAGAGGGCGCGGACCTCGACGCGATCTTCTCCGATGTGCAGGGCATTCTGGTTCCCGGCGGCTTCGGCAGCCGCGGCATCGAGGGCAAGCAGCTGGCGGCGCAGTACGCGCGCGAGCACGATATGCCCTATCTGGGCATCTGCCTGGGCCTGCAGATCGCGGTGATCGAGTTCATGCGCCACGTGTGCGGTCTGGAGAAGGCCTCATCCACCGAGTTCGACCCCGAGACCCCCGACCCGGTGATCGACATCATGGCCGACCAGAAGGGTCTGGTGCAGACCGGCGGCACCATGCGCCTGGGCCACTACCGCTGCGCGCTGAAGGAGGGCACCAAGGCCCGCGCGATCTACGGCGCGGAGGCCGTGGAGGAGCGCCACCGCCACCGCTTCGAGTTCAACAATCAGTACCTCGCGCAGATGGAGGCGGCGGGCATGATCGCCTCCGGCCGCAACGAGGAGCGCAATCTGGTGGAGATGATCGAGCTGAAGGATCACCCCTGGTTCGTGGCCTGCCAGTTCCACCCCGAGTTCAAGAGCCGTCCGAACCGCCCCCATCCGCTGTTCGCAGGGCTTGTGGGCGCGGCCATTGCCCGCAAGGAGGGTTGAATATGAACAGAAAGTGCCCGGACGAGGTTGTCCGGGCGCTTTCTACGCAAATGGGTGGAATTATCCGGCACTTTGTGCTATGATGAGCGCAAAAGCGCAATTCCGGGAGGACGTTATGAAGAGCATACGGGAAAACTGGAACGATATGGCTGCGGCCTATGAGATCTTCAACAATTCGCCGGATTCCTACAGCTACAACATCGAGTGGCCGTGCATCCGGGACATGCTGCCCGAGCTGAAGGGCAGGGCTGTGCTGGATCTGGGCTGCGGCACCGGCATCTTTACCTTCCTGCTGGAGCAGTATGGCCCGGCGCGGCTCGTCGGAATCGACCTGTCCGAGGAAATGCTGGGGATTGCGAGGGAGAAGGCCTGCGAGCGCCGGTCCGGGGCCGAATTCATCCTGGGGGACGCGGCGCATGCGGCCGACTGCGTTCAGGGAATGTTCGATCTGGTCTTTTCCTCCACCACCACGCACTACATCGAGAACCTCGACACGTTCTTTGGAAGCGTCGCCCGCTGTCTGAGGCCTGGTGGAAGCTGCATCCTCTCGGCGATCCATCCGGTCTACTCCGCGATGTATCCCATCGAACGCGGCGATGCGTTCCCGGATGACGATGCGTGGGTGGTGCGCTATCTGGACAGGAGCAGGCGCGCCTACATCCAGCCGTGGATCGAATACAACGACGCGTTTGAGAACGAGCTCAGCAGGAGCTACCACCACAGCTTCGGCGATTACGTCAATGCAATCGTCCGGGCGGGCCTTTCCATTCGACGGGTCGAGGAGCCTCTGCCCCCGGAGGAGTGGAGGGAGACGAATCCCGAGCGCTACGACAGCTTCATCGAAACGCCGACCTTCATGCTTATGGAGCTATCAAAGGAACCCGCGCAATCGTAAACGGAAAAACGGAGTCATCCCGAATGGGACGGCTCCGTTTTGCATGGAAGTACTTATTCAAATTCGCCGGTGTAGACGGTCTCGGCGGGGCCGGTCATGTAGATGTGGTTGTCCGCGCGCCATTCGTCGCGCAGGATTCCGCCGGGGAGCTGAATCTCCGCGCTGCGATGGAGCAGGCCCAGGCTTGCGCCCGCAGCCAGCACCGCGCAGGAGCCGGTGCCGCAGGCCAGCGTCGCGCCGCAGCCGCGCTCCCACACCTTCACGGTGACATGTTCCGGGCTCTCGACGCGGCAGAACTCGATGTTCGCCTTCGCCGGGAACAGCGGATGGGCCTCCATGAATGCGCCGAGGGCGGGGAAGTCCGCCTCGTCGGGGTAGAGGTCGAAGGTCACGGCGTGGGGGTTGCCCATGGAGACGCAGAGGAAGGAAACCTCGCGTCCGGCAAGCTCCACGCGCACGAGGTTGCTGTCCGCAGCCACGGGGATGCGCTCCGGGGCAAACTCCGGGCAGCCCATGTCCACCGTGGCGGCCACGGCGCGTCCGTTCTGGATGTCCAGGGCGATGTGCTTGACCCCCGCCAGGGTATCCACGTCCAGCTCGGGTTTTGCGCACAGGCCGCTGTCGTAGAGGAACTTCGCCGCGCAGCGCACGCCGTTTCCGCACATCTCCGGCTCGCTGCCGTCGCTGTTGAAGATGCGCATCATCGCGTCGCCGCGGTCGCTGGGAACCATCAGGATCAGGCCGTCCGCGCCGATGCCGAAGCGCCGCGCACACAGCCGCCGCGCAAGGGCGGCAGGGTCGGGAATTTCGTTGTGAATGGCGTCGACGACGATGAAGTCGTTGCCGATGCCGTGCATCTTGACAAAGCGCATGGTGTTCTCCTTATCAGCCCTTCAGGGTGAGCAGCGCAACCAGCATCTCGGCCATCTTGTCCATGTCCTGCACGGCGATGCACTCGAAGCGGCCGTGGTAGTTCATGCCGCCGGTGGCCAGGTTCGGGCAGGACAGGCCCATGAAGGACAGCTTGGAGCCGTCGGTGCCGCCGCGAATGGGCTTCTCGAAGGGCGTAACGCCCACGGTCCGGTAGGCGGCCTCAGCCCGGCGGATGATGTCCATGCGGGGCTCGATGACCTCGCGCATGTTGTAGTAGGAATCCTGCACATTGCACTCCACCGTGCCCGCGCCGTACTTCTCGTTCATGTAGGCGGCGATGCGCGCGACGGTTTCCTTGCGCGCCTCGAAGCGTGCGCGGTCGTGGTCGCGGAGGATGTAGTAGGACTCGGCCAGCTCGGTCTCGCCCTTCACGCCGCAGAGGTGGTAGAAGCCCTCATAGCCCTCGGTGTGCTCCGGGCGCTCCTGGGGCGGCAGCAGGGAATCGAACTCCATGGCCAGCAGCGCGGCGTTGACCATCTTGTTCTTGGCGCTGCCGGGGTGCACGCTGCGCCCGTGGAAGGTGAGCTGCGCCGAGGCTGCGTTGAAGTTTTCGTACTCGATGCCGCCCAGCTCGTCGCCGTCCACCGTGTAGGCGAAGTCCGCGCCGAAGCCCTTTACGTCGAAGCGGTCTGCGCCGCGTCCGATCTCCTCGTCCGGGGTGAAGGCGATGCGCACCTCGCCGTGGGGCAGATTCTGCTGGAGCAGCTGCTCGCAGGCGGTCATGATCTCCGCCACACCGGCCTTGTCGTCCGCGCCCAGCAGGGTTCTGCCGTCGGTGACGATCAGATCCTTGCCCGCGCGTTTTTTCAGCTCCGGATAGTCGGCGGGATCCAGCACGTCGCCGCCCTCCAAAAGCACCGCGCCGCCGTCGTAGTTCTCCACGATGCGCGCATGCATCGGCAGCGCGGGCACGCAGTCCACGGTGTCCATGTGGGCGATCAGGCCGATGGTGGGGAAGCCCTCCGCATTGGCGGGAATCTCGCCGTAGACGTAGCCGTTTTCGTCCATGCGGGCGTTGGAAATTCCCATCAGGCGCATTTCCTCCACCAGGGAACGGCCCAGCTCCAGCTGGCCGGGGGTGCTGGGACAGGTTTCGCTGGCTTCATTGGAAGCGGTGTCAAACTGAACGTAGTTCAGCAGTCGTTCATATGCGCGCATGACTCAGCCCTCCTGTGCGCCCAGCATGGCCGCGCCGATGATACCGGCGTCGTTGCTCAGGCGGGCGAGTTCGATGCGGGCGTGGGGCATGTCCTTGAAGAAGATCATCTCCGGCAGCAGGGCGTTGACCTTGTCCAGCAGGAACTGGCCGGTCTTGGACACGCCGCCACCCAGCGCGATGATCTCCGGATCGTACATGTTGATGAGGTTGACGATGCCCACGGTGAGGTGGTAGCAGTAGTTGTCGAAGAGTTGGGCGCAGTCGGGATCGCCTGCCTTGGCCAGGTCGATCACGGTGCGGGCCTCGATCTTGCTAAGGTCGCCGTCCACCTCCCGGGCCAGCGTGCAGTCCGGGTGGGCCTCGCAGAAGCGGCGGCCCTCGCGGATGATCGCGGTGGCGCTGGCGTAGCGCTCCCAGCAGCCGCGGTTGCCGCAGGTGCACATCTCGCCCCCGGCCACGGTGATCATGTGGCCGATCTCGGTGGCCACGCCGTGCTCACCCATGAACACCTTGCCGTCCAGAATCACGCCGCCGCCCACGCCGGTGCCCAGCGTGACGAACACGCTGCTGCGCGTGCCCGCGCTCACACCGGCCACGGACTCGGCCAGACCTGCGACGGTCGCGTCGTTGTTGACGTAGACGGGCTTGTCGATCTCCTGCTGCATCAGCTTCACCAGCGGCACGTTGTGCCAGGCCAGGTTGGTGCAGAAGGGAACCACGCCCGTGGCCTGATCCATGATGCCGGGGATGCCGATGCCGATGGAGGAAACCTCGGAGAGATCGTGGCCGCTCTCCGCGATCACGCGCAGGGAGAGCTGCGCCATGTCGTGAATCACGGCCTCGTGGCCGCGCTCCACCAGCGTGGGGCAGCTGAGCTTGTACAGGATGTTGCCCTTTTCATCGACGAGACCGGCCTTGATGCCGGTGCCGCCGAGATCGATACCGATGTTCAGCATAGAAATGCCTCCGTTTTATTCATTTTCCTCGTTGAAGTCGTCATCCTCGGCCATGTCCCGCTGCGCGATCTCCGCGCTGCGCCTGGCCAGCTCGATGGCGGCGTTGTAGCCCATTTGCTTCTGGCGGAGGTTGCGTGCGGCAACCTCCAGTACCACGGCCAGGTTGCGGCCCGGGTGGATCGGCAGCAGCAGCGAGGGGATCTTCACGCCCAGAATCTCGGTGTAGTTTTCCGTCAGTCCCAGGCGGTCATACTCCTTGCCGTCCTGCCACATCTCCAGGTGCACCTGCATGTCGATGGCCTTTTTGCGCTGCACCGCGCCCGCGCCGTAGATGTTGGCCACGTTGATGATGCCCACGCCGCGAATCTCCATGAAGTGGCGCACGCGCTCCGGCGATTCGCCCTCCAGGCGGTTGTCGTTGATGCGGCGAATCTTCACCACGTCATCGGCCACCAGCTGGTGTCCGCGCTTGACCAGCTCCAGCGCGGCCTCGCTCTTGCCCACGCCGCTGTTGCCGGTGATGAGCATGCCCGTGCCGAACACATTGACCAGCACGCCGTGGCGGGTCTCGTGGGGAGCCAGCACGTTGTTGAGATAGCGGATCATCTCCAGCTCGAACTTCGTGGTCTCCTTGGGCGTGGAGTAGATCGGAATCTTCTGCGCCGCCGCGAGGATCAGCATCTCGTCGAAGCAGGGAATGCCGCGGCAGATGATGATGCAGGGCAGCTTGTAGTTGAACAGCTTGGTCAGCCGCGCGCGCCGGGTGCTCTCATCCAGGCTGGACAGGTAGGTCATCTCCACCAGACCCAGCAGCTGCGGGCGCTCAAAACCGAAGAAGTCCCAGTAGTCCGCCAGCTGCAGGCCCGGGCGGTTGGTGTTGCTCACTTCGATGGGCAGGTACTTCTGCTTGGTGTCATATACGCGGGTCAGGCCCAAGGCCTCGACAAAGTCCTTTTCGCGAATCATGGCTTCAGCCTCCCATTCTTCCTTCGTTCAGATAGAGGTTGACGATGCTCGCCAGGCCGCACTGGGTGTTCGCGGGTGCGATTAGCTTCGCCTGCCTGCGCACCACGTCCGGCGCGTTCTCCATGGTGTAGCCCGTTCCGGCGTAGTCCAGCATGGGCAGGTCGTTCTGCTCGTCGCCGAAGGCCAGAATCTCCTCCGGCGCGATGCCGGTGATCTCGCTCAGCGCGCGCAGGCCGTCCGCCTTGTCCACGCCCTTGGCGACGATCTCCAGGAAGGTCGCGCTGGACTTGACGAAGCTCACCGTGGGGAAGGTCTCGGAAAGCTCCCGGGCGAGTGCGTCGGTCTCTTCCGGCGTGCCGATGCACAGCAGCTTGTACACGTCCGTCTTGAGCCACTGGGAGAGCTTCATGCCGACGGCGGTGCCCACCACGCTGATCTTGTTCTGATAGACCACCGTGTGCTCCGTTGCTTCCTCAAAGAAGTAACCCAGGCCGGGGAACGCCTGCACGTAGCAGCCCCGCGCCTCGATGGTGCGCAGCACCTCCACGGCGGTGTCCCGGGGGATGCACCGCCCGCGCAGGATGCGGCCGGATTCGGGGTCGTACACCATCGCGCCGTTGAACAGCACCATGGGCGCGTTCACGCCGATGGCGTTGGCGATGGGCATGGTGGCCTCCGCCATGCGCCCGCTGGCGAGCACCACCTTCACACCCGCCTCCATGGCCCGCTGAAGCGCGCGCACATTTTCCTCCGGCAGGACGCTCTTCGCACCGAGCAGCGTGCCGTCCAGATCCGTGGCGATCATTCGTATCATAGCTTTCTTCCTCTCCGGGCGGCGATCTGCTTCGCACACCCATCCAATTCTATTGTAAACGATTTTGTCATTCCATGCAAGAAAAAATGGGCCGGATTGCGTGTTTTTCCGGCAATGTGTGCAGATACTAGCCGAAATGGAAGGGGGCGGAGCCTTGCGATTTCGCATTTCAAAGCCCAACGGACGCTGGGCGCTGTTTCCCATCGGCTACTATGGCGCGAATGCCGTCTATCAGGGTTACATCAGCCTGTATTACACCTCTCTGGGCTTTCGCAGCGACCGGCTGGGCTGCATCAGCGCGGCAACGGCGCTGGCGGCAATTGCGGCCCAGCCGCTGTGGGGCACGCTGGGCGACCGGACGCAAAAGCGCACCCGGCTGCTGAGCCTGCTGTGCGTCGCGGCGGCGCTTGCGCTGCTCCCGGCGCTGCTGGGAAAGGGCTTTGTGCTGCAAATCCTCACTGCCGCGCTGTTCTACGCCTTCTTCTGCGCGCTGCTGCCGCTGGGCGACGCGATTCTGCTGGAGGGCCTGGGGGAGGGCGGCGGCTTCGGCCCCTACCGGCTTGCGGGCGGACTGAGCTTCGCGGTCTCCGGCGCGATCTACGGCGCGCTGTCCCTCCCCGCAGGCGGCGCGGTGTGGTGCACGTCAATTCTACTGGCGGCAACTGCGCTGGCGGCGTATCTTTTGCCGGATTCTCCGGGAAAGCAGCGCGCCCGCGTGCCCTTTGCGCGGCTGCTTCGGAACCGGGAGCTGCTGATCCTCATTCTGTTCCTGCTGCCGGTGCAGAGCACCATGGGCTACTTCTACACCTTCTACGCACCCCACTTCAAGGCGCTGCCCGGCGGCACGGATGCGCTGCTGGGCCTGAGCTACCTGATCTCCGCCGCCAGCGAGGTTCCCTACCTGCTGCTCTGCGACCGCATCTACCGCCGCTTCGGCGCGGCGAAGCCCATGTGCGTGGCGGCGGGGGTGATGGCGCTGCGCTGGCTGCTGCTGGGGAGCGCACAGAGTGCAGTCGCAGCGCTGCTGACCCAGCTGCTCCACGGCGGCGGCTTCATCGTGCTCAGCGTGTCCATGGCGAAGTACGTGGCGGACAAGGTCGCGCCGGAGCTGCGCACCAGCGG
>JBJEJN010000110.1:0-2321 GCA_051878085.1 Aristaeellaceae bacterium | reverse complement strand
AAACCCCCGCTCCCGCAGCGCCAGCCTGCGCATCGCCGAAAAGCTGTGATTTTCCCTCTGAACTGCAAAGCGAGGTCTTATGAAGCATCTTGATACCCCCGCCGGACGGATTCCGCTGCCGGCCTTCTTCCCGGACGCCACCTACGGCGCAATCCGCGCAGGCACCTTCGACGACGTGTACGCCGCCGGCCTGTACGGCTGCGAGATGAACAGCTACCACCTGATGACCAAGCCCGGCGCAAAGCTCATCAAGTCGCTGGGCGGGCTCCACGGCTTCACCGGCTATAAGGGCGCGGTTCTCACCGACTCCGGCGGCTTCCAGCTCTATTCCCTCATCCGGGAAAACAGCGACTACGGCGAGATTCGCGACAAGGAGATCATCTTCCGGCCCGATCGTGGCAAGGAGAAGCTCAGCTTCACCCCGGAGAAGTGCATCCAGGTGCAGTTCCAGTACGGCTCGGACGTGATGATGGCGCTGGACATGTGCACCCACCCCGACGATCCCATCGAGGTGCAGCGGCGCAGCGTGGAGCTGACCGTCAAGTGGGGCGCGCGCTGCCGCGAGGAATTCGACAAGCTGGCGAAGCAGTCGAAGTCCGAAAGGAAGCCGCTGCTGCTGGGCATCGTGCAGGGCGGAAGCGACCCGGAGCTTCGCATGGAGTGCGGGCGGCGGCTGGAGGAGATCGGCTTCGACGGCTACGGCTTCGGCGGCTGGCCGCTGGATGCAAACGGCTCGTTCCGGCCGGACATCCTGAAGATGTCTGCGGATGCCATGCCAGACAATAAAATCAAGTACGCCATGGGCCTGGGCCGCCCGGAGGAAATCGTGCAGTGCGTGGAGATGGGCTACTCCCTGTTTGACTGCGTGATTCCCACCCGCGAGGCGCGCCACCAGCGGCTCTACGTGTTCGCCGACGGCTGCGCCACCCCCGACGGCGTACGCCGCAGCGACGGCAGGTTCTACAAATTCCACTATATTCTGGACGACAAGCACGCCCGCGACGGACGAAGCGTGGACGAAAGCTGCGACTGTGAGCTCTGCCGCAATCACTCCCGGGCGTACCTGCACCACCTGTTCAAGATGGGCGACCCCAGCGCCATGCGCCTGGCCACCGCCCACAACCTGCGCTTCTACGGAAGGCTGATGGAGCTGCTGCGCGATGAATGATCCGATGCTGGAAAAGCTGCTGCATTCCAGGAACTACCAGTGCGTGTGCCCGGACGCGGTGCGCCGCATCTACGCCGAATGCTGTCAGAAGTATAAGAAGCCCAGGGACGCGGAGAAGGCCGCCCGCGAACAGCTGCACGGCCTGACCGGCGCGTTTCTGACAAGGGATGAATCCGCCGCCTGCCTGCGGGACATGCAGGCCTGGGCGACAAGCGGCCGCAACGATATCGATCTGGAGCGCGCGCTGACCCGCCACGCCTCCACCCGTGAGCGCCTGCCGCTCGTGCGCATGGACGGAATGTATGCGCGCATCTTCGAGGTCACAGGCGCGCCCGCCTCGGTGCTGGATCTGGCCTGCGGGCTGAATCCGCTGTACCTGGGCGCGCGGGGCATTTCCTGCACGGGCGTGGACGTATCCGGCGAGGCCGTGAAGGACGTCAACGCCTGCGCGTCGGACTACGGCCTGCCCATCCGTGCCGTCTGCGCCGACCTGCTGTGCGAAAACGCGGTTCCGGCAGAGCGCTATGACCTTGCGCTGCTGTTCAAGATCCTGCCGCTGCTGGAGCGCCAGAGGTGCGGCGCGGCGCTGGATGTGATGCGCGCTGTGAACGCGAAATATCTGGCGGTCTCCTTCCCCACCCGCACGCTGGGCGGGCGCAACGTAGGCATGGAGGGCAACTACTCCGCCTGGATGGAGGGCCACCTGCCGGAAAACCGGCGCATCGCCGCGCGCTTCACGGAGGAAAACGAGCTGTTCTATATATTGGAGGAGATGCACAATGCCTAAGCTCTTCGTCGTCGCCACGCCCATCGGCAACCTGAACGATCTCACGCCGCGCATGCGGGAGGCCATCGAGAGCGCCGACCTCATCGCCGCCGAGGACACCCGGGTGACGATGAAGCTGCTGAACCACTGGGACGTGAAGAAGAACCTGATCTCCTGCCACCGCCACAACGAGGGGGACAAGGCCCCGCAGATCGTGGAGCGCATGCTTGCGGAGAACCTGACCGTGGCGCTGACCTGCGACGCGGGCACGCCGGGCATCTCCGACCCCGGCCACCTGCTGGTGCGGACGTGCTGGGAGGCGGGCATCCCCGTGGAGCCGGTCAGCGGGCCGTCGGCGGTGGTCACGGCGCTGTCGGCCTCGGGCTT
>JBJEJN010000109.1:0-11818 GCA_051878085.1 Aristaeellaceae bacterium | reverse complement strand
GAGGTTCACCTGATCGTGCTGCTGATCGACGAGCGCCCGGAGGAAGTGACCGACATGAAGCGCTCCATCCAGGGCGAGGTGGTGTACTCCACCTTCGACGAAGCCCCGGAGAACCACACCCGGGTCTCCGAGATGGTGCTGGAGCGCGCCCAGCGGCTGGTGGAGCTGGGCAAGGACGTGGTGGTGCTGCTGGACTCCATCACCCGTCTGGCCCGGGCCTACAACCTGGTGATTCCGCCCACGGGGCGCTCGCTCTCCGGTGGCCTGGATCCGGGGGCACTGTTCAAGCCGAAGCGCTTCTTCGGCGCGGCGCGCAACATTGAAAACGGCGGCAGCCTGACCATCATCGCCACGGCGCTGGTGGACACCGGCAGCCGCATGGACGACATCATCTTCGAGGAGTTCAAGGGCACCGGCAACATGGAGCTGCATCTGGATCGCAGCCTGTCCGACCGACGCATATTCCCGGCCATCGATCTGTACAAGTCCGGCACACGCCGCGAGGAGCTGCTGATGGACAAGGAGGAGCTGGACGGCGTGTATCAGGTGCGCCGCATGCTGTCCAAGGGCAGTCCTCAGGAGGCTGCGGAGCAGCTGATCTCCCTGATGGAAAAGACGGCCACCAACCGGGAATTCTTTCAGAAGTTCAAGGGCTGGATGAGCGCCTGTGAGAAGGACGGCTTCACCATGCGGTGATATGGAAGGGCGACGGATGCTTGATTCCGCCGCCCTTTGCGCGTCCGGAAACAGATGGCAAAAAAGGTCGAGCGAAAAGGGCGGCGCTTCCCGTATAATGAGGATGTTGATTCGGCAGGCCGCGTGCCTGACCGGGTCGGCAATGAGGTTCGGAGGGGAGAGCATGAAGGAGCAGATCCTGGCGGTGCAGCGCATGCAGGACTACATCGAGGAACATCTGGAGGAGGAGATCACGCCGGCCGATCTCGCCGGAGCGTCGATGTTTTCGCCCTGGCATTCCTACCGGCTGTTCAGGCAGTACACCGGCTGCACACCGTCGGAGTACCTGCGCAGGCTGCGGCTGTCGAAATCGGCGCTGGAGCTGAAGCGCGGCGCGCTGCGGGTGACCGACGCGGCCTATGCGCTGGGCTTCGGCAGCGTGGACGGCTACCAGCGCGCCTTCCTGAAGGAATTCGGCTGCAATCCGGGGGCCTACGCCCGAAATCCGGTGCCGATTCCGCTGTTCATCCCCTACGGCGTAAAATTCCGAGAATTGAGAAGGGAAGCGATTGATTTGGAGAATTTGCAGAGCGTTTTTGTACAGATGACGGTGCGTCCGGCGCGCAAGGCGCTGATCCGACGGGGCACGAAGGCCGAGGACTACTTCTCCTACTGCGGCGAGGTGGGCTGCGACCTGTGGGGTCTGCTGACGAGCATGGATTCCATCTGCGGCGAGCCGGTGGGCATGTGGCTGGACGCGGCGCATCGCGTGCCGGGTACGTCGGTTTACGTGCAGGGCGTGGAGGTCGCGCCGGACTACGCCGGGGAGGTGCCGGAGGGCTTTGATGTGATCGAGCTGCCCGAGGCGAAGTACCTGATGTTCCAGGGCGAGCCCTTCCGGGAGGAGGACTACTGCGCGGCCATCGAGGCGGTGCGCCGGGCGATGGAGAGGTACGATCCCTCCATCATCGGATGCAGCTGGGATGACACAAATCCCCGCATCCAGATCGAGCCGAAGGGCACGCGCGGCTACATCGAGCTGCGGGCGGTGAAATGAGAAAAGACCAGTCGAAGCAATTCGGCTGGTCTTTCATATTTATGTGTCTTCAGACAGTTGAGCGAAGCGAAACAGAGAACCACCGGCTATGCGGGTGGAAAACAAAAAGTTAAACAAAAAGGCTCACCAATCCATTACAATAGAGTTGTTCAGGCCTATTGCAGAAAGGAAAGGTGAGATGTATGGCAAACCAAACAAACAGTCTGGCGCAAGGTGTATGTTGTAAAGGGTGTTAATGATAGTATCGAATACAACATGACTGCGGCTCGTTCGTGGCGAACGGAGAGAGGTTATCCCTGAGCAAAGCCCGTACTGCCTTCCGCTGTGAAAACATAAATCGCCTCGCCGGCAAACTCAAGGCTCAATATGGCAGCGGTTTCCATAGTTACCTCCTGCAAGGCGCAGTCTATGATACGGATCGCTGGTGCGTAGGCGTGGAAGATCGCGCCCGCAATCCCAATGAGCGAAAGTCGATCCGTACCCTCTTGGAGAGAAAATCTACCAATCGTGTACATAAAACGAATTCAGTGAAAAAGAATAGAAGGGATGAAGAACGTTGATATTGCATTGAGGTATCAACCAAGATTTATTCAGAAATTTTCCGCTAAAGTAACCAATACAGCATTATCAGAGTCTAACAGGTGTAGCTACAAAAACGGAGGTACATGCGCATGAACAGTGAAGAGTTTGTCGCAAGAGTCGAGGCAATGCGCCCTACGCTCTATCGCATTTGTTGCATGCAGCTCTATGAGCCTTCCGACCGCGAGGATGCGATACAGGAATCCATCTTCAAAGCATGGAAAAAACGTAATTCGCTCCGGCAACCCCAATACTTCAATACCTGGTTTATCCGTATCCTTGTAAATGAGTGCCACAATATACAAAGGCGGCGTAAGAGGAGTCAGCCATTGGAAACTGTCTATGAGCTTACTGGAAACAGTGGGTTTGAAGAACAGGATCTACGCATGAGTCTTGCATCTTTAGATGAAAAGCTGCGTATTTGCGTATTGTTGCACTACATAGAAGGATTCAGTGTACGTGAAGTATCAAGGATTCTTGGCATCAGCGAAAATGCTGTAAAAGCTCGGCTCATGCGCGGAAGAAAACGACTTAAAGTTCTATTGTCGGAGGAGGTGTTCGTGAAATGATCCGTAGAAAGGATTTTTTGGAGTCCATCGGCACGCCTGATAAGGGATTTAATGCTGCAATGGACAGGGCTCTCCTTCAGATTTCCAGAGAAGAAAGGAGAACTCATGTGAAGCGTAAGATGAGACTGAGCCTCATTGCCGCAATCATTGCGGCAATCGTACTGAGCGGTGTTGCATTCGCAATAGGCATGAATCTGTTTGAATACTTTGGTAAGTATGATGAACGACTTGCGAAGCTCGCACCACAGTCGGCGTTGGAGACAGTAAAACCGGAAAAAGTGGAGTCAGAAGCATTGGGAACGACCAAAGCTGCTTTCAATAGCGCCTACTATGATGGTGAAAACCTGATTGCAGCCTTCAACCTGGAAAACTCGGAGCGCTATGAATCTTACGAACCAACTACTGAAATGTTGGCACGAATGGAGAAGGTCGATCCACAGTATTTCTCCGTTCCATATGATGAAAATGCCCCCGGCATTGAAGCCTACAATGCGTATCAGACGGCCATACAGGAAGGAAAACCCGCCGGCATAGCATGCTATTCTATCTATCCTTCCGACCATTGCACCACGGGCGATGGCATTGATCTTCCTCCGTGGACGGAGCAGATGGATACGCTTCCTGATGGAAGCAAGTTGTTTCTTCGGGAATTTGAAAACCCTCTCCCGGAAGAAGCACAGAACCAGAACAGCCTTGACTTGCACATCAAACTCTGGCAGATGCCCAGCTACTATTACTTTGACGGCATCAACCACTACGAACTGTACGACACGCAGCAGGACGTAGGGGAGATAACTACGGTTGTGAAGCGTACAGACGCCATTTTCAAAGCATTTGCTGGCACTGGAGAATTTAACGGTGTTTCGCTCACTGCTGAGCTTCAGATCAGCGCTGCACGCGCCACACTGGACATTTCAGCCGTTGATACTGTCTTTGAATTCCCCGGAGATCACTGCTGGTATGATGCTCTGCTGATTACTGAAAATGGAGGTGCCCTTCGTACGGAGGAAGTTGCTTTCTCTGATAAAGGAGCCACAGTTTCCTTCAGAGGCAACGGAACGCTGCCTGAGCAGCTCACGCTATACGTTGGCATCGATAAAGAGGGCGAATGGAACCAAGCGGATTTCATTGCATCTGCTGCGAAAATCGACCTGATCCCGATTGATAAATAAACAACGCATAACCACCCGTTTGACGGGTGGTTATGCGTTTTGGGGATGCGTCAGCCCAGAACCCAGTGGCGCAGCAGCTTCTTCAGGTTGCCGTCGAAGCCCTTGATCTCCGAGGCGCTGGCGGCAACCACCGGCAGCTTCGCAAGCGTCCTTCCGCCCTGCTCCACCCGGACGTAGCCGATCAAATCGCCCACTTCCACCGGGGCCTCCACACGCTCGGGAAGCTCCAGCACGAGGGCGATGTCCTGCTCGCTGCCCTTGGTCACCAGCAGCGTAAGATCCCCGTCCAGGATGAGGCTCACACCGTCGGGCCGACCGCCCTCCACCGGCAGCGTGCCCTTGATCTTCGTGCCGCGCTGGGCCACCGGATAGAGCCGGTAGTTGGCGAAGCCGTAGTCGAACATCTTCGCGGCGAGGTCGAAGCGCTCCGATCCGCTGGGCGCGCCCAGCACCACGGCGATCAGCCGCATGTCGCCGCGCCTGGCCGTGGCGGCGATGCAGTAGAGCGCCTCGTCGGTGGAGCCGGTCTTGCCGCCGTCGCAGCCGTCGTAGAGCCGGATCAGCTTGTTGGTGTTGGTCAGCTGGGTTACGCGACCGTCGCCGTGATCCACCTCGTCCAGCCAGATGCCGGAGTAGCGGAAGTACAGCTCGTGCCGGAGCATCGCCATGGTCATGCGGGCCACGTCCCGCGCGGTGGTGTGCTGGCCCTCGGCGGGCAGGCCCGTGCAGTTGACGAAGTGGGTGTGCGCCATGCCCAGCTCCGCCGCCCGGGCGTTCATCTGATCCACGCACAGCTCCTGGGAGCCGTACATCAGCTCCGCCAGCGCCACCGACGCGTCGTTGGCCGAGCCGACGATCATGCTCTTGAGCAGCACATCCACCGTCTGCACCTCGCCGGTGTCCAGCAGTACCTGGGAGCCGCCCATGCCGGAGGCGTTTTCGGATACGGCCACGGTCTGTTCCGGCGAGATGCGGCCCTGCTCGATGGCCTCCAGCGTCAACAGAATGGTCATCACCTTGGTGACCGACGCCACCGCCCGGGGCGCATCGGCGTTCATCTCAAATAGAATCTGGCCGCTCTCCGGCTCCAGCAGCAGCGCGGCGGCGCAGTTCAGGTTCATGGGCGGGGCCTCCAGCAGCGGCGCCTCGGACAATTCCGGAAGTTGGTCCGAGACCGAGGGCGCCCTTGTCGCGTCCGGCTCCGGCGCGGCGTACAGGTCGAGCTCCGCTGCGTGGCCGCATCCCGCGACCATGCACAGCAGCAGCACAAGCGCAAGCATTCTCTTCACGGCGATTCCTCCCCAGGTTGCAGGCTGTTCTATCCTGTGCGCGCTCCGGGGAAAATATGATGCCGGGGAGCTGGATTTCTGCGATGGGCTTTGCCGGAGGATATGAAAAACCCGCGCAAGTCTCTTCGCGCGGGTTCTGTGATTTCATACGGGCTTACTTCTCCGGGAACACGATGACCTGGGCCAGATTCAGCATGTAGGCCTCGATCTCGTCGTCGGAGAGGTAGTAGCTGTCATCGCTGCCCTTATGGTAGGCGTTCACGCCGATGGAGTGGGAATCGTCGGCGGCGATGTACATGGCGATGTTCTGGTAGAAGGTGTTCGGCTCGGGCTCGGCTTCTTCCTCGGCGGCATCGTCCGCTGCGGGAGCCTCAGTCTCAGCAGTCTCGTCGGTTGCGGGAGCCTCGGCCTCAGTGGCTTCGTCGGCAGCAGGAGCCTCAGTTTCGGCGGTCTCGTCCGTCGCGGAAGCCTCATCATCCTCGTCGGACTCCTCCTCGACGTAATCGGACATGGTGAAGCTGCAGATGTAGGCGGTGTGTCCGTTCACCTCGGTCTCGATGACCTCGCCGATGGAATCCGCGTAGGACTTATAGAAGGAGTACATGTAGTCGATCATGGATGCGGGGGACACGACTGCGCCGGACACGGAGAAGTACGTCATGGGACTGCTCTCGTCCACGGGTGTGTAGCTGTTCTGTCCGACGGGCGATTCGGTGGAGATGCTGGACTCGCGGGTGTAGCCATCCAGATCGGTCACGCTGCCCAGGCGCACGTACTTGTCCTTGGTGCTGGCGGAGGCGTAGCTGATGATATCGTTGCTCTGCACGTCCTTGGCGGAGATGTAGGGGTTGTAGAGAACGTTGAACAGCACCACCGCCAGAACGATCACGGCGACGATGACGATCAGCGCGATGATTTCCTTCTTCGTCAGGAAGGGCTTCTTCTTGACGTTCTTGCGATAACCTTTGGATGCGGCGCTGGTTTTCTTTGCCATGGGGATTTCCGTCCTTTCAAAACAAATGATCCTTGCCTATTATAGCACAGTCAGGGGGATTTGGTACAGCATTTTTTTGCCTTTTCTACACCAAAATTTCTCATTTTGTGCGGAAATTTGGGGAAACTGGCGCATTGAGGGGGATGGAGGGCGGTGGTTTTGGAGCTTCTGCAGAGAAAGGTGTTTACTTGTACAAGACTGCCACGGAGTCAAAGCTCCGTGGCAGCTGTTCTGCGGTCAGTCCGCGTAATGTATGATGGAATCGGGGATCAGGTACTCGTCCGCGCCGCAGTCGGTGCAGGCAGTGAAGCCGTTGGCCAGCGCATCGTCGCGCAGCACCAGCGTGTAGTCGCCGGTGAAAGCGGCGCACTCGTCGGAGGTGTGGCACAGGCCGCTCTCGTCCTGCCACAGGCAGTGCTCGCCCACCAGCTCCGGCAGCGGCGCGGCGCAGGTGTTGCAGCGCTTGTAGCTGCCTGCGCACTCCGCCAGGGTGTAGGGCTTGGCGTTGGTCATGTTCTTGCAGCTGGTGTGCATGTGATACCATTTGCCGTTGCTGGTGTGGTACACGGTGGCCTCCCCGGCGGCCTTGAGGGGCGTTGCGGGAGTCACGATGCGCGGCGTGGGCGCGGGCGTGGCCGTGGGGGTCGGGCTCGGGGTGGGGGTTGCGCTGGGCGTGGGACTCGGCGTTGCCGTGGGCGTCGCCGTGGCGGTTGGCGCGGCGGTCGCGCTGGGCTCGGCCGTCGCCGTGGGTTCCGCAGTGGACGTGGGTTCGATCACGATCGGCTGCTCACCGGCAGCGATCTGCGCGAGATAGCGATCCGCACCGCAGACCTCGCAGCCCTCCAGACCCTCCCCGATGGCGCTTTCGGCGGCCATGAGGTTCCACGCACCCTCGAAAGCGGCGCATGCGTCGCTCAGGTGCGCGGTATTGCTTTCGTCGATCCAGACGATGTACTTTTCCTCCAGCAGGGCCTTGTCCGGGGTGTTGCACACGCTGCAGGCCTGCACGTTGCTGCCGGCGGTCTCGCCCAGGCTGTGTTCGTCCGCGCTCTTCATGGAGCCGCACTGGGTGGTCATGTGATAGTACTTGCCGCTGCCCTGGTTGTAGTAGACGATGGCTTCCGCAGCGGGCTTGACCTCGAATTCGGTGATTTCGGGGGTGGGCTCGGGCGTGGGACGGGCGGTGGGCAGCACGCCAGCGTTCAGAACGCCGCTGCGCAGCAGCGTGCCTGCCGTTACGGTCTCGCCGGAGCCGGCCTCTGGCGTGACTTCGGGAATGTAGATCGGAATGCTCTCGTCGCCCTCGTTCACGCGCAGCTCAACGGTGGCGCGCGGAGTGGGGGAAGCGCTGGGGCTGCCTGCAGGCGCGGCGCTGTCCTCCGGCGCGGGGCTTGCTGAGGCTTCGATTTCGGGGGTGGCGGTGGCGTCGGTCGAATCGCCCGTCAGGCGCTCGATCAGCTGCTCCACGCCGGTCTTTGCGCGCTGGGTCAGCACAATTCCGCTGTCGATGGCGTTGGCGAGCTCCGGCTTGGCCTTCTCCCACAGCGCATCGCCCAGATTGCACGCGTCCTCCCAGACCAGCTCCGCGCGGTCGGCGACCACGCCGGAGGCCTCCACCACCCAGTCGGCGGCGGTATCGAGGAAGCCGTTCACCTTGTCCTGCACGGCGGTGTACCGGGCGTTGCCGGTGTTCACGGTGAGCGCAAAGCCGATCAGGACGATGCAGGCTGCCAGGGTGACGATGCTGGTGAGCAGCTTGGTCAGCGCGCCCCAGCGCAGCCTGCGCCGCCACAGCAGCAGCAGGCCCACGGGCCAGACCGTGAGCAGCAGAAGCAGCGTGAGCAGCTTGTAGAAGAAGCCCGCGCGCCTGCGGCGGCGCTTCGGGGGCCGCTTGCCGCCGCTGGAATTCCCGGCGGAGGGGCCGTGGCCCGGGCGCTTTTCGGATCGCATCATGTAGTCGCGCCCCCGGGCGAAGCCGTGGAGGCGGGACGCCGGATCGAATGCCGTGGGTGTGGTAAGTACAGCCTGCATATCTGAAACACCTTTCAATATGTAAATCATCTGCCGCGAGGGCAAATTGAGCCTATTATGATTCTACTATATTATATCAGATGCTGTGCAAATACTCAAACGACAAGATTGTGACGAAACCTGCCTGCGCACCGCGCTTTCTCATGTGCATTGCCAAGCTTTGGTCTAAATTTGATGTGTTTTTGAAACTTAACGGAATTTATAGCAGGAATATAGGAAACAATCTAGAAATTATGAACTTGGGTTCCATTGGTTTTTTGCTATACATTTTGCAGTATGGAGGGAAAAATATGAATGTTGAACGCAATCTGCCCGTGGTTCGAGAGCGCAAGCTGGAGATCCTGAAGGGCGACCCGGAGCTTTGCGCTCAGCAGAAGAAGGCTGGAAAGCTCATCGCCAGAGAGCGCATCGGCCTGCTGCTGGACGCTGCAAGCTTTGTCGAGCTGGATGTTTTGAATTCCGAGGCCGGCGTCGTGACCGGCTACGGCCTGATTAACGGAAGCCCTGTCTATGTCTATGCCCAGGACTTCACCGTAAAGGGCGGCTCCGTCGGCGCGGATCACGCGCGCAAGGTGCTGAAGGTGATGGATCTGGCGGAAAAGACCGGCGCACCGGTCGTCGCGATCCTGGATACCGCAGGCGCGCGCCTGGACGAGGGCATCGACGCGATGAACGCCTACGCGCTGATGGCCGGCAAGGCGAACGCGATCTCCGGCGTGGTGCCGCAGGTCGCGCTGGTGCTGGGCCCCTGCGGCGGCATCGCCTCCGCAATCGCCGGCATGAGCGACATCACCGTCATGAGCAAGAACGGCGCGCTGTTCGTCAACGGCCCGATGGTGGTCTCCGCCGTCGCGGGCAAGGAGGTTGACATGGAAACCCTGGCCGGCGCGCAGGCGAGCGTGAAATCCGGCATGGCCCACCTCACCGCCGAGACCGATGAGGAAGCCATCGCCAAGGCCCGCAAGGTCATTTCCATGCTCCCCGCCAACAACATGGCGGACGCAGAGGGCTTCAGCGAGGACGACGTCAACCGCGAGCTGGGCGACCTGAACGCGATTCAGGGCCTGGATGATGTGCGCGACGTGCTGACCCGCGTGGCCGACATGAACGACATCGTCGAGCTGGGCGCGGATTTCGCGCCGTCCATGGTCACCGCCCTCGCCAAGATCGGCGGCACCACCGTGGGCTTCGTGGCCAACCAGGCCAGCAAGGACGAGGGTCGCCTGACGGTGTACGGCTCCAAGAAGGCCGCGCGCTTCGTCTCCTTCTGCGACTGCTTCTCCATCCCGGTGATCACCGTTGTGGATTCCATGGGCATGAAGATCAGCGCCGCTCCCCAGGGCGAGCTGTCCCGCGCGGGCGCGCAGCTGATGTTCGCCTACGCCGAGGCCTCCACTCCGCGCATCGCGCTGGTCGCGGGCAACGCGGTGGGCATGGCCTACGCCGCGCTGGCCTCCCGCACCGCTGCGGACGTGGTCTACGCATGGCCGGGCGCATGCATCAGTGCCGTGACCCCGAAGATCGCCGCGCAGCTGAACTATGCGGATGAGATGAAGGACGCTGCCGATCCCTTCGCCAAGCGCGCGGAGCTGGAGCAGCGCTACATGGACGACGTGGCCGACGGCGTGAACGCTGCGAAGCAGGGCTATGTGGACGACGTGATCGAGCCCGCCCAGACCCGCCAGATGCTCGCTGCCGCGCTGGAGATGCTCGCCGGCAAGCGCGAAAACAAGCCCGCCAAGAAGCACGGCAACATGCCGCTGTAAGGAGGCAGACGCATGAAGATTTTGAATACTCTGGGATACGGCGGAATGGTCGCAGTCATCGGCATCGCGGTCGTGTTCATCATGCTGACGCTGCTGATCTTCTTCATCTGGCTGATGGGCCAGGTATTCCGCAAGCTCGATAAGCGGAAGGCGGAGAAGGCCGCTGCAGCAGTCGCTGCCATAGCTCCTGCGCCCGCTCCGGTTGTCGAGACCCCTGCCGTGCAGGAGGAAATCGTGGAGAATGACGCCGAGCTGATCGCCGTGATCGCCGCCGCCATCGCCGCCTTTGACGATTCCGGCAAGCGTCTCGTCGTTCGCAAGGTTCGCCGCGTGTCCGGCTGGAAGGACGCCGCCCGCAGCGAGCAGATCTATCACTTTTAATCCGTGCTCCGGCGCATACTGCCGGACAAGATTCGATATTTATTGAAGAATTAGGAGGATATCACCATGCGCAAGTTTGCGATCACCGTTAACGGCACGTCCTACGAAGTTGAAGTTGAAGAAATCGGCGGCGCTCCGGTATTTGCCGCTGCACCCGTCGCTGCTCCCGCAGCCGCACCCGCATCCGTGGCTGCTCCGGCGCCCGCCGCAGCTCCCAAGGCTGCTCCGGCCCCCAAGGCCGCTGCCGCAGCTCCCGCTGGTGCGGAGACCGTCACCGCTCCCATGCCCGGCACCATCAACGCCGTGAAGGTCTCCAACGGTCAGTCCGTCAAGAAGGGCGAGGTGCTCGTCGTTCTCGAGGCCATGAAGATGGAAAACGAAATTATGGCTCCCCGCGACGGCGTGATTGCTTCCGTGAACGTGTCCAAGGGCGCTTCTGTGAACACCGGCGACGTGCTCGTGTCCCTGAACTGATTTGCCGGCGAACGGCAAGGAGGGTCAACGAATGTACAGACACAGTAAGATGAGCAGAATGCGCGGCTTTGCGTGCCTGCTGATCCTGTTTGTCCTGCTGACTGCATGGGCATTTGCAGAGACTTCCGACGTGGACGCATCTGCCACGAACTACGTGGTTCGCGAGCAGATCGATCAGGAGGCGGTTGATGCGGACGTCGCGGCAGCCAAGGAGGCACAGGCGGATCCCGAGATCAACATTATTCAGGGTTTGAAAAAGATTGTGCAGTCCACAGGCTTTGCACAGGGCGAATGGCGTCAGTACGTCATGATCGCCGTGGCCTGCCTGCTGCTGTACCTGGCCATCGTCAAGCAGTTTGAGCCGCTGCTGCTGCTGCCCATCGCCTTCGGTATGCTGTTGGCGAACCTGCCGGCGGCAGGCATGATGAACCATGTCAGCTACACCTACTACGAGACCCTGCACGAAGCGGCCGTTGCCGCCGAGGCGCTGGGCAAGGACGCACAGGACATCGTCTGGCGCTACAATGAAGCTGCCGGCATGATGCAGTACAGCATCCAGACCTCCAACGCGGGCCTGCTGTACTACCTCTATCAGGGCGTCAAGCTGGGCATCTTCCCGCCGATCATCTTCATGGGCGTCGGCGCGATGACCGACTTCGGTCCCCTGATCGCCAACCCGAAGAGCCTGCTGCTGGGCGCTGCCGCACAGCTGGGCATCTTCATCACCTTCATCGGTGCAAAGCTGCTGGGCTTCTCCGCTGCGGAGGCCGGCTCCATCGGCATCATCGGCGGCGCGGACGGCCCGACGGCCATCTTCGTCACCACCAAGCT
>JBJEJN010000108.1:0-11872 GCA_051878085.1 Aristaeellaceae bacterium | reverse complement strand
ATCGTTTTCAAGGATCGTCGTCATCGTTGTGAACCGTTGTTCTCGCGACAACGTTGATGATTATAGCAAAACCATTTATACTTGTCAACCCCTTTTTTCAACTTTTTTTGTGTTTAACACAAAAACGGATTTTCCATCAAAATCCGACGGTTTTCAGCCCTTTTCGAGCAGAATCGGCTGGATCTGACGGCCCTGGAGGGCGAGATTCGCGCTTTCGGGCAGCAGATCGAAGCGCGCGACTGCGGAATTCGGCTTGCCCGTTGGATCGTCCTGACGGAAGGGGACGAAGTAAATATTTCTGGTATTCAGCAGTTTCCCGATGTTCTGCGCGCTGCCGGAGAGCGCGTCGTTGGTGGAGATGGCCAGCAGCACCGGACGTGCGTTGCGCAGATGGGACTTCACCGCCAGCGCAACCGGGGTATCTGTGATGCCCGAAGCGATCTTGGCCAGTGTGTTCCCGGTGCAGGGCGCAACAATTAACAGATCGAGCAGCTTTTTCGGGCCGATGGGCTCGACGGCGGGGATGGAATCGAGGATTTCATGCCCGCAGATCTCCGTTAAAATTTTCCGCGACTCCGCCGCCGTGTAAAAGCGGTTGTCCAGACTGCCCGCGTTGAAGGACAGGATGGGGATCAGCTCCGCACCCGTCTCCCGAAGCGCGCGCCATGCATCGAACGCCGCGCGGAAGGTGCAGAAGGAGCCGGTCATGGCGCAGCCGATGCGCACGCCGTTCAAATCGATTCTATCCATTCGTCTGCGCCTCCTCCCAGCGGATCACCACGCCGTAGAGCACCCGCGCCGCACTCAGCGGGCAGTAGCGGCCCGGCAGACCCGGCTCCCGCCACGCGTTCAGGCCCAGCGCCTTCGCTCTCTCCACGTCGAAGCCGTAGGGTGGGCTGGCCAGGTCGATCAGCTCCGCGCCCGCGTCCACCGCCGCGAGGGCCGCTTCATCCAGCACCTGTGCCGGGGGCGTGGAGAAGATCAGCTGCTTGCCCGGCAGAACCTGGGCCGCATCGATCAGATCCGCAGCCTGTGCGCCGGATTCCTGTGCGGTCCTGCGCTTGCTCTCCGTGCGGGAGAGCACCGTAACCTCCGCGCCCTGGTTCAGCAGAATCTCCGTCAGCGACCGCCCGATGCGGCCGTAGCCCACCACCGCGCAGCGCGCGCCCGCCATGGAGATCCGGCTGCGCCGCATGGCCGCCGCCACCGCCGCCTCCGCCGTGAGGTAGGCGTTCTCCTGGAGCAGGCGCTCGTCCGCCCAGAGGTTCACGTACTGCAAATCCCAGCGCTTCTCCTTGGGAAAGCCCGGCCCGCAGAGCAGCAGCACACTGCCCGGGGCGATGTTCGACAGAATCTCCTCCTCGCTGGTATCCGCATCGGACAGCGGCCAGCGCAGGGGCCAGTTCGAGATCAGCACGCTGAAGTCGCGTAATTCCTTCAGGGGCCGGTTTTCGCCGCCGGCGTGCTCCTGAAGGAAGCCCACGGCCTCGCGTTCGCTCTCATTGAGCATGCTCACCAGGTGCGCAAAGCGCACGTCTCCGCCAATGACTGCATATCGCATCGCACTTCCCACCTCTCGTTTGCAATCCTATGCGGAAGGATGGGGCGATGTGCACATGAAGAGGGGCTGTCTCAAAACACGCTTTCGGTTTCGGGACAGCCCCTTCAATATATGTGCCTGCGGCGGCTCGCCACCGGCGGGGTGTGGGCATCCCGCCCTACGGGGTTGCAATTAGATCTGCGGAGGCGGGGTGTGGGCATCCCGCCCTACGGGAGTTGCAACATCAGTTGATCTGCTCCGGCGCATGCATCACGGGCAGGCGCAGAATGAAGCAGCTGCCCTTCCCCGGCGCGGACTGCACCGAAATATCGCCGCCCAGCAGCCTTGCATAGCTCTGCACGACGCCCAGGCCATAGCCGTGACCGCCGTCGGTCACGCCGTTTTCAAAGATGCGCTCCTGCATCTCTGTTGGAATGCCGCAGCCGTTGTCAGTCACGCGAAGCTCCACCTCCTCCGCCGACGCGACGCAGGCAAGCTCCACGTGCCCGCCCTCCGGCGTGAAGCGCAGCGCGTTGGAGATCAGATTGTTGAGCATGCGCCGCAGCTTTTCCACATCGGTGCGCATCCGCAGCGCCGGGACATTGCTGCTGAAGCGTATCTCGATCCCCCTGCCCCGGGCGAACAGCGCGCACTGGCGGCAGATGTCCCGCGCATCCGCGACCACATCCCGCAGCTCCAGGCGCAGTTCCTCGCCGTCCAGCGCGCGCTCCACCATGCTCTTGAGCTGGCCCGCGCTCTGCAGCAGCGTCTGAAGGTAGCCCTCCGCCCGGGCGTTGGGCGCGAGCTCCATCTCCAGCAGCTGCACACAGCTGTAGATCAGCTGAATGGGCGTCCGCAAATCGTGCGCAAATTCCATCGACCTGAGATCCATACAGACATCCCCCTTCGCCAGGACACGAAAAACATCCCCTTTTCTGACAACAATCTTATGCCGAAAGGGGATGGGTTATGTCATATATGGCTCTGATCAGCCGCCCAGGCCCTTCAGGGCCAGGAAGATCAGCTTGTCGGCCTCCTGGGTCTGATCCGCCACCTGCGCAACCGCCTTCGCCGCTTCCGAATTGGAGTAGCCCAGGGAGATCAGCGCCGCGATGGCCTCGGCTTCGGGGCCGTTGGCATTGACCTTGGGCGAGATCGAAGACGCCTGTCCGGTGAGCTGCGCGTCGTCCACCTTGTCCTTCAGCTCCAGCACCAGCCGCTGGGCGGTCTTTTTGCCGATGCCCGGCACCCGGGTGAGGGCGTTCGCGTCGCCGGAAACCAGCGCGATGGACAGGTCCCGCACGCTCATCGCCGACAGGATCTGCAGCGCGGTGCGGCTGCCCACGCCGGATACGCTGCGCAGACGCTCGTACATCTTCTTTTCCTCGCGGCTGTAGAAGCCGTAGAGCTCCATCGCGTCCTCGCGCACGTTCAACACGCAGTAGAGCTTCATGCGCTCCCCCACCGCCGGGGCCATGGACAGCGTGGCTCCGCTGACGTTCAGCAGATAGCCCACGCCGTTTGCGTCCAGCACGATGCTGTCCTGATCCTTCTCCGCCACGATTCCTTCAATATGTGCGTACATCCCTCTGCCTCCCGTTCACTGGATTCTGTACAGCTCCTTGGCATGCTGGCAGTTCGCGTGGGTCAGCGCCACCGCGATGGCGTCCGCCGCATCGTCCGGGCGGGCGATCTCCTCCATGTGCAGCAGGAGCTTCACCATGTGCTGCACCTGATGCTTGTCCGCGCCGCCGTAGCCCGTGACCGCCTGCTTGATCTGCATGGGCGTGTATTCGTAGATGTTTTCCGTTCGCTCCACCACAGCCACCAGCGCCACGCCCCGCGCCGCGCTCACCGCCATGCCGGTGGTGATGTTCTTTGAAAAGAACAGCTCCTCGAAGGCGACCTCGTCCGGACGATAGATATCCATCAGCTGGCCCACCCCCTGGGAGATGGCCCGCAGGCGCAGCGGCATCGGCTGGCGCGGCGGCGTGGTGATCGTGCCGTACTGGATCAGCTTATACTTGCCCCGGTCGGCCTCAATCACGCCGTAGCCCAGCGTGGCCAGCCCCGGGTCGATTCCCAGAATTCTCATGCGTCATCCTCCATACCCGAAAAGCATACCCAAATTCCCGGGAAATGTCAAGGGTGCAGATTTCAAATCGGGCTTTTGTTCGACAAGTTGGAAAAGGTCAATTGCAGCCATCCAGAATCTGGGCTTTCATTTGACAAAACGGCGCGGATCATGTTATCATATCCCAGCGCTATATATAATGGAAGGAATTTTTCAGCATGCAGTTGGATACGATACTTCGGGCCTACGCGGCCATCGGCGAAAGAACCCCGCTGTGCAGCGATTGCGGCGCGCTCTGCGGCGCGGCCTGTTGTGAAAGCGACGGCGACGGTCAGGGCGGCGTGGATCTGCTGCCGGGGGAGAAAGAACTGATCGGCAGTGCGGAGTGGATGGAAACATCGCATGATCCCCGGATGGATGCGGAGATGATCGTCTGCAAGGCGATGTGCGAACGGGAGAAGCGGCCCTTCCTCTGCCGCGTGTTCCCGCTGTGCCCGGTGGTGGGCAGGGACGGCAGGTGGACGGTGCGCATGGACGCGCGCGCCCGGGCGATGTGTCCGCTGACACGCGGCGGCGTGCGGGGGCTGGATCCGGAGTTCGTGCGCGGCTGCGTGCGCGCGGTGCGGATTCTGGCGGAGGAACCTGACGGTGCAGACTTTCTGCGCAGGTGGGCCTCCATTGAAGAAGAGTTCCGCAAGCCGATCCTGTAAAGAAATGACCCGTTGCATTTGATGCAGCGGGTCTGAATATTTATTCCATCACCTGAAGAATCATGCACTTGAGATATTTCGTCTCGATGCTCTGGGGCAGCAGCGGATGATCCTTGCCCTGGGTGCGGTACTCCACCAGGCGGATGCGCTTCTTCGCATCCCGGGCGGCCTCGTTGACCATGTTCTGGAACATCTCGGTCACGACGTGCTGGGAGCAGGAGCAGGTCACCAGGTATCCGCCGGGGCGCACCAGCTTCAGGCCCCGCAGGTTGATCTCCTTATAGCCGCGCAGCGCACTCTGCAGCGCCGCCTTGTTCTTCGTGAACGCCGGAGGATCCAGGATCACCAGATCGAACTGCTCGCCCGCGTCGGTGTACTCGCGCAGCAGATCAAAGCAGTTGTGCGCCTCGAAGGTCACGTTGGTGAAGCCGTTGCGCGCGGCATTCTCCCGGGCCACCACCAGCGCCTCCTCGGAGATGTCCACGCCCAGCACGCTCTTCGCGCCGTACCTGGCCGCGTGCAGGGAGAAGGAGCCGTTGTGGCAGAAGCAGTCCAGCACCCTTGCGCCGGGGCACAGCGGGGCGATGGCCGCGCGGTTCTCCTTCTGATCGAGGAAGAAGCCGGTCTTCTGGCCGTTCTTCACGTCCACGCCGAAGAGGATGCCGTTCTCCCGCATCTCCACCAGATCGGGCACCTCGCCGCGCAAGAGACCCGTGGTCTGCTCCATGCCCTCCAGGCGGCGCACCGGCACGTCGCTGCGCTCCCAGATGCCCATGGGCTTGACGATCTCCATCAGCAGGTCGGCGATCATGTCCTTGATGCGCTCGATGCCCAGCGACAGGCTCTGGAGCACCAGCACGTCCGCATATTTATCCACCACCAGGCCCGGCAGGAAGTCGGATTCGGAGTAGATCAGGCGGCAGCTGTCCGGGTCGCAGAGCTGTTTGCGATACTCCCAGGCATCCCGGATGCGGCGGGCGAAGAAGTCGCGGTCGCAGATTTCGTCGTTGCGGGTGAGAATGCGCAGGGAAATCTGGCTGAGGGGATTGTAGAAGCCCCGGCCGATGAACTTTCCACGGAAGTCGTGCACGTCCACGATGTCGCCGTTTTCAAACGCGCCGTCCACCTTCTCAATTTCCGATGCGTAGATCCAGGGATGTCCGCCGCGAACGCGGGTTTCGCGGGTCTTGCGTAGGGTCACTGTGGCCATAGGCTTCCTCCCAAACATATACTGATTTAAAGTTTAGCGCCCATGTGTAAACTTGTCCAGCGCAGCAGAAGGTGCTATAATGGAAAAAACGCATCGAAAGAGGGATTTTCTTGCAGAGCAACGAAGCGCAGGGCAAGCGCCTGAACAAATTCATCGCCGACAGCGGCTATTGCTCCCGCCGGGAGGCCGACCGCCTGATTCAGGAGGGCCGTGTGACCATCGACGGCCGCGTGGGCGCGCTGGGCGATAAGGTGCTGCCCGGCATGCGGGTGGTGTGCGACGGCCACGCGCTGTCCGGTCGGGGCGAAAGGGTGTACATCATGCTGAACAAGCCCCGGGGCATCGTGTGCACCGCCGATCCCCGGGAGCCGATGAACGTGGTGGACTACGTGGGCTATCCCATCCGCATCTTCCCGGTGGGTCGGCTGGACAAGGACAGCGAGGGCCTGCTGCTGCTCACCAGCGACGGCGAGATCGTCAACCGCCTGCTGCGCGCCGCCGGAGGCCACGAGAAGGAATACGAGGTGGAGGTGGACAAGCCCCTCACCCGGGAATTCATGGAGAGGATGATGTCGGGCGTGGAGATCCTCGGCACCACAACCCTGCCCTGCAAGCTGCGCAGAACCGGCGCGCGCTCCTTCAATCTGGTGCTGGTGCAGGGCCTGAACCGCCAGATCCGAAGAATGTGCGAGGCGCTGGGCTACAACGTGCAGAAGCTGCGCCGCGTGCGCATCAACAACATCCGCATCGGCACGCTTCAGCCCGGACAGTGGCGGGAGCTGTCGCAGGCGGAGGTCAATGGGCTGCTTGCGTCCATCCGGGATTCGTCGAACCTGCCCGCAGCGATGCAGAATTTGGAGGAATGAGCATGTTCCGAAGAGCTGAAATGGGCGATCTTACTGCCATCGCTGCAATCTACGACGAAATTCATGCCGAGATCGAGGCCGGACGCGCGTCCATCGGCTGGATTCGCGGCGTGTACCCCACCCGCGCCACCGCCGAGGCCGCCATTGCGCTGCGCGACATGTACGTGGAGGTTGAAAATGACGAGATCGTCGCCGCCGCGCGCATCAACCAGCATCAGGGCCCGGAGTACGACGGCGCAAGCTGGAGCTACGACGCGCCGCCGGAGCAGGTGCTGGTGCTGCACACGCTGGTGGTTCCTCCGCGCTGCGGAGGTCATGGCTACGGCACGAAATTTGTGCATTATTACGAGGACTGCGCCCGGGAGCGTGGCTGTCCCTTCCTGCGCATGGACACCAACGCCGTAAACGCCGCCGCACGATCTCTGTACCGGAAGCTGGGCTACCGCGAGGCCTGCATCGTCCCCTGCGAGTTCAACGGAATTCCAAACGTGCAGCTGGTGTGCCTGGACAAGCGGCTGTAATCCGCCAAATTAACAAAAGAAATTTTCCAAAACCCCTTGACCCTCCAGCTGCGTCATGCCTTATCCTTAGAGCTGCGGAGGTGAGAACGTGAGAACCGTGCATGAAGTGGAGGCCCTGACCGGCGTGAGCGTGCGCACGCTGCGCTATTACGATCAGATCGGCCTGCTGAAGCCCAGCGCACTGAGCGACGCGGGCTACCGGCTCTACGACGACGAGGCGCTTGACCGCCTTCAGCAGATTTTGCTGTATCGCGAGCTGCAATTTCCGCTGAAGGACATCGCCCGCATGCTGGACAGCCCCGCCTACGACCGCAGCCGCGCGCTGGGACATCAGGCGCAGCTGCTGACGCTGAAGAAGGAGCGTCTGGAGAAGCTGATCGAGCTCACCCGCAGAATACAGATCATGGGAGGGAGAACCTTGGATTTTTCCGCATTTGACACCAAAAAAATCGACGAATACAGCGCCCTCGCCCGGGAAAAGTGGGGCGACACCGAGGCCTATCGGGAGTATGAGGAAAAGCACTCCGGCCGCAGCCGCGCGGATGAGCTGCGCACCGGCGCGGACATGATGCAGATCTTCGCCGATTTCGGCGCGCTGGAGACGCGCGACCCCGCGTCCGCCGGGGCCCAGGCGCTGGTGCAGCGGCTGCGCGACTTCATCACGGCCAATTACTACGATTGCACGCTGCAGATTCTCGCGGGCCTCGGCCAAATGTACGCCGCCGAGGGCGAGATGCGCGACAACATCGACCGCGCAGGCGGCCCCGGAACGGCAGTCTTTGCCGCCGAAGCCGTGCGCATCTACTGCGAGCGCCAGTGAACAACGCAAACGCCGACCCGAAGCACTTCGGGCCGGCGCATTTTTTAATTTCAGGCCTTTTTGATCCGGGGCCTCTTCCGGATGCGCCAGAGCATGGTCAGCTGGAAGGCGGTCAGGCACAGCCAGCCGATTCCGGTGGCCAGGGCGACCGCGCGCAGGCCCAGCCTTCCGGCCCAGAGGTAGGACAGCGCCACGCGCACGGAGATGTGCAGGGTGGTGGCCACCAGCGGGATGTAGACCCGGCCCACGCCCCGGAAGTAGCCCGCGAACAGGTTCCCGGTGAAGCACATCACGTAAAACAGCGCGATCTGCCTGAGATAGGTCACGCCGAAGCCGATGGCCTCCGCCTCGCCGTCGTTCAGGAACACGCCCACGCCCACCCGCGCGCAGAGGAACATCAGCGCCGACAGCACAAGGCCCAGACACACGCCCAGCTTCAGACCCTCCTTCAGGCCGTCGCGCACGCGATCGTCGTTCTGCGCGCCGTAGTTCTGGGAGACGAACACCGACAGCGCCTGGCCGACGCTGGTGCCGAAGGAATTGGCGAAGCCCTCGATGCGGGTGGTGGCGGTGTAGGCCGCGATGCCCGGCGTTCCCAGGGTGTTCACCGCGCCCTGCACGAAGATCTTGCCGATGTACAGGCTGGACTGGTGCAGCGCGGAGCTGAAGCCGAAGGTGAGCGTGCGGCCCACCAGGCTCCTGTCCAGGTGGAATTCGTAGCGGCTGCACAGCAGATCCCGGTCGCGCCGCATGATGTAGATCAGGCAGCACAGCGCCGAGAGCAGCTGGGACAGCACCGTGGCCCAGGCCGCGCCCGCGATGCCCAGGCCCAGTAGACCCACGAACAGGTAGTCCACCACCGCGTTCACCGCCACCGCCACGAACAGAAAGAAGGTGGCCGCGCGGGTGTCGCCGATGGCGCGCAGCATGCTGGAAAACAGGTTGTAAAAATAGGTGCACAGCATGCCGCCGATGATGACCTTCAGATAGGACTCAATATAAGGAATCAGCGCCGCGGGCGACTGAATCAGCACGAGCACCGGCCGCATCAGCGCCATGAACAGCGCCGCCAGCACAATCGTGATGCCCGCGCCCAGGCTCAACGAGGCGAACACCTCCCGACGAAACGCCGCGCGGTCGCCGCTGCCGTACAGCTGCGCAAGGATCACCGAAATGCCCGTGCAGAAGCCGGTGAGCACGAAGATGAACAGGTTCATGATCGTGCCCGCAATGCCCACCGCCGAGAAGGCCTCCGTGCCCAGAAAGCGGCTGATGATCAGCGAATCCACCGTGTTGTACATCTGCTGGAGCACGCTGCCGATCAGCAGCGGTATGGACAGCGAGATCAGCTCGCGGCGGATGTTTCCCTCCAATAATGTACCTTTCATATCGATTCACCCGGTAGATATTTTAACAAAAACCGACCGCAGGGGCAATGCCCTTTCTGCTTTTGTTTGATTATGCCTGCGTGAAAGTCATCTGGCCAAATCTTGACACGAGCTGGCAGCGTTTTGATTCCGGCCTGACGAGTCTCTGATTTTTTCGTGCTATGCTGTTTCCGAACCAAAATGAAAGGAATGAAATTGTGGTATGAAAAAGTTGATTTCCCTGCTCTGCATCCTGGCGCTTGCGCTGGCATGCATCCCCGCCGCGACGGCTGAGGAGGCCGCTGCGGCCCCCAAATACGTGTTCATGTTCATCGGCGACGGCATGGGCAACCCCCAGGTGACCGCCACCCAGTACTACAAGGGCGCGGTTGAAAATCCCGACTCCGAGTTCCCGGTTCCCGCCGACCTGAGCTTCACCACCTTCCCCTATCTGGGCATGGTGACCACCTACGACGCATCCTCCTTCTGCCCGGACTCCGCCTCCACCGCCACCTCCATGGCCTCCGGTGAAAAGACCCTGTCCGGCGTCATCAACTATGACGTGACCCTGACCACCCCCTTCAAGCTCGTCACCGAGTACGCCAAGGAGGCAGGCTACAAGATCGGCGTCATCTCCAGCGTGTCCGTGGATCACGCCACCCCCGCAGCCTACTACGCCAAACAGCCCAGCCGCAGCGACTACTATGAGATCGCCGTGCAGGGCGTGACCGGCACCACCCTGGACTATCTGGCGGGCGGCGGCTACCTCAAGCCCACCGGCAAGGACGCGGACAACCCCCAGACCGACATCCTCGACCTCGCCGTGGAGAACGGCTGGACGATCACCGGGAGCAACGACGAGATCCGCAATCTGAGCGCCGAGTCCGGACGCGTGCTGGCCATCAACCCGGTGCTGCAGGACTCCAAGTCCATCCACTACGAGATCGACCGCGAGCGCCTTGCCGCTGAGGGCGAGGACGTGCTCTCCCTGGCGGACTTCGTGAAGGCCGGCATCAACGTGCTGGACAACGAGAACGGCTTCTTCCTGATGTGCGAGGGCGGCAAGATCGACTGGGCCGGTCACGCAAACGACGCGGCAACCTCCATCCATGAGACCCTGGCCCTGAGCGACGCGGTGCAGGTCGCCGTGGACTTCGCAGCGGAGCATCCCGACGAGACCCTGATCATCGTCACCGCAGACCATGAGACCGGCGGCATGACCATCGGCTTCGCCACCACCGCCTACGACACCCACTTCACCTACCTGACCAAGCAGAAGATCTCCTTCACCGACTTCGACAGCGTGATCGCCGATCTGCGCGACAGAGGCGCATCCTTCGAGGACGCCCTCGCCGAGATCGAGACCTACTACGGCCTGACCACCGAGCCGGAGCAGGAGCTGACCCTCACCGATACCGAGCTTTCCAGCCTCCGCGCAGCCTTCGAGCTGAGCATGACCCCCAAGGCCGACCGCGAGCTCGGCGAACAGGAGGCGCTGCTCTACGGCGGCTATGAGCCCCTGTCCATGGCGGTCTCCCACATCATCAACAACAAGGCCGGCCTGAGCTACACCTCCTACGCCCACACGGGCCTGCAGATTCCGGTGTACGCAACGGGCGTTGGCGCGGAAGCCTTCTCCGGCCTGTACGACAACACCGAAATCTTCACCCGCACCATGGAGGTCATGGGCCTGCAGGCGGACTGATCCCAAATTCCAGATGAAAACGCAGGGGCCGGCGGCAAATCCGCTGGCCCCTGTTTTGAGGACAGATTATTATGAAGAAATCCACGCGAAAGAGCCTGATTCTCTGTCTGGTGATGCTGATCTTCTGCGGCCTGCTCTGCCTGCTGCCGGATGAACACCTCAACGTCACCTCCACCTTCCCCCGGGAGAAGGTGCGCATCGAGTCCGTGGACAACAGCATGCTGAACGCCGTGGGCATCACCTACAACGGCGTGCAGCCCTGCCGGGTGACCATCCTCACGGGCGAACACAAGGGCGAGACCTATTCCTCCTACAACTATCTCAACTCCGCGCTGGACAAGGACAAGCTGTACGAGGTGGGCGACACCGCCTGGGCGATGCTGCAGGAGGGCGAAAACGGCCTGACCATCACCCTGATCGACCACTACCGCACCAGCATCGAGCTGACCACCGTGGGCGTGCTGGCGCTGTCGCTGATCCTGTTCGGCGGCGTGGTGGGCTGCGGCGCGATGGTGTCGCTGGTCGCCAGCGCGGTGATTGTATGGAAGCTGCTGATTCCGCTGCTGCTGCGGGGGATCAACCCCATGTTCGCCGCCTTCGTCACGGTGATCGCGCTCACCGTGCTCATCGACCTGCTGGTTGCGGGCTTTACAAAGCGCTGCCTGGTGGCGATCCTCGGCTCATTGGCCGGAACGCTGGTCACCTGCTTTGCCGCGATCCTGCTGACCCACCTGCTGAAGCTGGACGGCGGGGATCTTCCTTACGTGGTGCCGCTGCTGGCCCAGTCCAGCATGGGCGTGGACACCCGCAGCCTGTACATCGGCATGGTGTTCCTGGCGAACTCCGGCGCGCTGATGGATCTGAGCATGGACGTGTCCGTCTCCATGGAGGAAATTCACGGCCACCGCCCCGACCTGAGTCGCACGGCGCTGATGAAGAGCGGGCTCACTGTGGGCCGCAGCGTGCTGGGCACCATGACCACCACACTGATGCTGGCCTATTCCGGCAACTACCTGTCCATGCTGATGTACTTCGTGGGTCAGGGCACACCGCTGGGCG
>JBJEJN010000107.1:4917-11872 GCA_051878085.1 Aristaeellaceae bacterium | reverse complement strand
CGCAGAGGATGCTGGGGTAGTCGCTGCCGGCAGTAACACTGAGAGCGGCGGCTTTGGCCACAGCTGCGTTCAGGTAGGCAATGGTGTTGTTGCTCAGGACAACGACGCTGCCGGACACGGACACACCCGCCACACCGCCGGAACCCACAACTGCGATGGACCGGATGGTGCGGGAGCTGAGATCCAGCTTATTATTGTCATCATTGTCCTTTACAAGCTCGGAGATCCCGTCGTTCCTCTCCTGCTCGCCGCTGTCAGAGCCCTCCGGCTTTTCCACGGTGCCGGAGTTTGCCTGGATCTGAATCTGGCCGTCTGCACTGAGTACAGCGCCGTCGTCCACACCGGCGATGACATTGCTGTACACCACGTTCACAGCCAGCGCCGGACTCACGCCTGCAATCCCGCCGGCTGCAGCGCCTGCTATCATGTCGGAGGAGACCAGCTCATCAGAAAGCACATAGATGTCACCGCCCGCCGTGATGCTGACGCCGCTGCCGATAACCGCAGTGACCGCGCTCTTGGGATCATACTTGGCTGCCGTAATCGCTGCGGCTTCGCTCAGATCCGCGTTATTCTTTTCGTTTACTTCAAAGTTTTCACCACGATTTGCGTTTTCGGCGGTTACCTCTTCAGAGTTTTGGAAGTCCTCGCTGACGTATCCGCTTTCGGCATCGAAATTGCCATCATCGTCGCCAAGCTGGATGTCGGACTGCTTTACGCCGTCGCCGGCCAGCTTGTCGTCCAGGCCATCCATGCGGTAGTCTTCGGTGTAGCTGCCGGAGGCGTCGAAGGCATCGTTAACAAAGCCATCCGGGTCAAAGCCGCGAAGCAGAGCGTCGGAGGAATCCTGAGACAGCTTGCCGCCTGCAACGGTCACCATGATGGTGGTGCCGACGCCTGCCCCACCGCTGACTGCCGCAGAACCGGCATAGCTCAGGACATCACGTTTCGCATCGGCCAGAACGTTCACGCTGCCGTCGATCACAATATCGTTCTTTCCGGCCTCGCCGCCGAGGAAGCCGGCGGTAACGGTGTTGTGCAGCACGCTGACAACTGCCGTCACGCCCACGGCTGCCGCACCGCTGAATGCGCCGGTGGCTGCGATTGCCAGGATCTGGGAATCATCCAATGCGGAGATGTCCAGCTGTTTCGCGGTGATGGACACATTCTTCTGCGCCTGGGCACGGGTGACCTGATCGGAGATAAGGATATCCACCGTTCCGGAGACCGACGCCGCGCCGCTGCCGCTGACGCCCGCTGCATCGGAGCTGATGAACTCCATAGAGTCTGCCGCCAGTGTTACATTGCCGCCTGCCTGAATCGACGCGCCTTCGGCAAATTCTGCCACGGTGCTGCCGTCAAACCATGTGACCACTGCCACAGGAGTGACAGCCGCGCTGCCGCTGCCTGCAAGGGCTGCTGCCACGTTGAAAAGGTCGGTGCTGCTCTTGGCCGTCACATCCACATTTCCCTTGGCAGTCACGCTGCCGCCAAGGCTTGCAAGCAGGTCGTTTTCAAAGGCCAGCGCGCTTGCGCCCACGCCCACGCCCACGCCCGCGGTGCCGCCGCCTGCGAAGCTGAGCGCCAGCAGGTACACATCGTCAGAAGACTCTGCTGCCGCCTGGATGCTTCCGCTTGCGCGAATGCTTCCGCCGACACCCACGCTTGCCTCCAAAGTCTTATCATAGACCATGGTCACAACTGTGGTGCCTACGCCTGCGCTGCCGCCGACAGAAATTCCGCCAGCAAGATTATATATGTGTGTTTCGTCGGAGCTTTCTATGGCAGCCTCCGCATCGTCGCCGGATGCTTCCTGAGAGTCTTCCTCAGAGAAGCCTGCCTCAATTACGCCGTTTTCGCCAACAGTGACCTTGACGGTGTTTTTGATCACCAACGTGTTCACAACGCCGCACACACCCGCAGTTCCGATGCCTGCAGCGCCGCTGACGGATGCCATCAGCAGTTGGGTATCCGCGTTCGCGCTGAGGATAACGCCTCTGCGCTTATCGCTGCGGTTGGGAAGCCGCACACCGCCATGGCCCACAGCGCTGGCTCTCAGGGTTACGTTGTTCCCGATGGTCGTGAGAACTTCATTCTGCACCACCATAGTGGATACTGTCGCGCCCACGCCTACGGTGCCGCCGCCGATTGCCATATTGCCCGCGGCATTATACAGGCCAAGCTGTGCATCGCTGGCAATGGCAATGCTGTCGCCGGCAGAGACCACACTGTTGTCACCTATCTCGGTGATGATTTTGGACTGGGAGATCACAACGGGGATGGTGCCTGCAATTGCGGAACCGGTGGTTGCAGAGCCCGCCGCAGTCAGAAGAATTGTCTGACTTCTGCCGCTGGCAAGCACATTGACATTGCTTCCCGCCGCAAGACCGGAGGCTTTCAGCGTTACACCGCTGCCGACTCTTGCGGCTACGGTCTGCTCGAACACACCCACGTTGACCGTCGCGCCTGCCGCGAGTTGGCCTCCGCTGCCTGCAATAGCTGCCATGGCGACGATCTGCTTGACATCGCCCTGGGCCAGCACATTGACTGCGCCGCTCTTAGCTTCGATGACGGCATGGTCGCCCACGGTTGCCTCGGTATCGCTCTGGCTGACCAGCACGCCGATAATACCCGCCGCGCTTTCATCGGTGCCCGAACCGGAGGCGGAAGCAAGAACATTGATGAGGTTTTCTTCGCTTTCTGCCTTGATTGTCACGTCCTTTGCCCCACGGATGACAGCATTCTCCCCTGCCTTGGCATAGGTACTGTTGCCGGAGACAGCTGCCGCAAAGGTGCCGCCTGCCGCGATGCCTTTGCCTGCCCCGTTCATAGAGGTGGAGACGAGAATCAGGTCAGAAAGGTTCTTCGCGAGAACACTGACGCTGCCGTTTTCCGAGATGAGCTTTGCGCCATCGCCCACGGAGGCATTTACTTCGTTTCCGGTGAGGATTACGTTCACTGTGCCGCCGATGGCTGCCGTGCTGTCTGCGGCAGGTACGCTGAGAACACCGGCCACGGTGACAGCAAGAACGTCGTTCTTCGCTTCGGCGCTGACGCTGATATCCTCGCCGGCGGTAATCGCGGTACCATTGCCCACGCTGGCGTTTACCTTGCTTCTGTCATCCAAACCGGCAATGTTCGCGCCCACGCCTACCGCGCTGGTGGCAGTCAGGGAGCCGCCGATGATGCGGCTGCTTACACCGCTCTTTGCCTCAACGGTAGCCTTGCCGCCATCCAGTGTGATGATTGCGTCTTCGTCTATCTCTGCACTGGTAGCATTATTGGCAAAGAGCATCGAGAACGCACCGGACACTGCTGCCTTTGCTCCCGTGCCGGCATCGATTGTGCCTGCAATGGATTCCATATAGTAGTTTACGGATGCCAGATAGTTCAGCATATCCACGGCACGCATAACCATCTCGGTGCTGAGATTCACTTCAATGCTGTTGTTCTCCTCGTTGCCGCCGGCTTCGGTGGAGCTGTCGCTGATATTGAGATGGATGAGGCCCTTGTTGTCGGGGCTGGTCTGATCCATGCTGCCGTCAGAAACAGTGAAGAGATTATTGAGGTCGAAGGGGAACTGGTAGTCATCCGCGGTTACTTCCTGCTTTTCTGCCTTGACTTCCAGGCTCTTCGCGGTGACACTTGCGTCCTTGCCGATCTTTGCCAGATTCACGTTCTCATCATAGATCAGGGCAAAGGAAGCGCCGATACCCACGGTGGAGGTGCCTGCGCTGAGGCCGCCGGCTCTGACCGCGATTTTGGATTTTTCCACAGCCTTGACCACCACATCGCCGCCGTTTATCACGGCGCCGTCCAGGATCTGGGCACTGCTCTTTCCGTAAGTCTTCACCACGGACACGGCGCCTGCAAGGCCCACGCCCTTGCCCTTGCTGCCCACTGCCCCTGCCAGGGACTGGGCGGCCAGAAGGCCTGCGAACCTGTCGTCCAGATTCTGTCTGAGAATGGCATTCGCCGCAACGCCCTCGGTACCGTTAAGATTGCCGGCGAGTTTGACGTCAGCCTCATTGTGGTTGACGCTGACTGCCACGCCCATGGAGAGAACATTTGCGTTGACCAAGGGGTTTGGAGAAGTTGCTACGCTTGCGCCGGTGGCATAGGCGCGGTAGTTTGCGCTATTCTCGGCCTTGGCATCCATGCTCTGTGCGGTGAAGCTGCCGTTAATCAGAGCCTTGGCCTTGTGGGCAGTGACATTGACACCCACAGCCGCAGCAATGTTCACGGTGTTGCTACTGAACTGCTCAATCGTCTGAGCGGCAGCACCGGCTTCGGCCAGAGCGTTGTTTGCGGTGCTGTTTTCCGCAGCGGGAGCGGAGGGCAGGTTCAGGCCCAGCACGCTCAGCACCATGGTCATCAGGGGGCTGTTGCCAATGCCGGTTGCAGCCTTACCATACAGAGGCGAGGAGATCTCGTTGAACTTCCCCATAACCTTGTTGTTGATGATGCCGGTAGAGGGATTATCGGTAAAGTTCGCGATACTGAGAACCGTTCTGATTTTTTCGAAGTAGCGGTCAAGGCTTGCGCCGTAAGTCAGAGCAAAAGCCTGGGACTCGTCCTCGTTCAGAGTTTCCGCATCAACAATGATACGGCCTCGTATCTCTCCCTCCCCGTCAAGCTCTGCATTCACATCGGAAGTGGAGAGATTGACGGCAACGGATCCTCCCACCGCGGCAGTATTGCCGGTGGCAAAGCCGGAGGAAGTGGCGTAGGTCTGACCGCGCTGCCGCGCGTGCAGGTAAAGATTCGCCTGCTCATAGACAGTTTCGCCCTTATCGTTTGTGCTGAGCACCCGTGCGGTGCTGATGAGATTGCCGCCGCCCAGCGTCAGGCATGCGCCCTGATTGACCGCTGCAGTGACGGTGTTCTTTATAATATTGAGCGCCGCGGATGCATCCACCGCGATGTCCTTTGTGCTGGTCTGGTTTGCAGGCAGAATCTGTCCGACGGCAGGCATCTGATAGTCGGGGAAAGACTGCTGTCTGCCGATGGGGTCCTGACCTGCTACGGAGACCGTGTCAATGTCGTTATGAACAATGGCCTCTACGCTGAGGGCTCCGGCGGTTACGGTTCGGTTCTCACCTACAATCGCCTCTGCCGTTGCGTCCACATCGGCCATGGCAAAGGACGCGCCCACGCCAACGCTCTTACTGGCGAGCTGCTTGCCGGTCCTGTTCTTGATGGGCAGGCCGTTGTTGGCAGCGGAGGAGGAAGCGGTGGTGTAGACCTTGTTGGCGGACTGGGCGTACAGTTCCAGAATACCGGTCAGCTCCACCTTGTCCTGCGCGTCGGGCGCTTCCAGTCCGGAGAGGATGGCCTGGGCGTCCGCGTCGAGGATTGTCAGGGCAAGGCTGCCTGCCACGCCCACGTTCGCGGCGCCTGCGCCGGAGACAGCGGAGGTGCTGATGCGATTCCCAACATTTTCCAGCTCGCTGGGATTGCCGTACTTGGCGGTAAGCTCGGTAACGGCGGCTTCCAGAAGCAGATCCATACTGACCTTGACCACCATCTGCTTTTTGTCCAGTTCCTGACGAATGGCAGAGATGGCAGCCGTATCGCTCAGCAGGGCGTCCACAAGGAAGCTGGGGTCAAACAGCAGGTCTGCCAAATCAGAAAGCAGACTTTCTGCCAGCGCCACCGCCCCAGAGGAGACGGTGCCCAGAGGATCGCCTTTCAGATCGGAGAGCATGATCTCGAAGATCATATTCTCCACCTTCTGTGCATCGGTAAGCTGTTCATCATCACCGTGCTTTTCGTTGTACTCATCTAAGAGCTGCTTCTGCTGTTCAGCGGTGAAGTAGTCCAGCAGGGAGTTTTTGTCCTCCTTGCCATCAAGAAGCGCTTTCTTGAGAATGTCTCTGCCGGTTTCGGTATCCGCAAGGTAGTTCAGAAGCTCATTGATGACTTCGTCCACGCTGCGGCGGTTTTCGGCTTCCTGAACATCCGCGCGGATAATGAGATTGTCAGCCTTGATGGACCTTGCGCCCACATAGGCCTTGTTCTCATACTCCACATAGTTGACAGCCGCTGCCGCGCCCACACCGATGGTGCTGTTGCAGGCGGTGGCATCCGCGTAAATGACCGCGTCGGTATCCTCAAGGCTGGTGACGCGCACATCTCCTGTTGCCTCAATGCGCACACCATCCGCGATGCTGGCAAGGGTCTTGTTGGAATGTACATTCGCCGCGATGGCGGCTGCCACCTGCACGCTGCCCTCGGTGGTCTGCATACTGGGGCGCTTATTTGCCAGGCTGGCCACACTCTCCGAGGTCATGCTGCTCTTTTTGCCGGAGAGGCTGTTTAGGTGGCCTGCCGTATTGCTCAGCGCTGCGGAGTTTTTATTGTTGATGTTCTCCGCGCTGCTGTTCTGGTTCATGGACTCGCTGGGAGTGGCATACTCGGGGTCGCCCTTGCCGCTGAGCAGCTTGATGAACTGCTGGATGGTGATATCCGTAGGAGCGGCGGTGCTGATCACCGAAGTCGGGCTTGCGCCTTGGGCGCTGGCGTATACATCCTGGCTTACGCGGCTGATGGACTGGGCCGCCACCTGTACGCCCTGCGCCTTTACGCTGCGGTTAAGTTCCGCCACGGCGGAGTCGTCAAGGATGGAAAGACCCACTGCCGCGCCTACGCCTGCCCTGCTGCCCACTGCCTTGGCGTCGGAGATGAGCTTGCGAACCGCCTCGGTGTTTGCGGTGACAACCACATCACCGGACATCTCGGTCACGGTGCCCTCCAGATTGCCCACAAGCGCCTTGGTATTCACAGAGCTGACAGTCAGCGCCATGACCGGTGCGACGGAGGTGCCGCCGGTGGAACCGGCTGCGGCCTGAATATAGAAGTTTGCCTTATAGTCTGCCTCTGCCTTCAGAGAGCCGAGCCCAGCCTCGCCGAAGGAAATGCCGTCTTCGATCTGCGCGATGGCATCGATGTTGAT
>JBJEJN010000107.1:0-4817 GCA_051878085.1 Aristaeellaceae bacterium | reverse complement strand
CAGCCTCGCCGAAGGAAATGCCGTCTTCGATCTGCGCGATGGCATCGATGTTGATCACTTCCACCGCGATGCCCGCGCCCACGCCTGCGGAGTTTGCGGTCATCTGGAAAGCGGGAACCACGGGTATACGGATGCCGCCAACATGGATGCTCTGTCTGGCGCGCTTGCCGGAGGCATCGGCCACGGTGGTGTATCTGCCGCTGCCGGTGGAGATGACTTCCACATCACCGCCGGAAATGTCATAGCTTGCCGCGTTGGAGAGTACTGCGCTGTTATAGACATTGGCAACATGTACGGTGACCGCGCCGCCAATACCCAGCTTGGTCTGGTACTGGTCAGGGGTATGACCTGCCTTGGAAACGGCTTCGGAGGTTGCGTTCAGGGTCTGGGCTTTGACACGCAGATCCTTCGCCCGGACAGTGCCCCCGCTGATGCTCGCCTCATTGCTGTGCAAAAACACTTCGATGGCAATCGCCGCGCCGATGGCGTTCTTCGGCGGAGTCTCCATGCTCGCATAGGGGCCGTTCGCGCTAATGAGAGAAGGCGTGCGGTACAGGGAGCCGTCTGCACGCAGATCAGAAACGCTGCTGCCGGTGGCATGGACAAGGATTGCCGCGGGAGTGGTGACGCTCTTTGCGTCCACTTTCGCAAGGTTCGCATTGTCGATATATGCGATGCCCAGAGCGCCCATCAACTGCGTGCCGCCCTCAGCCCCTGCGGATGCGGTTGCATCCTTGAAGATCTGGCTGACGTTGCCGGAGCCGGTGATCACCCCAAAAACCTTGCCGTAAAATCCATCGATGCCGAAAAGCTTGGCAATGAACGAAATACCGTTAAAGGGGGTCAGCTGTTCGCTGACAGACTTATCGTTGAGGGGAATTGCCAGAGACACGGTGCTGGCTCTCACATCAGAGAACGCATTCACCACCACATCGTCCTTAGCCGAGACGGCAGCGTTGCCGTTGATGATTGCCTTGGTCGTGTTGAAGACGAAATTGCCGGCAATGAACACGCCGGACTGGGGAGCCACATTCCACGCGATGGAGGGCTTGCCGGTGGCGTAGCTGGTGCCGTCCACGATGCTGGAGGCGAGAACCTTCAATGCTCCGCCGGCGTTAATCCTGGCGTAGTCGGTGATCTGTGCGATGGTCTCAAACTCCACCACGGAAAGGGAGATGGAGAACGGGATGGCGCCGCCCATGGTGTAGGCCACCAGGTCATTTACGGAGTTCGCGCTGATGAGGATGCCCGCCTGTCCCTGCTCGCCCGAGATAAGGGTCGCCATCTTGCCGACAGTCACCTGGGAGTGCCCGGTGGAAACTGCCAGTGTGATGGGAACGCCTATGCTGAGAAGCTCGTTTGTCGCGTCGATGGTAATCTCCACATCGGAGCGGGCATGGATGTAACCGCCCGCGGAAAGATTGCCGTAGATGGTGATATCGGCGTTGCCGAACTTCAGGGTAACGGGGTTAAAGTCTTGGCCGGTGAGACCGCTGAGAATTTCTTCACCGGGAATGAATCCCTTGTTGAGAATGAGCTGTGCGTTCAGGTCGATGACCTGTTCCGCGTGAACCTTCTGGTTTTCTGCAATAATAATGTAGATATCGCGGTTTGCTTTGTAGAGCCCAAGCTCGATTTCGATATTGTCATCAGAACTCAGGTCGTCTTCCACGATGGTGGTTTCGAAAGCAGCCAGTGCCTCGTCCTCGCCGTAGGCGGAGAGGATGACGTTCTTTGCGCTGATGGAACCGAATACATCAATCTGCTCGCCGATTACCAGAAGGTTCAGTCCTTCGGCGTTCAGACGGTCGATGCCCAGCTTGCCGCTGATGGGCTGGCTCAGGTCATCGGTGAGGATAATGTTCGAGAAGAGGACGCCGTTTTCGGGCATCCGGACGTTCAGAGTGTTCAGGTCAAAGTTGACAATCTGATAGGAGACTTCCTTGATTTCGCTGTTGCCTTCCTCCAGCTTGATCTCGACCTCTCTCTTTTCGTTCGAGGGCGTGACCAGGTAGTTTGTGAAGGACTGGAGTGTGTCGCCGCTGCTGAGATCTTCCACCGCTACCGTGCGCTTGTTGAGCAGCGCGTCGGTGAGGGCTTCGATGTACCGGAAGAGAATCTTGAAGCATTTGGTAAAATCAAGATGGAGTGCGTTGTCGGTCAGGTCACCCAGAAGGGTAATCTGTGCCAGGGCTTCAATGGTGATTTCCGTTCCGTCGGTGTTGATGGAAATGCGATTGTCTTCATCAATGCTGTTGTTGAGTTTGCCGGTCAGGTGCAGGCGGTCAAAGCCGGCCTGATCCTTGACTTCGATGCCGGTGCTGCCCCATGCAGCAAAGGGAGTGGTGGTGTCTACTGTAATAAGGTCGTCGCCCTTACCGCCGTCGAGGACGATGCTGCTGGCGGGAAGGGTCTTGCCGTCCAGCTCGCCGGTGACGAAGTCTACCGCGGCTTTCAGGAAGTCCTGCGCGAAGCTGAAGTCACGCCCGCCGCTGATGCTGAGCCTGTCCTCGCCGTCGCCGCCGTCCATCCGGACATTGGCCGCGCCCATGTCCACAGCGAAACCGAATGTATACAGGGGATTGCCATCCGTGTCGGTATTGCTGAGAAGGGACATGATCACATCGCTGGTGTCGATGATCTTGATGCTGCCCACGTCCTCGCCTTCGCCAAGCTTCACATCCACGCCCACAGTGGCGGGGTTGCCCTGAGAGCCGTTAATACCTTCTACGAGGATGTTCTTTAAGGTATTAATATAAGGAAGAACATCCTCGAAACTGGTGTCAACGTTGATGAGGGAAGGCAGCTGGCTGAGGGTGTCGATCTGCTCCTGGATTACCTCCACAGACGCCAACACAGTGGGCTTTCTTCTCACTTCCAACGTGACCGTGTCATTGCCTGAGCCGCTGTCCACCTTGATATGGATCGAGCCTGCCTCGGTACTGCCCGCAATGTCGGATACGCTGAGGTTGATCGTGTCATCCTGCTGTGTTCCGTAGTATACCACACTGCCCGCGTTTTTGATGCTGACCGTATCACGGGTAGAGAGGTACAGGCCGGCAAGCATTGTGTTGAGCCCATCAATATTAATATTGATGCCGCCCTCCAGCTTTACATTGCCTTCGGACTGTGCATTGATCTCAACGATCTTGCCCTGCTCATCCTCCACGATGGCGTCATGTGCAACGATGCGTATGGTCAGCTGGCCGCCCTTGGAAGAGCTGTTTTTTACGCCCAGAAGTTCCTTGATGAGGTTGGCAAGAACATTGTCTTCTCCCTCTTCACTCAGGTTCAGACCGCCGAGGTACAGGCCGTCCTGCACCACGATGGTGGCAACGCGATCTTCGTCAGACTGGTCATCGCTGTACAGGTCACGCAGATAGGTCAGCGCGTCTGCCATGGCCTCGTTGATGGCGTTGCCGTTGTTGTCGGCGGAGTTACTGTACTTGACCTCTTTGCTTATCTCATGGATATAGGCGCTGCCTGCGGGAATGGCATAGGCCTCCACCTCTACCTGATCCTCGGGAATCGAGGGTTCCGGCTCAGCAGGGTTATCTTCCCCGGCGGCAGTGCTGGACAGTACGCTGACCGCTACGGCTGCTGCCCCATTCCCCTGCGTATCGCTGCCGGCAGGGGGTGTGGTGGTTGTACTGTCCGGTGTGGTGGTCGTACTGTCCGATGTGGTAGTCGCATCCGACGATGTCGTCGTCATATCGTCCGATGTGGCAGTCGCATCCGACGATGTCGCAGTCGTATCGTCCGACGTGGCAGTCGCATCCGACGATGTCGCAGTCGTGTCGTCCGATGTGGCAGTCGCATCCGACGATGTCGCAGTCGTATCGTCCGATGTGGTAGTCGCATTCGACGATGTCGCAGTCGTATCGTCCGATGTGGTAGTCGTACCAGACGGTGTCGGATCCGAACCGCCCGATGTCGTCGCTGCATCGTCCGATGTGGTAATCGTACCTGATGCTGCAGCAGTTGGACTGGCCGGTGCGCTGGTCGCGCTGTCCGGTGTACTGTCTTCCCCCTCTGCTGCGTAGGCAGTTACCTTCATTGTACTGAGGGCCAAAAGACACACTGCGGTGCAGATCAGCATCCGCATCGCGTGGCTTATGATCGCCTTCTTCTGCCTTGCTTTCACGTGCTTCCCTTCCTTCATGGTTTTTCCATATTGTTCTTGTTGTATTCCTCTATCTGAAAGATGATCTCCCGGGCCGCTTCTATAAGCTCGGCGTCCTGACCACTGGTGAGTGTCATCTCCATGTCCTGCGCCGCCTTATCATAGTCAAGCAGCTGTACATAGCAGACACCCCGGTTATAGTAGCAAAACTGTGTCAGAAAGCCCTGTTCTATTGACTTGCTGAAATCCGCAACAGCCTCATCATATCGGTGCAGAGCCAGCAAGGATACGCCTCGGTAGTAGGCATTTCCCGTAAGCTCCAGCTCCAGCTTTTCGGCTTCGTCCAGATACTTCACAGCTTCCTCGTATCTTTCCAGCATCATCATCGACGCCCCCAGCCGCTGATACGTAAGCTCCGGGGTGTTGAGCCGGGCTTCTGTTTCCAGAAGCTCCACTCCGTACTGCGCTGCCTGCTGGTATTCTCCCAGCTCAAAGGAGCAGAGCATGATCTGTTCTTTGCAGGCAGCTTCCTCATAGCCAAAGTCTATGGCCTGTCTGAAGCCTTCCTCGGCCTCTTCAAATCTGTCAAGCTGCATAACGCAGGCGGCTCTCAGAAACAGGGCCACAGGGTAGTAATCCGAATCCTGTCCGGTGTCTTCCAGATATCTGTCAAACTTCCCGAGAGCCTCTTCGT
>JBJEJN010000106.1:0-11954 GCA_051878085.1 Aristaeellaceae bacterium | reverse complement strand
TCGTTGCGGGGCAGGTTCTGTTTGTGGTTCCATTGGGTTCGCTTGGGGTCGCGCGGATCGATGCGCTTCATGCCCTGCTTGGCCATAATCTCACCTCGCACAGCAGTATGGCGCGGGGAAGGGCGAATTATGCACAACGTTCAGCGAATCAGCCGTATCCCGCCGATCACCGGCAGTTCGCACACACGGTCGTTGCTCAGCAGCTGGATCAGGCACAGCAGGCCCAGCAGCACCAGCGAAAGGCACGCAAGCCTGCCCACCAGCAAAAACAGCCAGCCGATGATCGGAATGCCGCCGAAGATGCCGAACAGGATGCGCACGATGGCGATCACGATCAGCAGCAGCAGCCCCTGATTGGCGCAGTAGCGGCCCAGCGGCGAATGCTTGCACTTGATCAGCGGAATGAAGAACAGCAGGTAGCCCAGCGCCGCCCAGGTGCGGTTACGCGCCAGATCCTCCGTGGAAAAGTTGCGATCCTCCATGGTTCAAGCCTCCTTCGTATGCCTAGGGATTGACGTTCTCGACGGCCACCCTGCCGCCGTCCAGCTTGACGCGGATGCCCAGGCTTGCGTCCTGGGTCACGCATACCGCGCAGCCGATGCCCTGCAAATTGCGCACGATGCCTGCGTCCGGCGTGCCGGGCTTCTCCGCGCTGTCGGTGGAGATCAGCGCCACGCTGGGCGCGCAGGCGGCGATCAATGCGGCGCTGGTTGCGTCGCTGTCGCCGTGGTTGGCCACCTTCAGCACGTCGCAGCGCAGATCCACGCCGGAAGCCAGCAGCGCGGCCTCCTCCACGTGTTCCATGTCGCCGGTGAGCAGAATGCGGCCGTCAGGGCTCTCCAGCATCATCACCAGCGAGTTGTCGTCCTCGTCATCAGGGATCTCCATCGCCGGGGCCAGCACGCGGAACACCGCGCCGGAGTCGCCCAGCGGCACGCTGTCGCCCGCGCCCAGCCAGTTGACCGTAAGATCCAGCTTCTTCGCGGCCTTCACCGCCGGGTGCTTCTTCTCGGTGGTATTGGGATAGTAGCGCGAGGCATAGATGGCGCGGATCTCGATGTCGCTCTCCCGCAGCCACTTCAGGCCGCCGACGTGATCCTTGTCCGTGTGGGTGATGAACACCGCGTCCAGCGCCTCCACGCCCAGCGCCTTCAGGGCAACCTCCAGCTGCTCCTGCGCCTTCTCCTTGCCGGTATCGATCAGGCAGGTGTAGTCTCCGGCGCGCACCACCAGCGCGTCGCCCTTGCCCACGTTCACGGCAAACAGCTCCACCTGCGCCTGCGCCGTGCCGCACATCAGCACGGTCAGCGCTCCGGCGAGCAGGCGGCGAAAGCGTTTCTTCATAGCTTACCTCCGGTTCAGACTTCCACCCATTCTCCGCGGCGGTCGGATTCCAGCAGCCTGTCCATCAGGCACTGGAGCTTCGCGCCGTCCTCGATGGTGCAGCTGTCGGGAAGGTCGTGGGCCACCGCGTCCAGGAAGGTGTAGTAGCAGTGCATGTGGCCGCGCTCCCAGCCCACCGTGTTCTTCGGCGGCAGGAAGCTCCCGCCCGGCTTGGGGAAGCGCGCCACGGTCTCGATGCGGGTGAAGCCGCACAGCCCGCCGATAGGTGCGGAGGGCGCGGTGGCGTCGTAGTAGTCCAGGTAGTTGGGATCCATCGAGTTCCAGCGCAGCGCGCCCCTGTCGCCGCGAATCTCCAGCAGCAGGTCATCGTTGGAGCCGGTGGCGATCTTGCTGGCCTCCACGCTGCCCAGCGCGCCGTCCGGCAGCTGCAAGAGCATCAGTACGTGGTCGTCGGAGAGGTTCTTCTCCACGCCGCCGTCCTTTGTGGGGCGCTCGGCGTAGAGCGTGCGGGTGCGGCAGAGCACCTTCTCCGGGTAGCCCAGCAGCCAGGTGACCAGATCCAGCACGTGACTGCCCATGTCCAGCAGCACGCCGCCCTGCATCTGCTGCTTCCAGCCGATGGGCTTGTTGGGATCAATGGAGCCGGAGTGCAGGTAGCGCGCTTCGAAGGACATCACGCGCCCGATGCGGCCCTCGTCGATGAGCTGGCGCGCGCGCAGCATGGCGGGCATGTAGCGGTTGTTGAAGGCCACGCGGGTGTGCAGGCCCGCCTCCTGTGCGGCCTTCGCGATGCGCATGGCGCTCTCGCCGGTCACGGCCACCGGCTTGTCCAGGTACACGTGCTTGCCCGCCTTCAGCGCGGCGATGGCCATCTCCTCGTGCTGGTCGTTGGGCGTGCAGATGGACACCACGTCGATGTCGTCCATGGCGAGAAGCTCGCGGTAATCGTCGGTGCAGGTCTCGAAGCCCGCCACGCGCATGGCCTCCCGGGCCTTTTCGATGCGGCGGGTGCAGATGCAGCGGAGCCTGACCTCAAAATCGATGCCCGGATAGAACAGGCCGATGCTGCGCAGGGCCTGGGTGTGGGTCATGCCCATGAAGCCCCAGCCGATCACGCCAACAGAGATGGTTTTCATATGCTGCCTCCCCTCGGATTGGGCGATAATCCGATCATTTTATACTTTGTACCTATTATATCGATCTTCCGCGAAGCTGGCAAGTGGGCGCTGCGGCTTTTCAAAATTATAATCAAATATACATTTGTGCTTGACAGACAAATGCTGGGAATGATAAAATACAGTAAACAATTTGGTTGCATGGGGGATTCTGTTTCATAACAAATCCGATGGCGCGGGAGCTCCGGCGCCTGATCGTTCTATATATAAATATGCAGCCGGTCCGAAGCCCCCTTCAGGGGCGACGCTGCGGAGCCCGGCGTGTAATTGTGCAATTGAAAGATGGTGGAAATTGATGCTGCCGGGCAAACTGTGTATTGGTATTCTGGAAGAAGACAATCCCCTCAAATCCTATTTCCGAATGAAGCCCCTGCTGGTGGAGAACGAAGGCAGGTACGAGGCCGTATCGCCCGAGGAGGTCTATCCCGAGGAGGGCTGCATCCGCATCGTGCCGGACAAGAACGAATCCAGCTACTTCAAGGCCCGCATGCGCCGCATGGGCCGCTATTGCGTGCTGGATCTGCGGGAGCACGCCGGAGAAAACGACAAAATCCGTCCCAACAAAAACTACAAGGGCGACGAGACCGAGCGCAACGCCCACATCGTCTATTCCGATGTGGTGCGTGAGCCTGCGCAGAACATGATCTTCGAGATCGTGGCGTTCGAGGGCGAAGGGGGAGCCTGGAGCGGCGACGCTCCGGCCACGCCCCGGGTGCTGCGCGGTTCCTCGACGGAGACCTGGGCCTACACCCCTGCGGAGGGCGAAGAAGGGAGCACCCGGATCGCCCCCGACGGTCAGACGCTGAAGGAAGAAGAGCTGCAGCGCTTCGACATTCCCGGCTTCCCGGGCGAGCAGCTGCACTTTGCCATACGCCTGCCGGGCACGCTGCCCTCGGTGATCGAGGTACCCGCGCCCCGGGGCGAGACTGCGCGGGCGGAAAAGTCTGCGCAGAAGAGCGAGGAAAAGCCCGCGCCGAAGCCGGAGGAAAAGCCCACTGCGGAGAAGTCCGCGCCGGAAAAGGCGGCTCTCGAGCCGCCTGCGCCCGAAAAAGCACCGGCAGAGAAGCCGTGGATCAGCCACGACCTGCCCAAGCCGCCGCGCATCGATCCGCGCATGACGCCCATGCAGCAGACGCTGGCGGCGCAGAGCGGCCTGAACCCCAAGCGCAACCGCAGCCTGCAGGAGATCATCGAGGAGAAGTGGCGGCATTCCCGCGTGGATCAGCTGGGCCATCCCATTCCGGCGAACGCCATGGGCAGGCCCGTGGAGAATCCGGTGGAGCGCGCCGTGGAGGCGCTGCGCCAGGCCTGGGACAACCCCGAGATTCACACGCAGCTGCTGGACGCGATCAGCAACATCGGCGATTTCTACGCGGCGCTGGACCAGCGCGGCAGGATGCTGAGCGACCACGCCATCCAGCGGGAGCTGGAGGAGCTGGAGGCCGACCGCCTGAAGGCGCTGGACGCGCTGGACAAGCTGCGCCGGGAGAAGGCTGCGCTGCGGGAGAGCTTCAAGGAGGAGATTCGCCGGGAGGAGGCCGACGCGCTGGCGGAGGCCGTGGAGCGCACAAAGGCCGCCCAGGCGGAGTGCAGAAAATATGAGGAGGAAGCGAAGCGCGCGCGTGTGTCGGTGGCCGAGGCGGAGGACGCCTACGCCTCCCTGACGGACGGGCGCTTCGAGGAAAAGCTGCGGGATTTCGCGCTCACCAGCCGCGCGGCCACGCTGCTGCGCGCGTCCGACGCGGCGGAGCCTGCGTCCGAACGCGCTACGGACGCACCCACGCGGGAGGAATGGATTGAACGCATTCAGCGCGCCTTTGCGCTGGAGGGCCTGGAGCTGACGCGCATTCAGGCCGCGAACATGCTGATCTGTGCAGCGCTGGGGGAGAGCCTGCTGTTCTCCGGCCCTGCGGCCAGCGACAAGTGCATGACCGCCCACGCGCTGGCGACGGCGCTGGGTGCGCCTGCGGCGCAGCGCTACGTGGAGTTCCCGGGCGAGTCCCCGGATGTGCGCGCACCGAAGGCGGAGGAGCTGCTGAAGCCCTCCGAGCTGCCTGCGGTGGCGCTGATTCGCGATGCAAACCGCATGCCCGGCGCGGACGTGTGCCGCGGCCTGGGGGGCGCGGCGGAGAACCTGCTGGTCATCGCGGCGATCTCCGACGGCGGAACGGGCTTCCCGGTGTCCGCCGAGGCGCTGGAGCGCGGCTTCATGATCCGCCTGGAGCCGGTGAGCGCGGACGCGCCCTGGCGGCCCTGCGACGCGGCGGCCTCGGAATTCCCGCCGGTGCGCATGCAGGCGCTGCGGGACGCCTTCCTGAAGGACGTGGAGGAGCTGCCCCCGGCGCTGGAGCGCAGGCTGCAAAAGATTCGCGGTGAGCTGGCGGTGCACGAGGTGCGCCTGTCCCGCCGGACGCTGGATCTGATGTGGCACTACTGCGGCGCGATGCTCTCCGCATGCCGGATTTCGGCCGGCGAGGCGCTGGATCTGGCCTTTGCCCAGAAGGCGCTGCCCTGCATTCTGGCGGAAGCTCCGGTGGCGTGCCTGGCGGAGCTCAAGACCATGCTCTCCGGCATGCCCCACAGCCTTGCGCTGCTGAACCAGCCGCTGCCGATTCAGATCTGAAGCCGAACAACATAGAAACGCCCGGAAATCCTCCCTTGGATTTCCGGGCGTTGTCTGTGCCTGCCTATTTAACCGATAATGAAGGGCTTGAGCTCTTCCATCAGATCCTCGCAGTGGTCGGAATAGACTTCCAGCGTGATGGGTCTGGAAAGATCCAGGCTGAAGATGCCCAGGATCGACTTGCCGTCTACCACATGACGGCCCACGCGCAGGTCGAGGTCGTAAGGATACTTGTTCGCAATGTTCACGAAGTACTTGACGTTTTCCGCCAAACTGAGCTTGATATTTACAGCCTTCATACTTTTGATCCCCTTTGACGCGTGCCTAAGTGGCACGACTTGTACTATAAGGATAACTCGGTTTTCATTCAGTTTCAAGTATTTTTGCATCATTTACCGACATTTAATTGTTTTTGAGATATTTTGTGTGTTTTGTTAAGAAAATATGTATAATATGCTGGAGGACTGGAACGTTAAATCCAGCGGGAAGCGCGGATTTCCTTGACTTTTCCCATGAAAGTGGTTTATAATGAATAGGCTATGGAAGCGTATCGAAGTGGTCATAACGGCCTCGACTCGAAATCCGCTGTCCATGTTGGCAACCCTGATCCCGAAAACCTCGATGCTGCAAGGGTTTTGAGCGTTTTCGCAAACAAGTGAATAGCTTCGTTCTCTCCATCAGTTCTCTCCAATTTCCGGGAGGATTGATGAGAAGATAAATCATGGAGAGTTGTCCGAGTGGTCGAAGGTGCGGCACTCGAAATGCCGTGAGGGTCAAACCTCCTAGGGTTCGAATCCCTAACTCTCCGCCAAACTCCGTCTGATGACTGTCAGGCGGAGTCTTTTTATGCCTCTGAGCCCTTCAGACCCAATCCCGCCAGCATCGCCTCCGCCGAGGACAGCTTGGAATTGTAGTCCAGATGCGCGTAGATGTTGGCCGTCGTGGAGAAGTCGCTGTGTCCGAGCCACTCCTGAATCTGCTTCATCGCCACGCCGTTCGCCAGCATCATGCTCGCGCAGCTGTGCCGGAGATCGTGAAAGCGGATGGAACGCAGTCCGTTGCGCTCCAGCAGCTTGCGAAATGCCGCGGAGATGTAGTTGGGCTGGATCAGATTGCCCATCTCATCGACGCAGATGTAGCCGATGTAGTCCGGACAGTAGCTCCTTCCGCACAGCCTCCGGTTTTCTGTCTGTTCCCGTTTCAGCGTCCGCAGGCGCTCCCGGAAAACAGGCACCAGAGGCAGCGTTCGCATGCTGGACTTGGTCTTGGTCGTGTCGGAGGCAAGAAGCATGTGCTTGCCGTCCATATTGAAGGATGTGACCGTGTGGCGAACCGTGATGGTATTGCTATTGAAGTCGATGGCATCCCATCTCAGCCCGAGCACCTCGCTGCGACGCAGCCCATAGAAGGCCGCCAGCATGACGGGGATCTCCAGCCGCGTTCCCTTCGCCGCCTCAAAGAGACGGTTCAGCTCGTTTCGGTCGTAGAAACTCGCCTGAAACGCCTCCTTGCGGGGTCGCTCCACCTTGTCCGCCGGATTGACGGGGATCATGTCCATCTTCACGGCGTACTTGAGCGCCCGGTGGATGACCGCGTGGTCGTGGATCACCGTCGTCGCCTTGACTGTCTCCAGTCGGAACGAATAGAAATCCTGAATGTCGCTGGCCTGCAGCTCCGTCAGCGCAATGCCTTTTTCCCGAAACCAGGGGCTGATGCGCTTCTGAACTTCTTCCGCATAGCCGGAATAGGTGATCGTCTTGACCGTGCTCCGGGCCACCTTCAGCCACTGCTCAAGGTAGTCTGCAAAGAGCAGCTTGCCATCCTCTGCCTGTGCCGATTCAAAATCCGGCGCAGGGCTTTCGCCCTTCCGAAGCCGCTGGGCTGCCTCCTCCGCTTCGGGATCGAAGCTGAGCCGCAGCTCCATTAGCACGGCCTCCGCGCGCTTCTTGTTGCCCTTTACCGGCAGCCCGGTGCGGCACCACTTCGTGTGGCGCTTGCCGGCGCTGTCCTTGTAGTTCAATACCACATAGTAAAAATCATTCTTTTCCTGCAGGTGGCCTGCTATCATGTGTACTCCCTCCTCATCGCAGATGATTTCACCCTGCCGTTGACAGAATCATGCTATCACAGAAAATGTCAAAGTGCAAGGATGGGAATGCATTTCACCCGACCGCGCTGTTCATCTTCAGATACGCCAGCAGATGCGCCTTGGGGATGCAGTATTTGCGTCCCACCTTCCGGCTGACGATGCTGCCGTCCCGCAGGAGGCGATAGCCGGTCTTGGTGCAGATGCCCAGCGCCGCGCACATTTCGTCGATGTTCAGCACATCCGGGCAATCCTTCAGCATGCGCCTGGGGGCACCCTTTGTAATGCGGTTCATAAAATCGCTCCTTTCATAAGGTCGGAAAGAAATCCAATCCATGAGCCATCTGGGAATGGATCATAGCCAGTTCGCCCCGCGAACCGCTCCCTCCTCTCAGCGGGCTGCCCCTTGTCGGTGATGATAGCCAGGCAGAAGTATCATTGTCATGGAATGCCTGTTTCGCACTTGTACCCAGCAGGTGCATAGTTCAGTGCCATGAAAGCACCCGACGCTCCCGCGCCGATGAACATGCCGCTCGTGTCTTAGGCTTCCTTATCGCCATGGACGGAACATATCCGCAGACAGTCCTCGCAGGCTCAGGCATTCCAATGTGTTCACATGGATCGGATATACAGTTTTCAAGGATCGTAAAGGATCTGTTACACCACGATCATTGGTGCAAGAACTATTGTAAACCGATCAATCTGAAAAAGCGACGACCAATAGGTTCCCAATTTCTCAAAAAGTGAGACCTGATTCGTACATTTACAGCTTATCAAGCAGTTTGTTCATGTCCAGAATGATCCTCGTCATCTCCGCCTTGATCTGCACCTGCCTCTGATTGGCATACGGATTGCTGCATCCGAACAGGATATAGTCCACACTATAGCCCGTGCAGTGGGAGATGCGCGCAAGAACCTCCACAGAGGGCTGCTTCGGACTTCTTTCAATTCGTCCAAGATGCTCCCTGCTGATACCGATCATCTCAGCAAAGGCCATCTGCGACAGCTTGCGTTCTTCCCGGATGCTGCGTATTCTGTTGCCGATCTCGTAGTAATTCAGCTTCATATCCCGTACCTCTGCTTTCTGAATTGTTGAAGAAAACAGAGTCTCGGGAGGCCCTCTGGCAAGAGGACAGAGTCCTTTGATGAAAGCGCAATGCCTGTTTCTTGGAGGAAAGCCCCATATACTTTCGTGCCTATTAGTATATATATAATATCTAAAAGCATTAAGGTGAGGGCTAAAAAATGAGGAGGCAGGATCGTAACCTGCTCCCCGATACGTTTAATGTCCCGTCAGAAGCATTTTTTCCTGTTCACAGAATCATTCTGTTGACTGTGCAACGGGACAGTTTGCTTTCTCAGTTGCCGAATAGAATGGTTCAGGTACTGGATGACCAAACGCGCACTGTCTGGTGAAAAAACACGGGTATGAATGTCTCCCACGAAAAACGCCCCTTCCATTGAAAAATGCCCAAACTCAACCAGTCAGCTGAACAGCTTCAGTTGACAAAATGTATTCTATTCCTCTGAGGCTCCGGCATTTGCGCATGTAAGAGTCCGTGCCATTCCAAATGCAAGAGTTTCAGAAATTGTTTCGGCAATTTCGATACAGGCGGCATGCTTTTGCAATTATGATATTTGTCAGACAGGATTTGGTGTTGGCAATGATCAGTATTCTCAGATTCATCTTCAGATTATAAGTTCGATCTGGCGCAGCACAAGGTGTGAAAACACCTTGCACGAAAAAACGCTTCCTCCAATGAAATCCATCCGCATAACGCCCGTCAGCCGTATTTCTGCGGTTGACAAAACTGTTACTATCCCTCTGATTCTTTTTATATAAATATATGGTTCTCAGAGTTATAGGGGCTGTTTCAGAGATTTCAACGTAGGAAGCGTGTTGTCCGTAATAATATTCAGGTTCCTTTGCTTTGTTTGCTGTACTGTCACTTTTCGACAGACAGCATGGTTATTCCCTCACAGATTTTCGAGATAGCCTCTTTTTGTTTTTCACTGCTGCAAGTCATGAGTCGCAGAAAACTCGTAACAACGGCATCTGACGAAAGTGGTTCCTCATAGTCGCTTGTATCATATACGCCAACGAACATATCTTCAATCGGCACTGAAAGAATCTCACATATCTCAGCCAGACGATCGAGGCTGGGCTTTGCTACGCCACGCTCATATCGGCCATAGTAGGTGAATGTCACGTTCATTCGTGCGGCTACCTGTTCTTGCGTAAGGCCCCGACGCAATCTTGCTTTCTGTATATTGTTGCCCAACGCAGCGTATGACAGCATATCGTTCCTCCTTCCATTTTATACATAAATTCTAATGGAAAACGGAGGAAACATCCATGCATATATAAGTGCTAATAAAGCATTTATAAATTCTATTTTTGAGTATCTATTTGTGCGGGACACTCCCCTTGATTGTTTTCTCCATTGAATCATTCGATTATGAACGGAAAGATTTTCAAATCCTGATCAAACAGATAGAGGACAACTGCAATGCAGCTATCCTCTATCGATCTTCGTTATGCTTTCAACGACCTCTGTAATGATACCAATGATCTTTGGAGAACACCCTTTTATCAGCGAAAAGATGTAGTCAATCTGTTTTTCATTCGTTACAGCTTCAGGCGTCGGCCTGCCTTTTTCAAGTGCTCCATCCAGCATTTCGTCCAGGCTTACATCAAACAACTCACATAACTGCCCAAGCATATCCAACGTAGCGCGTTTTTTTCCACGTTCCAACTGACCGTAATGATTGATTGAGATGCCTAATGCCTCTGCTACGGCAGCTTGCGTCATGCCTGAACGATCTCTTGCAACGCGGATATGTTCTGCGATCTTTCTATAGGATATTGGCATAAACACCAACTCTCTTTCTACAGTTATTCTAGTAGATTGTCCACCAGAATAACAGAATCTAAAAGACATGATGTTTACTTTTGAGCATTATTCATCTATACTGGGATTTGAAATAGAGCATATATATGTGCTATTGTAGAACATAATAGAATAAGGCGGTGAATGTAAGTTGCGCAGATTTCTACTCACGATACTGGTTATTCTCTCTTTGGACGCTACTGCAAATGCCTCAGAACTTACTTTTACGATGATTGACGTAGGATCGGCAGAGTGCCTGATCCTGATGGTCAATGGCGAAGCCATGATCGTCGATGCCGGATACGTTAAGTCATGGGACGCAATAAATGAGGTTCTTCAATCCATGAATATCAACACGGTTTCTTTCTTTGTCATCACCCACCCACACGCTGACCATATTGGCTCAGCAACGAGGATACTGGAAAACTATGAAGTAGAAACAGTTCTCTTGCCGCCAATCACCTATGATTCCGAAGTCTATGGACGCCTATCGGATATGCTCGTAGACCGCAATACTGCGGTCAAGTATCCACAGGTTGGAGATCAGTACGCCTTGGGAGATGCATGCATTACAGTGTACGGGCCGCATCCAGTCGCCTACGAGAATCCAAATGATTGGTCGATCGTATTGATGGTGGAATATGCCAGTCGCAGGATTCTTCTGACTGGAGACATAGAAGCGGAGGCAGAATATGACTTGCTTGAATATTCTGATCTATACCCGTTGGATGCGGACATTCTGAAGGTTGCTCACCATGGTTCCAATACCTCCAGCACCTTTGGTTTTGTTTCTGCCGTTTCTCCGCAATACGCGATTATATCCTGCGCTTCTGATGCTGATACAGAATACCCCCATGTTGAAACAGCCATGAATCTGCATGATTGTGGCGTAGAAGATGTTTTTCTTACCAGCACGTCCGGGAATATTACGATCACTATTGATACAGATGGAGAAATGACAATCACAACGATGTACTGTGACAGATAACTACAAATATGCTTTCAGAATTTTCGGACTTTCTGGGTTGCAGCGGTGCTCGTCACCAATGCGATTGAAAAGCGTCCCGACCGTCCTGCTGTCAAGGCAGTCTGATCGGGGGTGCCGACATGACGCTGCTGATTACTGTTTTTGCCGCAATCATCGCCACGGTCAGCTGGTACAAGCACGCGCCAAACGACCCGATGCGCCGCAGCTTTCTGTGCTATCTGTATTGGGGCGCTTCCCTGATGTGGCTGGTGGACGCCATCTTTGAGTATGCCGAGATGGGTGCAGAATACTTTGCGCCTGCGGCTGCGGATATGCTCAATGACGCTTATCTGGGCTTGTCCGTCGTCGCGCTGGGTCTGGTTGCGTGGCTGGTTTATCTGGTCATCCGGGATCCCGAAGGCAAGATGAAGGCTGCGCTCAAGAGAAAGTGAAACTTACATTTCAAAGCGACTCTGCGTCATTGCAGAGCCGCTTTTTCGGAGGCAAGTATGGATCAGGTAACCATATCCAGTCAGCTGGGCGGCATGCCGTGCAGAATTGCGGATACGCCGGAAATGCTCAGGCTGCGCGCGGATGGAGACTTTCAGCGTCTGGGAGATGCGCTCATAGAACAGTATCGCTATCGGGATGCCGCTGCCGCCTATGAACAGGCAATCCGCAATGCCCCGGAGGATATGCGCCTCTGGAAGCGCTTTGCGGGTGCCAGTCTGACCGTCGGCAACTTTGCGGCTGCGGAAGATGCCTATCGCCGCTGCCTGGAACTGGGCGCGGAAGAAGCGGACGTCGCCTACTGTCTGGGCTTTTCCCGCTATCTTCAACGACAATACGTGGCGGCAGCCGGCTTTTT
>JBJEJN010000105.1:0-2364 GCA_051878085.1 Aristaeellaceae bacterium | reverse complement strand
GCAAGTTCAAGCATTTCAGAGCAGACAAGATGGATTCTGTTCAGGCTCTTGAAGCAGAGCGAATCGGCAAGGACGACTTTGAGGAACTGGACATGGCGAACTACACCAAATACACGTTCAGCATGTTTGGTGGGGAGCCCGAGACTGTGACCATGGTCTTCCAGAATCGCATGATGGGGGCTGTCATGGACAGATTTGGCAGTGACATCGTGGCTATGAAAGAGGACAGCTCTCATTTCAGAGTATCCGTCAGCGTCGCGGTCAGTCAGCAGTTCTTTGCTTGGGTGTTTGGCTTGGGAAAGGCTGTGCGAATTGTCGCTCCTGAAAGTGTGAAGGAACAGATGAAGAAGGCTCTGGCTGACATTGCAGAAAGGTATGAATAACAGAAGGCGAAGCACCTGTGTAAAATCAGTGCTTCGCCCTGTTTTTTGTAAATGAAACCTGATTGACAGGAAAATTCGCTACACCTATAATCAGACTGTATCTTCCACTTTGGTGTGCTTCCACTTTCAAATCAGGTTTCCATCCAGAAGCCCGAGGCTTCCACTCACCTTCCACTGTGGGGCATGAAAAGAGGCCAGCCCCTTTCGGGACTGACCTCTCAAATCAGGCGATTTTCAAACCCGTTTGGCTTGAATTAGAGTGCTTTCAGCCCTCTATTACTTGCCGAAGTACCGCTTGAGCAGGCCCTCGAACGCCTTGCCGTGGCGGGCCTCGTCGCGGGCCATCTCATGCACGGTGTCGTGGATGGCGTCCAGGCCCAGCTCCTTCGCCTTCTTGGCCAGCTCGGTCTTGCCGGCGGTAGCGCCGTTCTCGGCCTCAACGCGGACGGCCAGGTTCTTCTCGGTGGAGTCGTAGACGACCTCGCCCAGCAGCTCGGCGAACTTCGCGGCATGCTCCGCCTCTTCCAGGGCAGCGCGGCGCCAGTACTCGCCGATCTCCGGATAGCCTTCGCGATGGGCGACGCGGGCCATGGCCAGGTACATGCCGACCTCGGTGCACTCGCCGGTGAAGTTCTCACGCAGGCCGTCGATGATCTCCTGGGGTGCGCCCTTTGCAACGCCGACGACGTGCTCGGCAGCCCAGGTCATCTCGCCGCTCTGCTCGATGAACTTGCTTGCGGGGGCCTTGCAAACGGGGCAGGCTTCGGGGGCAGCTTCGCCTTCATAAACATAACCGCAGATGGTGCAAACGAACTTCTTCATGATTGTATCCTCCTCATATTGAATGTTGTTTTTTTAGAGCCTAGTTCTCATCTGGCTTACGTGTATTATATAACACATGCGGCTTCAATTCAAACAGTTTTGAATCACTTTTCCGAAAATTATTATTTGGAAAGCTCCGGCAGCGGCGGCGCGAACCTCCGCATCTGGATGCGGTCGTCGATGTAGCTGCGGAAGATGCGCGCAGCCTCCTTCCAGTCCGGGCGATCCACCAGCAGCTTCACCTGATCGTACCTCGTGCGGGGCAGCTTCATCAGGATGCGCCGCGCGCCGTTGGTGATGCGCGGGGCGGAGGAGGGGCAGCTCAGGCACACGCAGCCGCCCCGATCCACGTCGAAGCGCGCATCGCCGTCGACGGGCCGTCCGCACTTCAGGCACACGTCCATGCGCGGCGCATAGCCCAGCTGGGCCATGAAGTGCATCTCGAAGGCCATGGTCAGCAGCTCCGGCTGGATGCCGGAGTAATTGAGATGGGCCAGCGCCCGCAGCGTGATGAGAAACAGCTCGGGCATGGGCACGTCCGGCATCACCGCCGCGTCCAGCAGGTGCAGCCAGTACGCGCCGTGCTGGAGGCGGTCGTAGTCCATGCGCAGCTCATAGAAGCTCTCCGTGATCTGGCACTGCTCGATGGCGAAGCGCTCGCCCCGCTGGTAGAGCTGGAACTCGCCGCTGACGAAGGGCTCGCAGGCGTTGTGCAGCGCCGACTTCTGCTTGCGGCAGCCCCGGGCGATGGCGTCGATGCGGCCGTGCTCGGGGGAGAACAGCGTGACCATGCGGTCGTAGTCGGAGTAGTCTGCGCGGCGGATCACCAGCGCGGGGGTGTTGAGGGCGGGCATGATGCGTCCTCAGTCCTCGTAGCCCAGGGTGCGCAGATCGCCCGCGCGGTTGCGCCAGTCCAGGCGCACCTTCACCCACAGCTTCAGCATGACCTTGGTGCCCAGCAGGCGCTCGATGTCCACGCGGGCCTGGGAGCCGATCTTGCCCAGCATCGCGCCCTGCTTGCCGATGATGATGGACTTGTGGGACTCCTTCTCGCAGTAGACGTTGGCGTGGATCTCGGTCAGATTGTCGCTGACCTTCTTGATTTGCAGCATCTCCACGCCCACGCCGTGGGGGATCTCGTCGCGCAGGTTGTTCAGCG
>JBJEJN010000104.1:0-2372 GCA_051878085.1 Aristaeellaceae bacterium | reverse complement strand
ATCTGCATCAGGGATTCGGACTGGGTGCTGGGCGACTGGCGGAGGTTGACGTAGCTGTTCACGTTCACGACCTTCATCCTCTGAACAGTGCTATCGACGGGTTTGGCAGGCTGGTCGGGTTCGGTGGGCTGAACAGGCTCCGGCACAGGCGTTTCTTCCGGTGCATCGCTGGGAACGGTGGTTGCATCGCCGATGCCGGTCAGCTGGCAGAAGATCATGCTGTCGGAGCGCCACATGGAGATGGCCAGATTTTCAGCATGCTTGCTGGTGAAGCGATAGTCCAGATTGCGGGCGTAGTCCGTGAGCACCGTTTCCTCTGCATTTTCCACATAACCGGCGCTGAACGCAGGCCCGAAGGCATACAACTGCTCATAGACGAGATCGCTGCTCAGATTCTTCATCGCCATGTTCAGCGTCGTGGCGATCTGTGAAACGCCGCCGCCCATGACGGGAACGCCGTTGCCGTTGGGCGCGGTCGCAAAGCCGTTCTCCGCGGTGCGCGGGCCGACGATCTCGTTGAACGAGAAGGATTGTCCCTTCACGATCACCTGATTATTCAGCGCGGCAATCGCGCGGTCGAGGTTTGTGTACATGGCGTCGGAATCATCGTAGGCGTTGGTGCTGCTGACGATCATCACGCTGGCGGATGCGCCGGTGATGGTACCGATCAGGATGCAGAGGGTCAGAATAAGCGAAATCACGATTTTCTTCATAAGTTATACTCCTTCTTTCTAATTTGCAGCTGAACAGATCATAAAGGGACTGGAGGTCTTGGACTGGCTGAGGATGGTGGACAGCGGATACGCCTTGCCGGTGCGGGACTTGCTGTTGGGATCGTTGACGAGAATCTTGCCGTCGTCGGTGACACCCTTGAGCACGATGTAATGACCGTGCTTGGTGAAGATGCCGGGGCCCATGTGGGCAATGACCGGATGGCCGGACTTCAGCGCTTCGACGATCTTGGAGCCGTTCTTGCCGATCCACTTTCCGGTGACGCCGCCCAGCCTGCCGATGGCGCTTACCGCCTCATGGTCGAGGCCATTGCCGTTGTAATGGCCGTTGTCGTAGGCCCACTTGAACAGCGTGTACGGGGTCGGGGTGGTGTTGCCGGTCAGGTAGTGAATCACCATGCACATGGAGGTCGCGCCGCAGCCGGAGGTGGACGCGGACTTGCCCTGCCCGCCGATGGTGCAGACCACCTTCTTGTAATCGAACTGGTAGATCGCCGGAATCTTCATGACGCTGCCGGACATGCCGGGCTTGTAGTCCGGATCGACCGTGGAGACGCCGCCCCAGTCGGTCGGGCCGTAGCCCATGGATTCGCTGACGAAGTTCGACCAGAAGGCATAGTAGTCGTCGCTCATGAGCTCCTGACAGAGCTGAATCTGCTGCTCCGTGAAATGGTACCTTTCGTACATCTCGGTGTATGTACGGCTGGTGCCCACGATGTACTGCGTTGTATTGCCTTCTTCATCCGTCTCGCTCATCTTCTTCAGGTCGTTCATGGCCCAGAAGATTTCGCGCAGCTCCTGCAGCCTGGTCTCGTCCAGCTGCACGACGTCCATGGCGTTGTCCTCGCGCATGGTCAGGTGAACGGAGAAGATCGCCAGCACATCCACCCAGTTTGCCGGTTCAGTTTCGCCCTCCAGATTGCCCTCGATGACCACATGCGCGCCGCTACCGCCCATGCGGTCGATCTCCTGCGCGTATTCGGCGTTGATGGTCGTGATGGCCTTGTCGAGGGAAATGGAATCCGGAAACTCAGTGGCGTCGGTGTGGGTGAAGATGCCAAAGGGAGAGGCGAGAATGGACACGCACATCAGAAGCACGATGATAACCAGCGCGACAATCCAGCCTCCTGCCAGCAGCAGATTCATCAGCGCCCTGCCTGCGGCGATGCCGGCGCGGATGGCGGCTTCTGAAGCGCGCTTCAGACCTTCGGCCATCCTCCGGGCGTTGCGGCGCGCCAGCTCCGCCATGTGCCGTGCAGCCTTTTCCGCATTTTTCGCAGCAGCCTGCTTCGCCATGTCCGCAGCACGGGTTCTGATCTGCGCCGCCTGTGCAGCGGATTGATGCGCGGCGGTCCTTGCCGCATTGTCGGCAGTTCGGATCGGCGGTCGCTGGCGCTGAAGCACATGCGCTGTATCCTCCACCGGCTGGCGGGCGATCTCGCGCGTGCGCGGCAGCTGCGCCGGTGGACGCCCATGCTGAATGTCCGTCGCCTTTCTCCGAATGCGGGGACTGAACGGGCTTACGCTGTTCTCAGCATCAGGCTTTGTATCAGCTTGTACAGGAACCGGCGCTTTGCTCTTGGCAGCAGGCACTTCTTTCTTTTCAGCCGGTATGCTGGCTTTGATCTCTGCCTGTACCTT
>JBJEJN010000103.1:0-2373 GCA_051878085.1 Aristaeellaceae bacterium | reverse complement strand
GCGCGGCCCACGGCCAGCATCTGCTGCTCGCCGCCGGACAGGGTGCCCGCCAGCTGCCACTCGCGCTCCTTCAGGCGGGGGAAGCGGCGGTAGATGTCCTTGATGCCTTCCTCGATCTCATCGCGATCCTTGCGCAGGTACGCACCGATCTTCAGGTTCTCCTTGACGGTGAGGTTGGCGAACACCCTGCGTCCCTCAGGAACCATGGCGATGCCCTCGGCCACGATCTTCTGGGAATTCAGGGCGGTGATGTCCCGGCCCATGAAGTTGATGCTGCCCGCAGAGGGGCGCACCAGGCCGCTGATCGCGCGCAGCGTGGTGGACTTGCCCGCGCCGTTTGCGCCGATGAGGGTGACGATCTGGCCCTGGCCGACCTCGAAGCTGATGCCCTTGAGGGCCTCGATGCCGCCGTAGTGCACGCTCAGATCGGTAACTTTGAGCATAATCATTCTTCATCCACCCCCAGATACGCCGCGATGACGGCGGGATTGTCGCGCACCTCTTTGGGCGTGCCCTCGGCGATCTGCTTGCCGAAGTCGATCACGTAGATGCGGTCGGAGATGCCCATGACCAGGTTCATGTGATGCTCGATCATGAACACGGTCAGACCGAACTTCTCCTTGATGTCCTGAATGAAGCGGCCCAGCTCCTCGGTCTCCTGGGGATTCATGCCCGCTGCGGGCTCGTCCAGCAGCAGGAGCTTGGGATGGGTCGCCAGTGCGCGCACGATCTCCAGGCGGCGCTGCTGACCGTAGGGCAGGGAGGTGGCCAGCTCGTCGGCCACGCCGTCCAGACCCACAATTTTGAGCAGCTCCATGGCCTCCTCCTGCATCCGGTGCTCCTCCTTCAGGTTGAGCCGGAAGGTGGCGGTGAACACGTTGCTGGTGCGGCGCATGTGCATGGCGATCAGCACGTTGTTGAACACCGTCTGGCTCTTGAACAGGCGGATGTTCTGGAAGGTGCGGGCGATGCCCAGCTGGGTGATCTTGTCCGGCGTGCGCACGATCTTTTTGGTGTACATGCCGTTGTTTTCCCCGGCATAGGCGCGCTTCATCTTGCCCGAGGGGAAGTTTTCCACGATGGTCTTGCCCATGTAATCCACGCGGCCGTTGGTGGGCTCGTACACGCCGGTGATGCAGTTGAAGGCGGTGGTCTTGCCGGCGCCGTTGGGGCCGATCAGGGCCACGATCTCACCCTCGTTGATGTCCATGGAGAGGTTGTTCACCGCGACGACGCCGCCAAACTGCATCGTCACGTTTTCCACATGCAATACGTTCTGGCTCATCCCTTCGCACCCTCCGTCGTCTTATCTTTCTTCTTCCGCGGCTTGAACAGATCCCAGAGCTCGCGCTCGCCCATGATGCCCTTGCGGAAGAACAGCACCACGATCATGATGACGATGGAGAACACCACCATGCGGAAGCCGGAGCGCAGCAGCGGCACCTTGAAGGTTCCGCCGAAGAGAACCATCTCGCTGTCCAGGAAGCGCAGCCACCACTCGCTGCAGGCGATGAACAAAAAGCTCGCCAGCACGGAGCCGGTGACGGAGCCCATGCCGCCGATGACCACGATCAAAAGGATCTCATAGGTCATGGAGGACTTGAAGGCGTTGGCCTGCAGGCTGGCCTGATACATCGCCAGCAGTGCGCCACCAACCCCCGCGAAGAAGGAGGAGATGACGAAGGACATCTGCTTGTGATGGAACAGGTTGATGCCCATGGCCTCGGCTGCGATCTCATCGTCGCGGATGGCCTTGAAGGCGCGCCCGTAGGTTGAGTTGATGAGTAGCACGATAATTCCGATGCAGATGGTTGCCGCAAGGAACGGCTGGAGCACCGTGGAGAAGGTGGGATAGGTCTTGAGCAGGTTGGAGCCGTTGGTCACCGGGCCCAGCGCGTCCCACTGGATGATGGCGCGGATGATCTCCGCGAAGCCCAGGGTTGCGATGGCCAGGTAGTCGCTCTTCAGGCGCAGCACCGGAAGGCCGATCAGCGCCGCCAGAATCGCCGCCAGTGCGCCCGCCGCCAGGATGCCCACGATGGCGGGCACCGTGAAGCCGATGATACCGCCGTCATAGTACTGGTACACCGCCATGCGCTTGGCCATGGGGATGGTCAGCACGGCGTAGGTGTACGCGCCCACCAGCATGAAGCCCGCCTGACCCAGGGAGAACAGGCCGGTAAAGCCGTTGAGCAGGTTCATGGAAACTGCGATCAGGGCATAGATCGCGCCCTTCTTGAGCACCGTAATCAGCATCGAGCGCGTGCCCGCGACCTTCTCGATGAAGTACAGCGCCACGAACATCAGGATCAGAAGGCCGATGTTGATGAGGTTTTTCGTCGATTTCTTCATGCCGCTTCACCTACACCTTCT
>JBJEJN010000102.1:0-2383 GCA_051878085.1 Aristaeellaceae bacterium | reverse complement strand
GCGCTCACTCAGGGCAATCTGACGCGGACGGGCATTGTTCGTCACGTCCAGCATGGCCATATCGCCTTGCGACATGCCGAAGGTGATTTCCGTATCCTTGTCTGCAAGGGTAAAGCCATCCACCAGAGATTCACGGCTCACTGGCGCATGGTCGTGCTCAAACAGCAACGAGGCGCCAATGTCCTCATAGAACATCGGCAGGCGCAGCGTCAGCGCATCCTCGAATTCCACCTGCATCTCGTAGACCCTTCGCAAATCACTGCCTCCCATCAGCGGAATGCCTTTGTCTTCCGCGTCCTGCATCTCCTGCTCAAACGCTGCGCCCTGCGCCTCCGCCTGCTGGGCCATCTCTGCTGCGGCGGACGGAACGCCGGTTTGGGTTTCCTGTTCGCCGGTGCGCAGGCGCTCACGCACGTCATCCGTGTTGAATCCGACAAATTCCTCTGCATCGGTTTCCGGCTGCACGGGAATGTCGTCAATGGTCTGCTGCACGGGCTCCGGCACAGGCTCCTGCGGCGGCAGATCAGAACCGATGCGGTATTCCCTGTCCGAGAATCCGGCGCGGTTCAGTCCCCTGACGACATTTTCCACGGTGTTCCGGAAATCGACCGAGGAGGTCAGCACATAAGCCATATTCAGAAGGGGCTGCGAATGCTTGCGGGCATATGGCAGGCGAAGCACGCGCCCGACGATCTGTTCCACGTCCACCTTGGACGTGCGATTGGCCAATGTCGCCAGAATGTAGGCAAAGGGGCAGTCCCAGCCCTCCTTCAGCGCGTTGACTGTGATGATATAGCGAATCGGGCAGTCTGTCGCCAGCAGATTGACGCCCTTCAGCTCGTTGATCTCCGACGTTTTGATGGCGATTTGCTCCCTGGGAATGCCGATCTCGATCAGCTCATCCCTGAGCTTTTCAAACGTCGCCGCGTTCTCTTTGCCCTTGGGCTGCGCCTGGAAGAGCACAATCGGGCGGATGTACGTGGAGTTCTGCTGCATTTCCACGCGCGCCTGCTGCTCAATGCTTGCGCGAAGCTGGATGGCGTCCACCAGCACATCGTCCTTGGTGCGTCGGTTATAGATGATCACCGGGAGCTTGACCATGTTCTCCTTCTTCAGCTCGCGGGCATCGACAATCGAGATGATATTGCTGTTGCTCTTGGGCGTTGCGGTCAGATCCAGCACGAAGGAGGGGTTCAGGTTGCGCAGCATCTCAATGCTCAGCTCGCTCTGCGCGTTGTGGCTTTCATCCACAATCACCACCGGAGAAAGCTGATTGAGCACCTGAATCAGCGCCGTCTCATCCACATCGGGAATGAGCGCGTCGCGATCCGTATAGTGCGCGACGAACGGCGCCAGATTGCCGTTTTCCTGATAGACCTTGCGTCCTTCTTTCCGTTTGATGCGCAGCGCGTCGTAGCTCAGCACGAAGATCGACAGGTTTTCCCGCACGCTCGACGGCGAGAGCGACTGCCCGTTCAGCGCCTGCGTGCCGTCGTAGATTTCCACCCGGGAGCCAAAGTCGTAATTGATCTGCTGACGATACGGGTGCTCCGGATTGCGCAGATCCCGCAGCGTCTGTTCCAGAATCGCCGCAGAGGGCGCCAGCCACACGACGGCCTTTGTCTTCATCATGCCCATCCCGGCGAAGATATGCCGGATGGACGCGCAGGCCAGCAGCGTTTTGCCACCGCCGGTCGGCACCTTGAAGCACACATGCGGCACGCCGGGGAGCACGTCGTTATAGGGAGGAAGGCCGTCAAAGCCGATGTGGATGCCCAGCTGATTCCAATGACGGTTGTACGCGGTGTTCAGGTTTTGTGTGCTGTTCAGCAGCTCCATATACGCATCCAGCTCACGCAGCACGCGCTTCTGATAGTTTTTCAGTTCCACGGTGCATCCTCCTTTCCTCACAGCCTGGCGATGTCGCGCGGGATTTTCTTGAATGTGATATGGAACCGCTCCATTTCCCCGGCGCTGAGCGCGTTGACGTCCGCATAGATCAGATAGCCTTCGGCGGGCGTTTGAATGGTACGCAGAAATTCGCGGTTGAGGGTGGTCAGCCTGTCCGCTTCGTAATAGAAGTAATAGGCGTGGCCCTCGTGTACGCCCAGCAGATGCTTTTCCTCGCCGGAGGGGGCGGGCAGGGGAGAGCGGGTCTCCGTGTAATAGACATAGGCGCGGATTTTGTCCTCCGACACGTTTGAGTTGAGCAGCCCGTTGATGAGCAGCGGCTCGCCCAGCTCATAGAAGCTGAATCCGCCGCCCGTGCCGGGAACGGCCTTCCTGCCTTCGCCATAGCCGCTGATGACCCGGCGTACGCGCTCGGCGGTGATGCTTTCGGCGTAGTCGCCCATCTCCACCAGGATGAACCGGCGGTGCCCGC
>JBJEJN010000101.1:0-12146 GCA_051878085.1 Aristaeellaceae bacterium | reverse complement strand
CGATCTCATCGATGTGCGCCGTCAGAGCCACGATTGCGTCTGCACTCAGCTGCTCGATTGCCGCCACGCTGATCTTCGCGTACTGGATGGTCGCGTCCCGCAGGATCGCTCCGCTTGCCGTGCCCGGCGCAATCTTCGTTCCGCTCACGCCGCCTGTGGGCAGGTTGTAGCTGTACACCGTCTGCTCCAGCGCCTGTATCTCGCCCAGCGTCACACTGTCGTACTGTCCGGTGAGCGCGTTCCACTCGTAGCCCGTCACCCGCAGCTTTGCGGTCAGGCCCAGCATGCTGTCGGCCACCGTCACCGTGTCGTAGGGATGCACCGCCTGAAGGCCGGCGTACTGCATATCGCCGTCCGTGCCCTGAAGCAGCACAAAGTCCACGTCCATGCCGTAGGTCGGCAGGTCTGCGCCGTCCGCGAAATCCTGCTCCGCAAGGGCTTTCAGCTTCGCACGCGCCGCCGTCCGGCCAGCAGCATTGTCCCGGAAGGTGGTTTCGTTGTCCTCGTCCCTCTTGACCAGCGACACATCGTAGTCCCGCTTCACGGTGCGCGTGACCGGATAGCTTGCGCTGTGGGTGCTGCTGACGTATCGTTCGTCGCCCTCCGCGTCCGTGAGCCAGAAGTCGTTGCCGTCCACGTCCTTTCCGCAGGGCTTGATCTGGGTCACCACATCGGAATCGTCCGTCGTGACCGTCACGCCCACCAGGTTCTTGCCCCGGCGCACCGTCACGCCCATGTCGGATTCGATGTCGTCCAGCAGGTGAACGTCGAAGTTGTCCCGGATGATCTGGCAGCCGCACTGCGAGACGATTCCCTCGTCCGGATCCAGCAGGATCTCCACCGGGTTCTTGTAGCCGTACTCCCCGGTCACGCTGCCCTTGGTCAGTCCCTCGGTGTACACGCTGAAGTCCCCGGCGTTCTTCAGCTGCGCGAACACCTGCCGCACCGCCTCTGCGCCGGGCACGTTCTCCGGGCTGTATTCCCCGTTGAGCATGTTTCCTGTCAGGTCGTAGAACACGTGCCTTGCCTTCACCGTCACCACGCCCGCGTCGCTGTCCTGCTCGGTGGAGTAGATGCGGAACAGCTGCCGCCGGCTCTGGGTCAGCTGAATCACCCGCTGGTTCTCCGGTCGGCCGTCCGCGATGGTCTCGGTCTTCGTCTCCACCAGATCCAGATACTTCGTGGACATGTATCCCGTCTCGCCGCCGACCACCGTGGTGCAGTGGATCCACACGCGCCCGCCGACGGTCTGGCGGTCCAGCTCGATCACCTGCGTGCCGTTGGGATAGTGCCGCAGCGCCTTGTAGCCGGTTCCGTAGCCGGTGCGCATGTACAGGCCCACGGTGGTGCGCGCCACCTGCCAGATGTTGCGGGTCACGCTGCCGCTGCCGCCGTCGCCCACGCCGTACTCGTACAGCGGGGATTCGCGCACGGGCACGGGCGCGGAGATAATGCAGCCGTTTGCAAGCTGCGCCCAGCGCAGCGTTTCGTCGATGGGCTGTACCAGCATCAGCTCGTAGGCCCCCGCCGCCTGCCAGCTCACCGTGCACGCGCTTGGCGTGAGCGTACCCAGGCCCAGCGTGGAGAAGTCCGCCGCATCCGGCGCATAGAGCGCGATCAGCTCCATTTACAGCCACCTCCATCCGGGCGTGATGATGATCCTTGATATGCTTCCGCTTTCCTCCTCGTCGCCGCTGCCCACGCCCCATGAAAGCACGTTCGCGCCGGGCCAGATGCGGAAGAAGTCGTCCGAATTGGACAGGATGCAACGGTTCAGAAGCCCCGCGCCGTCCATCGTCAGCGCGTCCATAAGTTCGCTGTCCACCACGATACCCTCCGCAGGTACGGAGGTAAAGAACATGCTGGAGCTGTGCCCGCCGCCGGTGATGGTCACATGAAACGCGCCGCTTCCGTAGATTGCAAGCCTCGGCAGCGCAAAGTAGGTTCCCAGCGCGGTGAAGGCCGTGCCGGATGCTGTTACGGAGATGTCCGCCGCCTCCGGGTACAGCCTGCGGATGGGCGCGCATGTCCAGGTCACGGTAAATCTCTGGCCCTCGCAGCGCGAAATGATGCTTGCGCGGGAAGTTTCCTTCTCCACGCTGGCATCGTAGGTGAGATTCGGCTCGTCGCTGAAGCGCAGGCTGCCGCTGCCCGTGAGCCACGCGAGCACCGCGCCCAGCTTCGCCGCGTCCGGCACGCTGCACTCGATGCGCACGCTCACGTCGTTGTAGCTGCCGTCCCCGGTGAGGATGCTTCCGTCCCGGCCCGCAGCCTTTCTGCGGGTGTAGTTGCGTCCCGGCAGAAAGCGGGTGGGCATCTGCCGCAGCAGCACGCCCATGTCGCTGGACTTCACGCCCTTGAATTCAAACCAGGCCTCCGTCAGCCGCTTCACTTGCCCACCCCCAGTGCTATGGTTCTGTTGTAGCTGTTCTGCGCGCGCCGCGTATCCGCCGCCGTCACGGTGGCCAGGGTGCGCCCGTTCACATTCAGGTAGATCGGCCTTGATCCCTCCGCGTCCGCGATGCTGTCCGCTGCCGAAGCAAACGCGCTGCTAAGATCCGGCGCACTCAGCCGGGGCGTGAGATTCATGCTGCCCACGATGCCCTGCGCCGATCGGATCGCATCGTTCAGCGACTCCACCATGCCCTGCTCAAAGCCCTGGCCGGTCATCTCGCCCAGCCTTTCCGTCACCCGGCTGGGGGAATGGATCTGCAATTCGCTGCGCATGGCTGCGGCAGCGGCCCGGGCCACGGCGCGCGCCGCCGCGACCACCGCGCCGCGACCGGACAGGATACCGCTGGCGAGTCCCTGCGCTGTGCTCCGGCCCGCCGAAGCCGCCACGGCGCTCTGGTTCATGGCCAGCGCAGCGCTGCGTGCCGCACTCAGTGCGGCGCTGTGGGCCGCAGGATTTCCCCGCATGCCCGCCGCCAGTGCGTCCATGGCCGCAGAACCGGCCCCGGCGAAGTCCGCCGCCTCCATCTGCGCGGAGATTCCCCGCAGCACAGCCGCCGCCGAGGCGGATACGCCCCGCAGCGCCGCCTGCACCGCCGGTTCAATGCCCGCGAGCGTCTTCTGGAAGGGCGCGTCGTCGCCCTCGATGCGTATGATCACGCCGTCTGCCATTTCCGATCACCCCTCCCTTTCCTGCGCGTCGCCTCTGGAGATCAGCGGCACATCGCCCGCCCGGCACAGCTGACGCAGCGCCGCCGCCAAGTATTCCTCCTCCATCTGCGCGGCGTTGTGCTCAAACGCGCGCAGCACGCCGTCGTGAATGCGCTGCATGCGGTCGAGGTTCTCCTTTTCACCATCGGTGAACAGCCGCTTCACGGCCCGCTTGCCCAGCAGAACCCTCAGCTCCGCCAGCCACAGCCTGTACCCGGGCGCGTCGCGGTACTTCCTCCGAACGCGTCGCAGCGCCTCGGCGACCGCGATGGTCTTTTCCGCCAGCGCGTACACCCGGCCCTCGATCTCCACGCGCACGCGGTCAATCTTCGTCTCTATCCGCATCGTTCCCCTCTCCTTCTCCACCGCCCTCGAACATGGCGCTGAACGCCTCCGCAGCGGCGCGATCTCCCTCCGATTTCTCGGCAGGCAGCGCGCACATGCGCTTGCGCCGCAGCAGCTCCTTGTCGCGCCCACGATAGCTGCGCGCCTCCATCAGATTCAGAATGTAGTGCTCGCCGCACAGCGTCTGAAACTCCAGCAGGAACTCCCACCAGTGGAAGGGCTCCGTCCTTCGATAGCTCAGATCGATGCCGCTCTGGTTGCGGATCGCGATGACGATGGCGTTGATGTCCCAGTCGAAGCTGAACAGCGGTGCATCCGTCCCTCCCTGCACCGGAAGCCCGGGATAGCCCCGCGAAAACTCCGCCACCGCAGCCAGCACCTCCGCAGGATCCTCCTCCGCCAGCACGCCGCCGAACACCAGAAGCTGAATCTCATCGATCCGCCGCAGGTTCTCCTGCGATTGCGCCGCAGGATCGATCCTGCGCATCACGCGCAGCACCTCGATCCACACGCGGTAGTCCACCTTGCAGGGATAGTCCGCACCCCCGACCGAAATGCTGGTCGGAGGTGCGTCCTGGGCGTAGTTGGGCCGCATCAGCTCTGCGCGGCGACGAAGCTGGGCACGCCGTCCGCGACGCTGTACGTTCCGCGCTGAATGTCGCCGCCGAAGCGCATGCTCCACGTAATCTTGCCCTCTGCCCAGTTCATCGCATCCAGCACGAAGGTGGTATCCGCCACCATCCACGCCCGCTGCCTGCCGCCCTCGTCCGCCGGGAAGCAGATCAGGCTCTTGCCGTGGGCGGTGGAGCAGTCGTAGAACCTCTGGAACATGAACTCGTAGATGGGATTGCCGCGATAGGTGGCGATCTCCTGATCCATGCTGGGCGCATAGCTCACGATCTCCTCGCTGGGCATCTCCTGAGAGATGTAATCGCAGCTCTCGGTCTCCGCGTTCATCTCGATTTCAAAAATGGTGCTCTTGTCGATGCGCTTCCAGACCGGCGCGTCGCCCTCCGACACGTCGATGAAGGGAATGCACATGTTCTTCGTGATCCTGATCTCAGACATCCTGTCATCCTTTCTTCATATACTTGATCCGGAATTGCAGCATGTACTTGCAGCTGCGCGCATCCTGCGCCGCGACGAAACCGCTCTCGCAGGGCAGCAGCTCGATCTCCTGCACGACCTCCCCCTCGGGAAATTCGGGGTAGCAGCCCGCCGCGCTCTGGGCCTCGATCCAGGCCTTCAGCTGTTCAAAGTCCGCCAAACGGTCGATGTTCTCCGCATCGTTCGGCTCAAATGAGCAGGGCGCGACGCGGGTGAGCGCCACGTCGTAGCTGCGCAGGCTGCTGCCGTCGATGAACTCCTGCAGCACCGACTCCGAGGGAACCAGCGCCGCATCGCCGCCGTCCGACTGCGCGCAATTGAAAAACAGGTCGCGGATGTGGGGACAGCCCATCAGCCACGCCCACACCGCCCGATGTTTGTTGTCATTTTCCAAGCTTCAACCCTCCCGCATCCACATAGGCCTGCATCGCGGCCACCAGCTTCGGCTTCTGCGTCGGCTCCGCAGCGTGATCCCACGCCCGGCTGGCAGCGCCGCCGGAGCCTGCCGGGAAGCTGCCGCCGTACACATAGGCCGCGTAGGGCGCCGTGTGCTCAATCTGTCCGGGCGAGATGCGTACGTCCTCGTACAGTCGGCCCGTGTCCCGGGGCACGTAGGGCGCGTACAGCCGGTGCCAGGTCTGCGCCGCGTGCAGCCACAGCCCGTCCGCATGCAGCTTCTCCAAAATCCCCTGCGCGTCGATGCGTACCTCCGCCGTCAGCCTCATGCGTCCTCCCCGCTGGCCGCGTAGTGGGCCAGCGGCGCGCCGCCAGCCGTGTTGTCCGCGACGGACGCGATCCGGAACGCCCCCGCCTCCCGGTGCCTCTCCAGCGTGGCGGACAGATCGGCGCTGCTTGAGATGTTCTCCGTCACGTCTCCCCGGAACAGATAATCTCCCGCATGCGGAACCTCCTGTCCGGCGGGAATGCGGCAGACAACCTCCTCGCCGCGCTCCATGCGCGCGCCGTTCTGCTTCCAGACGGACTTGCGCCGCCAGCTGCATCCGCTGAGGCTGCGCTTTGCGTAGCGCAGTTGCGTGCGCCCGTCCACCGCAGCCTCCACCCGCTGCACCAGCGTCAGGTTTTCCGTTCCAAAGGGCAGCATATCTCCACCTCCATTCCGGCTCTCAGCCGTCAGTTCCCGCGTACAGCAGATTTACGCCATCGCGGCTCAGCTCATCGCCCAGCCACTGACGCAGGATCTGCATCTGGCGCGGTGAAGCGCCGCCCGCAGCGCTCTGCGCGGCGAAGCTCACGCTGAGTCCGTCGTTGCTCATGGAGGCAAGCTCCCTGCCCCCGTCCATCTCCCGCGCGGCCTCCTCCCTGCAAAGCTCCCCAATCAGCTCGAAGACGCAGCTCTTCACGGCTTCGCGCACGGGCTCCTCCCCCTTCAGACGGCCGTGGGTCGCGCGATCCACCAGCTTCTCTGCCTTGGCAGCCAGCCGCGCGAAGGCGGCGGCGTCCACGCCGCCGTCCTTGCCGGCATACTCCTGATAGGTCAGATACATGAACGCCGCCTCCCGTCATCAGGTGGTCGCCGCGTGCAGATAGATGCCCGCCAGCTTGTTCTCGTACACGTCGGCCACGCCCACATTGCGATAGCCGAACTTCCACGCGTCGCCGGTCTGGTTCTGCTCAGGGGTGATGACCTTCGGAGAGACGTGCTTCTGGTACTGAATCACCGACGGCTTGTGAATCACCATGAAGTTGATGTTCCTGCCGGTGTCGACGTTCTTCACATAGCCGCCCGCGGTCTGACCGGAGCTCGCGCCGTCGTACTGGGTGATGGCGGTGTACATGCGGGACTGGGGCACGCGCACCACGGCCTCGAAGCGCTCCAGCACGCGGGTGGACTTGGTCAGATCCAGGTCCTCCATCAGGCCAAGCAGGCTGGGCGTGATGAACAGGTAGCGCTGGTCGGCGGGCACCTCATTTTCGTCCATGGCGTTGGTCGCGACGCGCAGAGCGGTCAGCACATCCGCACCGGCACTGAGCTCGGCGGGCATGGCTGCGGAGATGCCGGAGGTTCCGGCGTAGGTGGCCAGGCGGAACGCGTCCAGCTCCGGCACCACGCGGGTGCGGATGAACTCGGAGGCCAGGCGCGCGAAGGCGAGACCGGCGGTCTCTTCGTTGTCCATGGTGTCCACGCAGAACAGGCGGGCACGGTCGAAGTTGCAGACCACGGTCTCGTTGGTCAGCGTCACCTCGCCATCCACGTAGCCGTTCTTGCGGTCATAGCTGGCCAGGCCGTCCATGCTGATCTTGGGAATCACCAGCTCGTTGGCATTCACGCCCTGCCGCGCAAGCTCCGGCGCGCCATCCAGCACGGCGGTCAGGGAAGCTCCGGCGTACACCTCGTCCAGCAGGGGAATGTAAGACTGAAAGGTAGAAATGGTATTGGGCATCTGCGTTACCTCCTTTTAAGTTCGCTGATTCTGTTTTCACTTGCCGATGGGCAGATCCATGGCGGCGCGCATCGCCGCCGTGCGGCTTTTGCCGCCGTCGACGGCAGCAAATGCGCCCATGTTTTCCGGCGCGGGGTTCTGGCTGACGAAGTAGCCCTTGTCGCGGGTCATTTCCTCGAAGATGGCCGCGTCCGTCCTGCCGCGATTGCGCTTGTCCCGCAGCGCGGCGGCGAAGTCGTCCGCCACGGGTTCGCGCAGGCGTTCGCACACGAACTTCCTTCCCGCCAGCACCGCGTCCAGGCGCTCCATCAGCTCCGCGCGCTCGGCAGTCTTGCGCGCCTCCTCCGCGCGCTTCAGCTCCGCCCACTTGTAGGCCTCGATTTCGCTGCGCAGCCGCTCCGCGTCGCCCGCGCTCTCCTCCAGCGCGCGAATGGTCTCGCCGGCCCGAGTCAGGCGCGCCGTCGCGTCCTCCAGCTCTGCTCGCACGCGCTGCTGCTCCCGGGTGATGTCCGCGCCGTTGAGGGCCATCACCTGATCGATCTGCTCTCTGGTCGCGCCTTCAAAGATACGGTTCAGTTCCTCTCGCTTCATGCTCTCATCCTTTCCGCTACGCTTTTTTACGTGGTCGCGCCCACACGCGCGCCGCTGATGCTCCCCCGCGGCCGGGTTTGTTGTATGCAAAAGCCGCGCTCACAGGGAACACGGCTCCGATACCGCCCTTCAGTTTCCGCCCCGGCCCTCCCGGATCGCCTCGATCGCCTGGCGGTTGTCCTTCAGACTGCCGCCCAGCACCCACTGCCGCAGCTCCGCGCCGTCCAGAAGATCCTCGCTGTGGAGCGCCCTCAGCTGCTCGAAGGTCTGATCCGTGGATTCGATCAGGCTCATGTCCCAGTCAAAGCGCAGCCTATACTGTCCGCGCGCCCCGGCGGGCGTGATTGCAAAGCGCTCCGCCAGCACGTCGATGGCGTAGGCCAGGTCCTCCAGCGCGCGCTCCCACTCGTCGCGAATGGCGCGCACCACGCTGAAGGTGTCGTACTGCGCCGCGCGCACCTCGTCGCGATTGGCATAGTTCACGTTCTGGCGCTCGGTCAGGATGCCCTGGGAGAGCCCGCAGGCGCGCTCCACCCGGCGCAGCAGCATCTGCTGGCGCGCGTCCATGGCCTCGTAGCGAATCTCCGGCGCGTAGTACTGCCAGATTCCCCTTCCCTCCAGGCTCATGCTGTCGAAGGGCACGAAGGGATCGTCGCTGTCCTGCACGGTTCTGCGCAGCCGGTCGATCTCCGCGCCGTTCTCCGCCTGCTGTGCGCCGCTTCCCCGCCACAGGCTGGAATCCAGGCCCAGCATGGGTCGGGTCAGCTTGTACTCCCGGCGATAGATCCGCCCGTGCTCCTCCAGCTCCGCGATGGCCTGCTCCGCGCCGTAGGTGATGGGCACGCCATACAGCCTGCGCTCCCGGCGGTTGTCCCGGGGACAGCGCAGGTAGGCAAACAGCAGTCGATCCGTGCCGGACACGCCGATCTCCGGGGTGATCCCCGCCCAGCGCGCCACGCAGTCCAGCGGCAGCGCTGCGCCGTCGCTACGGACGGCCCGGTAGCAGATGCGCTGGTCGCCGCCGCAGCGCTCGTAGTCCGCAAGCAGCGAGCACTGCCGGCCCTGTGCCTCGCCCACGTCGGCAAGCAGGGTGGCCGCCGCGATCCTGCTGCCGTCCATCTCCCGGATGGCGATGCGCGACTGATCGATCGCCCGGATGTGCAGCGCGCCGCCGTCATAGGTGGGCAGCAGCAGCTTTCCGCCCTTGCCCAGCATCTGCGCGGTGATCCAGCCCGCGTCGCTGTGCCACAGCTCCGCAAGCAGCTCCCGGATCAGCAGCACGCGCACGCCGGGCGCCTCCGGGCAATTGCGATCCTCCACCGCCAGCGTGCTGTCGGCGAAGGCGATCATCGCCAGCTTTCCGGCGATGACCGCCGTGATGTTCTCTCCCTCCCCGTCCTCGTAGCGGGCGACAAAGTCGTCCAGGGGCGCGCCGCAGTCCTGCACGCCCGCCGCCATGCGCCGCTGCAGCCACTCCTTCAGCCTCTCCCACATGATTCATTCCTCCATTCTCGTCTCTCAGGCTCACGCGCCGCAGCGCAGCCAGATCCGGTTGGTCGCATAGCGCACCGCGTCGATGGCATGGTTGTTGCGGTCGGGATACGCCTCCACGAAGCCGCCGTCCGCGCCGCGCTCGTACTCGTACTCGGAGAACTCCCTCGCCGCCGCCGGACAGCGCTGGGGATCGATCACGATCTCCTTAAGCCCCTGCAGCCAGCGCATGCTGGCGTGCACGCTGCCCGGGCCCTTCGTCGCGGCCATGCAGCGCATGCCGTAGGAGCGCATATCGCCGATGGACTTCATGTCCGCGCTGTCGGCGATCACCTCCTCGGTCTCTGTAAGGTTCATGTTCTCCTTCAGATGGAGAAACACGTCCAGGTTGGATGTCTTCACCGTCCGGTACTCGTCGAAGATCCACAGCCTGCGCTGCGCCGCATCGTAGGCACAGCGAACGAAGTGCAGCGGATCGGGGAACCAGCCGAAATCCAGCCCCGAATACACCGCGCCGAAGCGTTCGATCTGCTCCTGGGGGATGGTGCGCAAGCACAGGTTCTCAAACACGCCCCCGCCGCTGCCGGTGGCCTCGCCCAGGTACATGTGGCGATAGGCCCGCCCATCCTCGGCCTTGAGAAGCTCCGCCTCGGCGAGGAACGCATCCCCCAGCCACGCCTCCGGCAGATCCAGATAGCTGCTGCTGTGCACCAGTCTGCCCTCCCGGGGCAGCAGCGCCTCGGCGTTCACCCAGCTCTGCGCGCTGGGCGGCGGATTGTAGCTGCAAAAGGTGATCCCCGGATCGCCGCCCCGGAGCACCGAAGCGCGCAGGCTGCGAATCGCCTCCATGCCGCCGAATTCCGCCAGCTCCTCGAACCACAGGTAGCCGAAGTAGCCCTTCGCGAGCTTGATCGACTTCGACTTTCCGGGATTGTCCGCCCCGCGAAACAGAATTTTCTGCCCGGTGGGGATGCAGCGGATCTCCAGCGGCGTCAGGCGCAGCTCGAAGCAGTCCCGCAGCGCGAAGCGCTCGATGGCCCAGACCATCTGCTCGTACACCGACTCCCGCAGCGTCGCGGCCACGCGCCGGTAGATCATCGCGCTGGCGTTGGGATGCTTCAGCATGCCGAACAGGATGGCGGCGCTGATGAAGCTGGACTTGCCCGAGCCGCGCCCGCCCCGGAGCCAGTACTCCCGGTGCCGCCCGGCGCGCACGTCCCGCCAGAGCCCGTGGTACGCCGGCGCGATCACCTCCGAGGTGCGCACGATCTTCCGCTTCTTCGCCGCCTCCCTTTCGTTTTCCATCTCCTCCCTCCCTTCATTGCAGCCCCATCCATGTCTGCGGATGAACTGGCACGAGAAAGGGGCGGAGGATCGCTCCCCCGCCCCGATTCGCATCGGATGCTGTCATACTACCACGTCCGGGCGCGCAGAAACGCGCGTCCTTTCCGGAAACCTGCCTTCAGGCGCTCTCCCCCTTCTCCATCTGCGCGCCGATCCAGTCCACGGCCTGCGTCTCGATTCTGCGCACGTGCCCCTCGTCGTAGTTCAGCCGCAGCGCGATGCTCCGCCAGGGATGGCGGTCGGCATAGCGCAGCACGATCACCCGCTCCTGCACCGGCGGCAGGCGGCGCACCAGCCCCTCCAGCTCGTTGCGCAGGCGCAGCCGCTCCGCAATCTCGCCGTCGATGCGCCGCGACTGCTCCGCGTACATCTCCGACCGCCGCATCGCCGCCTCCACCACGTCGCCCAGGTCGCGCGTCCCGCCGCCGCGCGGCAATCCGTCCAGACTCCGCCCCCGCAGCGTGCAGTGCGCGTCCTCGGCCCACTGCCGCAGCGCGTCGCGCTCCCGTTCCAGCCGCCGGATGTCCTCCATCGTGCCGCCCCAGCGCTGCAGCAGCGACCGCGTCTCGCCGCGCCGATTCATCCCCGCTTCCGCCATATGCTCCACCTCCCGAACCCGCATTCCTCCGCGCCGCACAGAAACGCACGGCGGCGGTGCTACCGATCATAGCACCGCCGCCGAAGGCCGTCAATCCGAGTTTTCCGCACTTCCGCGCTTTTCCCACCCGGCTTCAAAAAGAAAATTTCGGGAGATCGGAAAAAATCACGCCGTCCCCTGCACCGGCGGCAGATGCAGACGAAAGATCGTTCCCACCCCCGGTGCGCTCTCCATGCCCAGGCTCAAACCGCGCTCCAGCATGTTCTGGCTGTGAGCCATGCGCTCGTCGTTGTCGGCGGCGATGTCGTTGCAGGCGCACCGCGCCACGCAGATGGCGTCGTTGGCTGCGGCGGCCCATCGGGCGAACCACCGCGCGGCCTTCCCGGAGGTGCAGGCGGCGGCCAGACAAAAACGCCGCTGCACGCGGGAGGATGAACAGAACGGATCGCAGACCGGCGTTCCGGGAGCCTTTGCCGCAGACAATGGGCAAACCGCGGCGGATGGGATCGGACGTCGCCGGAGCAGCGATGCATGTGCTGCGGCACATCCCGATGTTCTGTTGCATGCGATCAAACAACTGCTTGCGCAGGTATTTGCAGTTATCGGCGGCCGGGGCCCAACCGGCCGCCTCCATCTGTGTTCGTCGGGGGATATGACGACGGCAAGCGCCATGACGCTGCGCGCATGCCGGTGATGGCTCGCGGGTGCGAGCGCCTGGGAGTGGAACGCCCGCAGTGTCTCTCTGAAATGAAGTATTACGAAGGCAGACTTTGGCAAGAAGATCCATCGTAGAGAGACAAAAAACAGAACCGACCCGAATCTTCGTTCGAGTAGGTTCTGGATGCTGCACAATTTTCAGCTGCGCAAAGGCGCAGATTCCGGCGACACCGCCGCAAATCCGTCCGGATCGGCGCATCCGGGCGGCCTGGCACATATCATTCTCTCGTCCGAAGAATTCGATACGCAATTCGCAGGCAGGTCTTCTGACTCAGCATCAACGCCCCGCACGGTCTTCTCGGCTCTCGCCAATGACATCTTGCGCGCGGCTCCGCTTCACAGCAGCGGTCCTGTCGGAGATTCTCACTCCGTTCCCTTTTCACCCGTAC
>JBJEJN010000100.1:0-12184 GCA_051878085.1 Aristaeellaceae bacterium | reverse complement strand
TGTTCATGCGCATATTCTGTATGCTGCGTGAACCAAGAGGAGAAAATGGAGGAAACCAAAAATTTAATAATTGTCAGATGCTGAAATCTGACGCACCGCGAGGGAAAATCGGAAATAATCAAAAATTTAACATTAGCCAGAATCAAGAGCAAAATGCTGCCTTCCAAAATAAGAAGGCAGCATCAGCCTGACAAAGAAGTCCCACTGCAACGACGCAAAACAGACCTGCGCCGCCGCTCTGTGCTCACTTCCGCATGCAGGCTTCGCCCAGAATCGCCTTCAGATCGTCCTCCGGCGTGGTGGTGGGGTGAATCTGAAACGTCCTTACCAGCGTATCCAGCACGTTCGGAGACAGGAAGGCGGGCAGCGTCGGCCCCAGATAGATGTTTCGTATGCCCAGATGCAGCAGCGTCAGCAGGATGCACACCGCCTTCTGCTCGTACCAGGAGAGCACCAGCGTCAGCGGCAGCTCGTTTACGCCGCAGCCGAAGGCCTCTGCCAGCGCCAGTGCAATCACGATGGCGCTGTAGGCGTCGTTGCACTGACCGCAGTCCAGGATGCGGGGGAGGCCCTCGATCTCGCCCAGATCGAGGTCGTTGATGCGGTACTTGCCGCAGGCCAGGGTGAGGATGAGCGTGTCGTGGGGCGTGAGTTTGGCGAAGTCGGTGAAGTAGCTTCGGCTGGGCGACGCGCCGTCGCAGCCGCCGACGAGGAAGAAGTGGCGTATCTTTCCCCGCTTCACCAGATCGACGATCTTCTCCGCCTGGGAGAGCACCGCCGTGCGCGCAAAGCCCGTCGTCACAGTGTCGCCGCCGTTCATGCCCGTCATGTGCCTGTCCTCGTCGTAGCCGCCGCACTCCAGTGCCTTTTCGATGATGGGCGTGAAATCCTTGTCCTCGCCGATGTGCGTGAGCTCGGGGTAGGACACGACCGAGGTCGTGAACACCCGGTCGCAATAGCTCTGGCGCACGGGCATCAGGCAGTTGGTGGTGAACAGGATGGGGGCGGGGATGTTGTGGAACTCCGATTGCTGGTTCTGCCAGCCCGTGCCGAAGTTGCCCTTCAGCTGCGGGTACTTCTTCAGACCGGGATAGCCGTGGGCCGGCAGCATCTCGCTGTGGGTGTAGATGTTTACGCCCTTGCCCTGTGTCTGCTCCAGCAGCAGCTTCAGGTCGTGCAGGTCGTGGCCGCTCACCACGATGAACGGCCCCTTCTCGATGGTCAGCGGCACCTGCGTGGGCACGGGATCGCCATAGGCCTCCGTGTTGGCCGCGTCCAGCATGGCCATGCACTTCAGGTTGACCTCGCCTGTCTTCAGCACCAGCGCGAGCAGCTCGTCGGGCGATTTTTCTTCGCCGATGGCGCACAGTGCGTCGAAAAAGAAGCGGTTGACCTCCCCGTCGGTCTTGCCCAGGATGAACGCATGGTAGGCGTAGGCCGCCATGCCCTTGACGCCGAAGAGGATGAGGGATTTCAGCGAGCGCACGTCCGCGTCGCCGTCCCAGAGCCTGCGCAGGTCGTAGTTTTCAGCTTTTTCAGGATGGATGCGGTTTTTCTCCGCTTTGATCTCCGAGATGAGCCTTTCGATCGTTTCGTTGTTGAAGTTCACGTTTGTGATGGTCGTGAACAGGCCCTTGAGCACCAGCTCGTGCGTCCTTTCGCACGGTTTTCCCGCCCTTGCCGCCCGGGCGAGGCCGATCAGCGCCCCGACGAGCGCATCCTGGAGATTGGCCGTATCGGCCTTCTTGCCGCACACGCCCACCTTGCCCTCACAGCCCGTGTTGTGCGCCGTCTGCTGGCACTGGAAGCAAAACATCTCGTTCATAAACGTCCTCCCGATTTCAATCACGACGCTTATTCTGCCTCAATGCCACGCGCTTATTCGCTCTGATCATGGCATTATTGCAGCTCGAGACCTCCTGTGAAACCCCTTGGACACTGGGGGAGGGCCTTGCGTCAATCGTCGCCCTGCCGCTTTATGAGCTCCTCCGTCAGCTTCAGTATCTGGGGTGCGATCCGCTTGCGCTCCTTCTGTGTGGTGCGAACGAAAAGCGGATAGGCCCCCGCCATACCAACGATTCCGATCAGACCGATGACGATGCCCGGCACAAACCATCGGCCGGCCCAGACCATGCTGCAACACATGCCCAGCCCCATCACAAGACAGCTCACGCTGCCGAGCGTCACCGCAGCGATCGTTCCCCTGCGCGTCACACCGGCGTCCATGCGGCGAATCTGCGCCATTCTGTCCGGTTCCTCCGGCAGATACTTCCTGCGGATCTCCTCGAGCTCCTTCTGCTGCCGCGCAGAATACGTATAGGAAAACGATGCCTCGCTTCTCGTCTTGTCGTTCATATACTCTGTTCTCCTTGATTCAAGCGTTTGATTTGCCGCGTGGAATGCGCGATCATGTACACGGCCATCGCCAGCACGATGGCGCACACCGCAAAGCCGGTGCAGCCGGTCATCCAGCGGCGAAAGTGCGGATCCCCGGCGCTTCCGAACTGGGTCAGCATCGCCGTCTCCAGCGACAGCAGCGAAACCATCGCCGCGATCAGGCTGACTGCCTTGGCTGCGGACAGCACGGGGCTGCCGCAGGCTCGGAACCGGACCACGTTGCGCACGGCGTTGATCACCGCATAGAAGGCGTACATGGCCATGATGTAGATCAGATATCCCGGATATTCCGCGCCGCTGTTGCGGTAGACCACCAGCGCGACGACGGCCAACAGCGCCTGATTCATCATCAGCAGCAGGACGCCGCACAGGCGGTAGCGCCGCCATTCAGACAGGGGATCGCTCCCCATCGGACTTCGCCGCGTGTGATGCAAAAGCGCAAAGCGCAGCGCCGACAGCAGCAGGTAATAGCCCGCCATTGCGCCGAACCACACCGAATGGTAGGCGATTCCGGAAACCAGCTTGAGCGCCGCATAGGCCAGGTTCACCGCAAGCCCGGCGTACAGCGCGAGCTCCGCGCGATACATCGGATCCGTCAGAATGTGCTGAACCTGCTGCAGGCTCCGCACGCGCTGCACAAGGGGATGGCCATGGACGTATCTGCACAGCGCTTCAGCTGCATCCGGCGCGCGCAGCGCGACGAGCAGCAGCGCATAGGCGGATGCGGCATAGCTGACATAGGCCAGAGGCGCATCCTCGATGCCGCTTGTCAGCACATAGATCACCAGCGCGAAGGAGGGGATCGAAATCAGCGCCGTCAGCCAGCCGGGCGGAGAGACCATGCGCAGCAGAAATCGCTTCAGCCTATTCACGCACATTCCTCCCGATCCGCACGGTGAAGGCGCTTCCCTTGCCGACCTCGCTGTTTACGCTGATGTCGCCGCCCACGATGTCCACCACGCGCTTCACCAGCGCCAGACCCAGCCCGTTTCCCTGCATTGCGTGGGAGGGATCGCCCTGGTAGAACTTTTCAAAGATGTGCCGCCCGACCTCGCCGCCGAAGCCGCAGCCCGTATCGGACACCTGCACCACGGCGCTGTCGCCCTCCGCAAACATCCGCAGCGTCACGCAGCCGCCCGGATTGGTAAACTTGATCGCGTTGGAAAAGAGGTTGCTCCAGACCAGGCACAGAAGCTCCGCATCGCCGCTGAGCTCGACGCCCTCCGCAATGTCCGTGCGGATGTCGAGACCCTTCTTTTCCCATGCATCCTCAAAGCTCAGCAGGCACTCGCACAGCTGCTCGCCCAGGTCAAAGCGCGCATTCTTGGGAAAGATCTGCTGGTTTTCCAGCTTGTTCAGCTTCAGTATGTTCGTGATGAGGTTTGCCAGCCGCCGGCTCGTCTCCGAAATCTTGCGCGCATACTCCATCCGCTGCGCCTCCGCAAGACCCGGCTGGGCCAGCATCGCGGCGTAATTCGAGATCACCGCCAGCGGCGTCTTGAGCTCATGGGAGACGTTTGCGATGAAGTCCGTGCGCAGCGTCTCCGTGCCCGAGAGCTCCTCCGCAAGGCGATTGATGCACGCGCCGATCTCCGTAAAGCCATCCATGGTGTCGATGCTGCGCAGCTGCGGGACCCGCGCGGAGAAATCGCCCTGCATCAGCTTCTGCGCGGTGCCGATGATCATGCGCACCGGACGGGTCACCATGTATCTGCGGCGAATCCGGTCGATCACCGCAAACGCCGCCGTCAGCAGCAGCACGTTCAGAAAGGTCAGCTTTGCGGCCTGCTGAATGTCTGCCTCGGTAAAGACCAGACCCATGGCCGACTGGAGGTTGGTGACGAACAGCATCGTGCAGCAGGTCACGATCATGCCCACCACCAGAAAAAAGCAGAAAAAGCGCTGCAGGCCAAACAGCATGCGCCGGATTCCGTTCTCCCTTCCCGCGCTCATTTCAGCACCGCCTTGTAGCCCATGCCGTGCACGGTGACGATTTCAAAGCTGTCGCAGGCGGCAAATTTCTCCCGCAGCCGGGCGATGTACACATCCACCGTGCGCAGCCCTGAATTGCTCTCCGCATCCCAGAATTCGTCCATCAGCGCAGAGCGGGTGAAGGTCTTCTTGGGGTAGGACAGCAGCTTGTACAGCAGGTTGAACTCCCGCACCGTCAGCGGAACCTCCGCGCCATCCAGATAGGCCGCGCGTTCGTCCGCATCCAGCACGAGCTTGCCCACCTCCAGCCTGCGCATCGCGGCGATCCGTGCCCGCCGCAGCAGCGCACCGATGTGCAGCACCAGCTCGTCCAGATCGATGGGCTTGACCATGTAGTCGTCAATTCCCAGCCGGTAGCCCCGCTGCTTCGCCGCCATGTCGTCCCGGGCCGTCATGAACAGAATGGGGATCTCCTGATTCAGCGAGCGGACGGTTTCCGCAAACTCAAAGCCGTCCTCGCCCGGCATCATGATATCCGAAATAATGAGATCAAACATGACGCCGTACATGGCGTCGTAGGCCTCCCGGGCGTCCTGGCAGCCCACGGCTTCAAAGCCCTGCTGCCGCAGATAGGCGCAGACCGTGCGATTGAGCTCATGATCGTCCTCCACAACGAGTACGCGAAACATGCAGCATCCCTCCCTTGCGCCCATCATAGCACAGAGTTATTAAAGATTTGTTTGTGTTTGGGAGCCTGCGCAAAATCTTCAGAGCAGCGGCGCAAGGATGCGCACGAGGGAGCGCAGGATGCGCCGGGGCAGGCTGTGGCGCAGATTCTCCTCCGTTATGCGCATGCTTTTTTCAATCGTAGCCTCGATGTCGGCCTTCATCTCCCGGATGCTCTCGCAGCGGTACATCCACACGCCGTTTTCAAAGTGGTGCACCAGGCTGCGGTAGTCCAGGTTGACGGTACCGATGATGGCATATTCGTCGTCGGCGATGTAGCTCTTGGCGTGGATGAAGCCCGGCGCATACTCATAGATCTTCACGCCCGCGTCCATCAGTCGCCGGTAGTAGCTGCGGGTCATCTCCAGCACCAGCCGCTTGTCCGGGATGTGGGGCACCACGATGCGCACGTCCACGCCTCGCAGCGCGGCGTTCTCAATGCACTGGCACAGGCCGTTGTCGATGATGAGGTAGGGCGTGGTCATGTACGCGTAGCGCACGGCGCCGTTCAGCATGTTCTCAATCGCGCTCTTGGCCACCCGGCGCGCGTAGATCGGGCGCGGGCCATCGCCGAAGGGCACCATGTAGCCCTCCGCATGAATCTCTGCGCAGCTCGGGAAGCTGTCGGCGCGAATCTCCGGCATCTTCCGGAAGTTGAGGCCGAAGTCGATGAGAAACAGCCGCGTCAGCTCCCACACCGCCTCGCCCTCCAGCCGCAGGGCGCTGTCCTTCCAGTGGCCGAAGCGTGCCACGGCGTTGACATACTCATCCGCCAGGTTCACGCCGCCTGTGTAGCCGATCCTGCCGTCAATTACGGTGATCTTGCGGTGGCTGCGGTTGTTGAACTCGCTGTCGGCGTTGCCGCGCATGCGGGAGAAGGGCGCTGCCTGAATGCTGCACTTTTTGAGGACGCTGGCGTAGTTGCCCGGCAGCGTGGCCATGCAGCCGATGTCATCGTAGAGCAGACGAACTTCCACGCCCGCGGCGGCTTTTTCCCTCAAAATCTCCAGTATGGAGTTCCAAAATGCGCCCTCTTCGATGATGAAGTACTCCATGTAGATGAATTTCTCCGCGCTCCGCAGATCCTCAAGCAGCTGCGCCCACATTTTTTCGCCCAGTGGAAAGTAGGTCTGGCGCACGTTTACATACAGGTGCGATTCGGAGATGCCGCACAGCATCCGGGCCTGGCTGCATGCTGCGGGACGCTCCCGGCGCAGCTGCTCGAACAGCCCGCCGTCGTCGCGTTCAAACGTCCCCGCCTTGATCTCCCGCATGCGGCGCACATATTTTTTCTTCAATGTGCGGGAATAGAACAGAAAGTAGAGCATGAAGCCCGCGACGGGCACCAGCAGCACCACCAGAAGCCAGGGAACCTTGTAGTCCGGGTTGTCGTCCGACGCGGCGATCTGCACCACGCAGGCGATCTCCGTCATCCACGCGGCGATGTAGAAGTAGGGCACATAGCGGCACAGCGCCGCGACGATGCCGACGATCGCCAGCACCTCCAGCACGGTGAGCGCGAACGCCAGGATGTACCGCACAGGTATGTAGTTGACCTCCCGCTCCACCTGCCGGTCGGCGACGTTGTATCGCAGCTTCTTCTTCACAGCGCGCCCTCCCGAATCCAGTCTTTTTTCCCGGCAAAGGCAAAGCGGGGAAGGACAGCGCCCGCCCCGCTTTGCGTCCCGTTATTCTTCGTCGGATGCATTCCCGGTTCCTTCCGCAGCCGTCCCGGCAATGCGCTCCCGGGCCTGCTCCACCGTCTCGCCCTCCTTCGTCAGGAAGGAATCCACAAACCTGTCGGTCATCCGGTTGAAGCCGCCAACCACGCCCTCCTCGATCTTCTTGTAACCGCTGACCACGCCGTCCTCGATCTTCTGATAGCCCTCGACGACGGTCTCCGCGATCTTCTCATTCACCTTTGCAAGCCTGGATTTTGCCATGTTGCCCGTCTCCCTTCTCTGTTTTATTTCAGTTTCTCGCAGGTTTTCCCTTCGATGATCTGAATCTTAGCGCAGATACATTTGTGAATCGTCAGGGAATTGTTTGCGAATTGTGAATCCAGTCCGCGTGATTCGGCAGATAAAGCGGCATGACCGTCAACGCCCGGCCATGCCGATCAGGATTCAGTTCGGGGCGATTCGCCACTTGTTCATCTCATGCCGGACGAGCAGCAGCGAAATGATACCGGCAAGGCCGTCGGCGACCGGCCCCGCCCACAGCACGCCGTCGATGCCCCAGATCATTGGGAAGATGAGCACCAGCGGCAGCAGCAAAAAGGCGCGGCGGAGCAGGGACACGAACACGCCGATGCCGCCCTTGCCGATGGAGGGGAAGAACTGGGCGCACAGCAGCTGCAGGCCCACGATAAAGATGCAGAACAGATAGATGCGGAAGTAGCGCACGGCGAATTCAAAGTACAGTTCATCACCTCCGCCGAAGATCGAGATGATCTGCCGGGGAAAGAGCTGGAAGCACAGGAACGCGCAGACCGAGATGCAGAGGATCACCCGGGCGACCTTCCAGAACGCCTCCTTGATGCGGGCGTAGTTGCCGGTGCCGTAGTTGTAGCCGATGATCGGCTGGATGCTCTGGGCGATGCCCAGAGCCACGCCGTCGAACAGCGCGCAGACCTTGGTGATGATGCCCACGCAGGCCAGGGGAATGTCGCGCCCGTACTGGGACAGCTCGCCGTAGTGCCCCAGCACATTGTTCAGCACAATGCTGATGATCGTGCTGGCAAACTGCATCGCGCCCGAGGCGATGCCAATCTTCACGATGCGATACACACTGCTTTTCTTCAGTCGGTAGTCAGCCGCGTGCAGCTCGACGCTCCTGAACTTTCTGAGATAGAAGAGGATCAGTATGGACGACACCAGCTGGCCGATGACGGTGGCCAGGGCCGCGCCGCTCATGCCCATGTGGAAGCCGAAGATCAGCACCGGGTCGAGGATGCAGTTCAGAATGATGCCCGTCATGGTGGCGGCCATGGCGTAGCGCGGACTTCCGTCGGCGCGGATCAGCTGGCTCGCGCCGGAGCTGAGCATGGCAAAGGGCGTGCCGATGGCGATGATGCGGGTGTACTCCACGGCGTACTCCAGCGTCTGGCCCCTGCCGCCGAAGGCTACGAGGATGGGCCGCAGAAAGGCGAGGGTGACGATGCCCACCGCAATGCCGGTCAGCAGCATCAGGGTGATGCTGTTTGCCGCCACGGACTTCGCCTTTTCCGTTTGCTTGCCGCCCAGGTACAGGCTGAACGCGGATGCGCCGCCGAAGCCGAAGGTGATCGCCAGCGCCGCAACCACCACCACGATGGGGAAGGCCACGTTGGTGGCGGCGTTGCCCAGCTCGCCGATGCTGTTGCCGACGAAAATTTGGTCGATGATGTTGTACAGCGAGCCCACCAGGCTGCTGGCGATAGCGGGAAGGGAATATTTCCATATCAGCTTGCCGATAGCCTCTGTCTCCAATGGGTTTTTAAGCTGCTCGCACTTCGTATTTTCCATGTTCATTCCTCCATTCTGTGCCAGACCGTCCGGTTGAGGTTCTCCATCATTCGATCCAACACATCCTCCGTTCCCTGAAGCTCCTCCTTCGACAGGCCGGCCTGCAGCGTCTCGCGGAAGCTCCTGTGAATCTCCTTGATTCGCCTGACTGCAGGGATCGCCTTGTCCGTCAGATACAGATGCTTGATGCGCCTGTCCTTTTCGTCGCCGACGATCCGGATATAGCCGATCTCGTTCAGCTTTTTGATGATCTTGGTCAGCGTCGCCTTGTCCACGCGAATGCACTCCACCATCTCCTGGGCGGATGCGCCGGGATGGTCGTAGATGTATTCCACATAGAACTGCTGCCCCCAGCCGATCTCAAATTCTGCCAGGGCGCGGTCGTAGTACATCCGCATCAGACGGTCCAGTATGGATATGCAGCGGCCCAGATTGGGAAAGCTGTCGTTCATTGTTCTCTCACCTCCATGCTTGCTGGAAGTACCGTACTGCCAAAAAGTAGCGCGCGCAACTATTATTCGATGAATGTTCTGTTAATTTCACGGTTTCTCCCGCGCAAAGCGGCCGCACGGGCGGATTGCCTGTCCGGCGCATCCGATTCATGCGGCATGTAAGTGGGTTCCCGGAGGGATGGGATCATTCCTCTGCGGCGCAATCCCTGCAGTCTCCGCAGGTATGACCGCTGGCCACCCACAGCGCATCAGCCACCGGCGCCCAGTTCTCGGCGGCATGCACACACTTCTGACTCAGCTCGTGCACATCCTCGGGGTTCTCCAGGTCGGTGGAGTGCGCGCCGGAGATTTCCACTGCATGGGTCAGCGCGCCTGGGTTATCCAGCAGCGGGCAGGGCCGCAGGTGGTTTTCGTTCCAGGGCTGGCCGTCGTGATAGGCCATGAACAGCGGGCTCTGCAGCGCCTCCAGCAGCGTCTTGTCCCGAATGTTGGAGTCGGAGTAATGGATGAACGCGCAGGGCTCCATGTCGCCGTTGGCATTGATGTGCAGATAGGCGCGGCCGCCGGCGATGCAGCCCTTCGGATATTCGCCGTCGTTCCAGAAGTCCAGCGTGAACAGCGGCTTGGTCTCGCGGAAGGCGCGCACCTGATGATACATGAATTTGCGCTGTTCGGCGGTCACCATCAGCTCCGGCACGGCGGCCTTGCCCACGGGCATGTAGGTGAAGAACCAGCAGAAGCGCGCGCCCCAGTCGATCATCTGGTCAAAGTAGGCCTCGGAGCCGATCATCTCCACGTTCCTGGACGTATAGCAGCAGGAGATGCCGAAGGGCAGTCGCTTCTCGCGCAGAATCCTCATGGCGCGCTCCACCTGGGCAAAGGTGCCCTCACCGCGGCGGAAGTCGGTGTCCTTCTCAAAGCCCTCCACCGAGATGGCCGGGATGAAGTTCTTGACCCGCAGCATCTCGTCGGCGAAGGCCTCGTCAATCAGCGTGCCGTTGGTGAAGGCGGTGAACTCGCAGTCGGGATGGGCCTCGCACAGGCGGATGATATCGGCTTTGCGCACCAGCGGCTCGCCGCCGGAATAGAGGAAGAAGCAGGTGCCCAGCTCGTTGGCCTGGTTGATGATGTCGTCCAGCTCCTCGTAGCTGAGGTTCAGCTTGTTGCCGTACTCCGCCGCCCAGCAGCCGGTGCAGTGCAGGTTGCAGGCGCTGGTGGGATCCATCAGGATCGCCCAGGGGATGTTACAGCCGAGCTTCTCCTTCAGCGCGTTCTGGCGGCGGGTTCCGTCGAGGCTGGCGTTGATCAGCAGATTGCGCACCAGCGTCTTGAGCACCTCGTGGTCCACCTCGTCGCACAGCTTGACAACGAACCTGTTCCATACGTTTTCAGGATCCTTTGCGACGCTGGCCACCGCAGCGATCTGCGCAGCAGAGTCGCCGCCCACATCAAAGCGTTCGGCCCACTCCACCAGCTTCGACAGGTTCCGGGAGGGATCCTTCAGCATGTAATTCAGCGCGATCTCCAGCGCTGCGTCCTGTACCTTGTCCTTGATCGTGCTCATGTTGTTCTCCTTTTGTGATTCCTTTTTCTTGCATCTCTACAGCGTGTCAAAGCGTTCGCCGCGCTGCTGTTCATCGCTGTACAGCTCCCGGGGCAGAAGATTCGGATAGGCATGCCACTGTCGGATGCCCCTGACGTGCACCGGCCAGCCCTGAAGGTACAGCGTGCCCTCCGCATCGCCCGCCCAGTTGTAGCCGCAGGTGATGGAGTGCTGCGTCAGATAAGAGGGCTTCTCCCGGCCGTACCACAGCGGATAGCCGTGCGGCCTGCGGTACAGATCCGCCCTGTACGCGCCGTCCAGCGAATCGAGCATCAGGTGCCAGGAGTGATCCTCGAAGCATTCGACCCTGTACTCGTCCCCGCAGGTGACGGTCACCTTATGGTCTTCCCGGAGAATTTGCAGCGTACCCGCAGGCTTTCGCAGCAGGCGCTCGAACTTCATGCCGGGATAGCGCGTGATCTTGTAGATGGACTGCGGCAGCTGTTCCGCACTTCCCCTGCCGCGGGTCCAGTTCATGGACACCACGTCCAGCTTCTCCAGTGCCATGGACAGGATGGAACCACCCACGGAATACAGCTCCCCATCGTCTCCGGTCATGGAAAACTGGAACAGCCAGTCCAAAAAGCCGGAGCGAACCTCCTCCTCCACGCCGCAGCGCGCCTCATCCGCAAGCGTGACGGCCGGATTGTCAAGCTTCATACAATTTCCTCCTTAGCCCTTCTTCTTTTTGATGATGACGACGGCTGCGACAACCACAACCACGATGACGGCGACGACGATGATCTTGGTCAGCATGTTTCTTCCCTCCTTTCATCCGGGATGGGTTTCGCGCGCACTCAGCCCTTCTTCTTTTTGATGATGACGGCAACTGCGACGACCACAACTACGATGACGGCGACGATGACAATCTTTCCAAGCATGACGATACCTCCTTGCATGTTTATGGGATACAACCTGCCGCATACGGCCGGTTGATGATGGGATTTTATCCGGCGAATGTTGCTGAAATACCTGAAAAGCATTTCTGAAATATGAATGTGCCCGGGCGATGGGCGCGCCAATCCGGCCCAGATCCCGCATTTATATTTCAGCAACAAAACTCTATCAATTCAGCATCAATTCCGGGCTAAAATGCGCGATGGATTTTATGAAAGGGAGTGTTTGCAATGGAAAAACCGGCGATTGAGATTCGGAATCTTTCGAAGAGCTTTCGCGGGCTGTATGCGGTGGATCATCTGAACATGACCGTGCCCGTGGGGGCCATCTACGGCTTCATCGGCGAAAACGGTTCGGGCAAGTCCACCACAGAGAAGCTGATCTGCGGCCATCTGGTGCCGGATGCGGGCAAGATCCGCCTGTTCGGCCGGGACTACACCGACCCCGGCGTGCGCGTGCGCGTCGGTGCGCTGATCGAGAATGCGGGCTGCTTTCCCAACTCCAGCGTGTGGGACAATCTGATGATGCAGGCCATCAATCTGGGGCTGAAGAATCCCGGTGAGGAGATCGAGCGGGTGCTGAAGATCGTGCGCATGGAGGATTCCGCGAAGATCAAGTTCAAAAGCTGCTCGCTGGGCATGAAGCAGCGCATCGGCATCGCAATGGCGCTG
>JBJEJN010000099.1:8389-12241 GCA_051878085.1 Aristaeellaceae bacterium | reverse complement strand
AAAGAAGCTGGACGCGCTGGCGGAGCAGCTGCGCAAGCGCGTGCCCGCCGACCGGCTGATCGCCTGGCGCGTGGTGGATCTGAAGGGCAAGCCGGTGCAGCGGGAAATCAAACCCCAGACGGGCGAGAGCATCGACGGCGGCGCGTATGCGCAGTCCATGAAGAACCGCGCGGCCCAGGCTGCTCCCGTGAGTGCCGGCCCGCTGGACGCGCTGCTGAAGGAATGCTGCCGCCTGCAAAGGCTGTGCGCCGCGAAGGACGCGCCCGAAGGCGTGCGCGCGGACTGGGCAAGTGAAAAGGCGAAGCTGGCTGCGGCGCTGAAGAAGCAGAGCCTGTGGGTCGCCTTCGACGCGAACCTGGGCGGCAGGCTGCCCTTTGCGGGCTACGACGGCCGCATCGAGCTCTTCACCGCTGCCGAGCGCGCGCAGAACGCCCAAAAGCGCATCGCCGAAAGCTGCGGCGGCAACGACTTCTGGACGCTGAAGGAGATCCCCGTCGCGGAGCAGAAGGGCTTCCTCCAGCTCTGCGCGGAGAACGGCCTGAGCGCGCTGCGGGTGGACAACGGCTTCGCCCCGGCGGAACTGGAACTGAAGGATCTGTGGGAAGGCAAGCCCTGCGAGAACGCCGCGCTGCGTGGCATGCTGGTTCGGGAGGCCGAGTACGGCGTGCGCTGGAACCGGCTGAAGGCGGCAAGTGCGGAGGAGCGACTTCAGCGCGGCGCGCTGGAGAGCATGCTCACGCTGCGCAACTTCGCCTGGCGGGAGATGGGCAATTCGATTCTCTACGCCCTGTGCGCGATGCCCAGTGGCGAGGGCGGCGAATTTGCCACCTCTGCGGCTGCGGCGAAGCTCGGCATGGGCTTGCGCGTGGTTCCCGGCGACAAGTGTGTGCTGCTCAACGAGAAGCAGAGCGGCGCGAGCCGACTGCCGGTATTTACATCGAAGAAGCGGGCGCTGGTGCTGGCCGCACGGGTTAAGGGCGCGCAGCCGGTGCGCATGACCTTCGATGACCTCGTGCAGCGCGTGGGCGCGGCGGAGGGGCTGCTGATTGACCCGGACGATCTGGGCTACCGCCTGCCGAAGGCGGAATTCGACAAGGTGCGCGAGCTGCGCGCGAAGCCGCCGATGGCGGTGCGCGTGAAGCCTGCGGAGGACGCGCCCGCGCCGGAGCAGGCGCCCGCACCCAGGATCCAAAGCGAGATGGGCGAACTGCCGGATCCGGACAGCTTCGATCTTCCGCCGAGGAAGCCGGACGCGCCCGCGCCGGAGGCCGCCAAGCCCGTCGAAGCGCCCAAGAAGGAGGCCAAGCCGGGCTTCTTCCGCAGGTTCATGAAAAAATAATGGGGAAGCTGTGGCAGTCGGCTTGTAATCGCAGGCGGATTGTTATAGAATAAAACTGCTGTATTTGTGCGGATGCAAACGCACAGCTGCGGATTTACAGGAGAGGAAGCGGATTGCCATTGAGGACGGCGCTGATTATTCCAGCCTACAAGCCCGGAGAGGACATGCTGAAGCTGCTGGAGGAATTTCGGAACAACGGGGATTTTCTGCCCATCGTGGTGGACGACGGCAGCGGCGCGGAGTTCCGCGCGATCTTTGACCGGGTGCCGGATTATGCCGTGCTGCTGCGCCACGAGGTGAATCGCGGCAAGGGCGCGGCGCTCAAGACGGCCATGAAATACGTGCTGGAGTCGCTGCCGGAGTGCGATCTGGCGCTGACGGCGGACGCCGACGGCCAGCACAAGTATGCGGATATCCTGCGCGTCAACCAGGTCGCCCGGGACAATCCCGGTGCGCTGGTGCTGGGAAGCCGCAAATTCGAGGGCGACGTGCCCTTCAAGAGCCGCTGGGGCAACGCGATCACCCGCCAGGTGTTCGCCATCGCCAGCGGTGCGAAGGTCTACGACACGCAGACCGGCCTGCGCGCCTTCGGTCGCGAAGCGATGGAGCAGTTTTTGCAAATTTCCGGCGACCGCTACGAGTACGAGATCAACATGCTGCTGGCTGCGGCGCAGTCCGGCAGGCCCATCGTGGAGGAGTGGATCGCGACGGTCTACATCGACGACAACTCCTCCTCCCACTTCCATCCGGTGCGGGATTCCTTCAAGATTTACATGTGCATCCTGAAGTTCGGCTGCTCGTCGCTGATCGCCTTCGGCGTGGATTTCGTGATGCTGCTGCTCCTCAGCGCGCTGACGGCGGGTCTGGGCGCGGAGCTCTCGCTGGCGGTGAGCGCCGTTGGCGCGCGCCTGGTGAGCGCCTCGGTGAACTTCTGCATCAACCGCCGCGTGGTGTTCAAGGGCAACGAGACCCTGGGCAAGGCGATTGCCAAGTACGCGGCGCTGGCGCTGTGCATCCTCGTTGTGAACTACCTGCTGCTGCGCCTGCTGAACATCGTGCTCCACTGGCCGCTGGCGCTGTCCAAGATCATCGTGGAGGTGCTGCTGTTCGCGGTGAGCTTCGTGGTGCAGGGCAAGTTCGTCTATCGTGGAAATCCGTCGAGAGGTAAGTGAGGAAGTATGTCACAGAGAAGAACGCAGCCCGTGCGGCGCAGCAGTGCGCCCGCGCAGAGGAATGCGTCGGGATACAGAAACGCGCCGGCTCGGCGGCGGAAGCCCGGTCGGCTGGATTGGCTGAAGCGCCAGCTGCGCAAGCGTCCGCTGCCCGTGTGGGTGGTGGTGACGATTGACACTCTGGTGCTCGGCGTGGCGCTGTGCGTGTTTTCGCTGTTCCACCATGTGATTCCCCGGAATGTGGAGGCCGTGGGCATCTCCTCCAGCCGCGACAGCATGGCGGCGCAGCCAATCCCGACGGCGCAGGTGCAGCCGGAGGCCAGCGCGCTTCCGGAGGCGACGGAGGTTCCCGGTACAACGGATGCGCCGGTGGAGACCGCAGCGCCGGATCCGGTGGGTTACTTCGGCACGAAGTATGCCGACAAGTTCACTGGCGGCGAGGTGAACCAGGACGCCTGGCACTACCAGAGCGCCAACCTGAACATCAGCAATTCGACAATGGAGTACTGCGGCACCGACGTGTATGTCAGCGACATCTACGTCCGCGACATCTCCTCCTTCGCCACCGCCTTTGCGAAGGACCGCTATGGCCGCAATTACAGCGAGGACGTCAAGGACATGGCTGTGCGGACGAACGCCATCGTGAGCATCAACGGCGACTACTACGGCAACAGCGACGACGGCGCGATTATCCGCAACGGCACGCTCTACCGCGAGGACAGCTACGTGGACTGCGACATGTGCGTGCTCTACTGGGACGGCACCATGAAGACCTTCCCGCAGGGCCAGTTCGATGCCCGCGCGGAGCTGGATGCCGGTGCGTACCAGAGCTGGGCGTTCGGGCCGATGCTGCTGGATGCCAACGGTCAGCCCATGACCAGCTTCAATTCCAGCGTCAACCCGCAGAATCCCCGCACGGCGATCGGCTACTTCGAGCCGGGCCACTACTGCTTCGTGGTGGTGGACGGACGCACGGCGAAGTCCGAGGGCATCACCACAAAGGAGCTCTCTGAGCTGATGTATTCGCTGGGCTGCAAGGTCGCCTACAATCTGGACGGCGGCAAGACCTCGCAGATGTACTGGGGCGCGAACCTGGTCAACAATCCCTCCGGCGGCGGACGCCATTGCAGCGACATTGTGCTGATCCGCGAGCCGGTGTGAGCCGGACAGGCCGGGATTTGATCGAAGGAGGGAACAAGAGATGCTGCGAAAGCTGCTTCCGCATGTGGCGATCATCATTTCCGTGATGTACTTCGTATTCTATTTCATCGACCGGGTGAATTCGGCGATGGCGTTTATCAACAACAATATCACCAAGAACCTGCTGTTTGCGCTGGGCGT
>JBJEJN010000099.1:0-8289 GCA_051878085.1 Aristaeellaceae bacterium | reverse complement strand
CGATGGCGTTTATCAACAACAATATCACCAAGAACCTGCTGTTTGCGCTGGGCGTGATTGCGATCCTGGAATCGGTCTGGCTGATCCGGAGCAACCGCGCGCAGGAGCGCAGACGGCAGCAGCGCCTGGAGAGCAAGCGCAATTCTCAGGGCGGAAACCGGGCCGCCTGAGGGATGCAAGGGCGGGCCGCACAGCTTGTGCGGCCCGCCCTTCTGCGTCTGCGCAGCGGCATCGGAACATGAAAAAGGCGGCATGATTGCATCATGTCGCCTTAAACATACCGTGGTTTGTGCAGTTGCGCTTACTTCGCGTCAGCTTCGACCTGAACGATCTGCTGGCCGTCGTAGTAGCCGCACTCCTTGCACACGCGATGGTTCAGCTTCATCTTGCCGCAGCGGGGGCACTTGGTGATACCCGGCATGGACAGCTTCCAATGAGCGCTACGACGAGAGTCTCTCCTTGCCTTGGAGACTTTTCCTTTCGGAGTGGCCATAAGTTACACCTCCTCATTGTTTTGCACAAGCGCTTTTAATGCCGAAAAGGGATTCGTAACCTCTGCGCCCTCCTGGCATGTACAGGACCCCAGATTCAGATTGACGCCGCAGCTCGGGCAGAGGCCCTTGCAGTCCTCGCTGCACAGAAAGCGGTAGGGCAGTTCCAGCAGCAGTGCGTCCCGTACGGCGTCCGTGAGATCCGCCTTTGATCCTTCAAAGGAATACAGATCTGGGTCCTCGGGGTCGATTTGGCGGGCAAACTGCGCGTCCATCTCAGCGTTGAGCGGAAGCTCCACCAGCTCGAGACACTTGGCGCAACGGGAAGTGACCGTCGAAGTGATCTCGCCCCGGATGCTCACCTGCTCGCCCGATCCGAAGAACTCGCCCCGGACGGTAACGTCCGAGAAGGCGACCGGATCGCTGAGCACCTCCATGTCCTCGATCTCAACGGCCAGCTCAAAGCTGTAAACCTGACCGGGATACTTCAGTGCGTTGGATACATCCAGCATTGCCGACAAACCTTTTTCCCCCTAACCTCAAATATTATATACGCTGTATGCTATTTTGTAAAGTTATTTTTTCGTAGCGATTTCCAGCGTATCGCGGGCGATGGCCAGCTCCTCGTTGGTGGGGATGACCCACACCTGGATCTTGCTGTCATCGGTGGAGATCAGTTTCTCTTCGCCGCAGACGTTGTTGCGCTCGTCGTCGATCTTGATGCCGAAGTAGCTCAGGCCCTCGCAGACCCACTTGCGGGCGCGGATGTGGTTCTCGCCGATGCCGGCGGTGAAGATGATGGCGTCGCAGCCGTTCATCGCGGCAACGTAGGAGCCGATGTACTTCTGCACGGTGTAGGTCCACATCTCGATGGCCAGCTTGGCGTCGGGATCGCCTGCGTCGTAGCGGGCGGTGACGTCGCGCATGTCGGAGGAGCCGGTCAGGCCGACCAGGCCGCTCTTCTTGTTCATCATGTTCAGAACCTCGGACACGCTCTTGCCCTCGGTGTTGGCGATGAACTCAACGCAGGCCGGATCCAGGGTGCCGCAGCGGGTGCCCATCAGCAGGCCGTCCAGGGGCGTGATGCCCATGGTGGTGTCCACGCACTTGCCGTCAACGCAGGCGGACAGGGAGGAACCGTTGCCCAGGTGGCAGACGATGACCTTCTTGCCAGCACCCAGCAGCTCGGTGGCGCGTCCGGCGATGAAGCGGTGGGAGGTGCCGTGGAAGCCGTACTTGCGCATGTGCAGGTCGGTGTAGTAGTGCTTCGGCAGGCCGTAGCGGAAGGCCTTGGGCGGCATGGTCTGATGGAACGCGGTGTCGAACACGGCGACCTGGGGCACGTTCGGCAGCACCTTCTGGCAGGCGCGGATGCCCATCAGGTTGGCGGGGTTGTGCAGCGGGCCCAGCGGGATGTTCTCCTCGATGGCGGCGATGCACGCGTCGTCGATCAGGCAGGAGGCGGTGAACTTCTCGCCGCCGTGCAGCACGCGGTGGCCGACTGCGCCGATCTCGCTCAGGTCGGAGATCACGCCCAGCTCCTTGTCGGTGAGCAGCTTCAGAACCAGCTCCATGGCGGCGTTGTGGTCGCCCAGCTTGTCGATCTCGGCCTCATACTTCTTGCCGTTGTACTTGTGGGTGATGTTGGACTTGGGGTCCACGGTGCCGATGCGCTCGACGAGGCCCTTGGCGATGACGGACTCGTTGTCCATGTCGATCATCTGATACTTCAGGGAGGAGGAGCCGGCGTTGATGACCAGAATTTTCATGGGTAATGCACTCCATTCTTGAAATCGCTGTGCGGCTGGAGGTTCAGCCGGGGTAATTCAATCGCGGGGCGGGGGAGAAAGTCCCCCGTCCGCGCATTTGTCGATTTAGCCCTGCGCCTGTGCGGCGGTGATGGCGACGGTGGCGACGATGTCCTCGACGCTGCAGCCGCGGCTCAGGTCATTGCACGGCTTGGCGATGCCCTGCAGGATGGGGCCGTAGGCCTCGGCGTTGCCCAGGCGCTGCACCAGCTTGTAGCCGATGTTGCCGGCCTCGAGGCTCGGGAACACCAGGGTGTTGGCGTGACCGGCGACGGCGCTGCCGGGAGCCTTCAGCTGGCCGACCTTCTCAACCAGCGCGGCGTCGAGCTGCAGCTCGCCGTCCAGCATCAGGTCGGGGGCCATTTCCTTGGCGATGCGGGTGGCTTCCTGCACCTTGGTGACCTGGTCGTGCTTGGCAGAGCCCTTGGTGGAGAAGCTCAGCATGGCCACGCGGGGCTCGATGCCCGCCAGGGAGCGCGCGGAATCGGCGGCGCCCAGGGCGATGTTGGCCAGGGCCTCGGCGTCGGGATCGATGTTCACGGCGCAGTCGGCGAAGATCATGATGCCGTCGTCGCCGTACTCCTTGTTGGGGCTCTCCATCAGGAAGCAGGAGGACACGGTCTTGATGCCGGGCTTGGACTTGATGATCTGCAGCGCGGGGCGCAGCATGTCGCCGGTGGAGTGGATCGCGCCGGAGACCAGGCCGTCGGCCTCACCGGCCTTGACCATCATGATGCCGTAGTACATGGGATCCTTGACGGTTGCGGCGGCCTTTTCCTCGGTCATGCCCTTGGCCTTGCGCAGCTCGTACAGGGTGGCGGCGTACTCGGCGCACTTCTCGCTGGTGGCGGGGTCGATGATCTCGATGCCCTCGAGGGAAGCGCCCGCGGCGACCTCCTTGATCTTCTCGGGGTTGCCCAGCAGCGTCAGCTTGGCCAGACCCTGCTCCACGATGATGGAAGCGGCCTTCACGGTGCGGGGCTCGTCGCCCTCGGGCAGCACGATGTGCATCACATTGGACTTTGCCTTTGCCTTGATCTTATCGATGATTGCCATTGGTTTTCCCTCCGTTTGATTCTGCGCGCCGCAGCACGCGGTTCATTGATGTAAGAATCCCCGGCCTGCGCGGCTGTTCGCCGTCAAAAAAGACGCCGAAAATTCTCGAAAATCATACACATCTATTATACGATATTTCATCCAAAATGGAAAGCATAAAATGTAAATTTGTCAGCCTTCGCTGCGCTTTCGGGGGGAAGCGGTGCTTCCGCGCACCACCAGATGGGCGTCGAGCACCTGCTGCACGGGCGCGTCGCTGCCGTGGCGGATCTGCTCCAGCAGCAGCTCCACACTGCGGGTGGAGACGGTGCGCTTGGGGAAGTGTACTGTGGTCAGCGGCGGCGGGAAGCGCATGTGGGACTGCACGTCGTCGAAGCCCACGATGGACACGTCCTCGGGCACGCGCACGCCGTGGCTGTTGAGGGCGTAGATGGTCTCCCAGGCGATGTAGTCGCTGAAGGCGAAGATGGCGGTGAAGTCCAGATTGGACGCGAGGATTTCCTCGATCTTCTGAACGCTGTCGCTGGCGGAGGCGTCCATCTCCACCACCAGCGCCGGATCGATTTCCACGCCGCGCTCATCCATGGCCCGCCGAAAGCCGCGCAGGCGCTCGCTGGAGCTGGAGATGCGGGGGTCGGCGGTGAGCACCAGAATGCGCTCGTGGCCCAGCTCCGCCAGGTGCTGTCCGGCCAGATAGCCGCCCTTCTCGTCGTCGCACACCACGTAGTCTGCGTCAAGCTCATCGTCGAAGCGCCTGCCCATCAGCACGAAGGGCATGCCGTTCTGCTGAAGCAGCCGGATGCCGTCCATGGACTTCTGGGTGGGGCAGAGCAGCACGCCGTCCACGTTCTTGTTCAGCGCGGAGATCACGGCCTGCTCCTCGCGCTCGGCGCGCTCCTCGGTGCCCATCACGATGGCGCGGTAGCCCTGCTTCTCCAGCTCGGCGACGCAGATCTTGATTTCGATGGCGAACAGGGGATTGGCGATGTCGCTGACGATGATGGCCACGGTCTTGCTGGAGCCGGAGCGCAGTCCGCCGGCCTGGGAGTTGGCGATGTAGCCGATCTCCCGCGCGGCCTTCATGATGCTCTCGCGGGTCTCCAGGGCGATGCCCTCCTTGTTTTGCAGGGCCTTGGAGATGGTGCCCACGGTGAATCCGGTCTTTGCCGCGATGTCCGTCAGCTTCACGCGGCGGTTGTTCCTCTTGTTCATCAGTCGCTTCCTCCCGGGATGTGCGCACGCGCGCGGGTTCTTTCCTTCATATTATAGAAGAAAACCGGCTTTGTCAATCGTGAATTTGCGTTTTCCTGATCGCCTGCGGGGAAGGCACGCGCATGCATGCCAAAATGAAGGCGGCCGCTTCGGAGCTCCCCCTCCAAAGCGGTCGCCGGATTTGCGTCAGTTTCCGCACTCGATGCTAATGCGGGTGAAGATGTCCAGGATGTCGTCCACTTTCATGTTTTGCTTTTTCTCGCCGTCCACGTCCAGCACCACGTGGCCGCGATCCATCATCAGGATGCGGCTGCCGTACTCCACGGCGTAGCGCAGGTTGTGGGTAACCATCATGGCGGTGAGCTTCTTTTCCTTCACCACGCGGTCGGTCAGCTGCATGATGATCTCGGCGGTGTGGGGATCCAGCGCGGCGGTGTGCTCGTCGAGGATCAGAAAGTCCAGCGGCGAGAGCGTCACCATCAGCAGCGCCACGGCCTGGCGCTGTCCGCCGGAGAGCGCGCCCATCTTCACGTGCAGCTTGTCCTCCAGACCCAATTGCAGGGACGCAAGCTGCTCCCGGAAGAAGTCGATGCGGTTCTTGGAGATGGCGCGGCTGAGTCCGAAGGGCTTGCCCTTGTTGTCCGCCAGCGAGAGGTTCTCCAGCACCGTCAGATCCGGGCAGGTGCCCATGGCGGGGTTCTGGAAGATGCGCCCGATGCGGGCGTAGCGCTTGTAGTCGGCGGAGCGGGTGATGTCCCGGCCGTCGATGAGCACCTGTCCGCCCTCCACGGGGATGCTGCCGCAGATGATGTTCAGCATGGAGGTCTTGCCGCTGCCGTTGCTGCCGACGATGGACACGAACTCGCCGTCCTTCACGGTCAGGCTGAAGTCCTGAAACAGGCAGGATTCAGTGATCAGGCCCTGGTTGTAGACCTTCGTGATGTTCTTCAGCTCAAGCATGCTTCTTCACCTTCCCCCTGTTTGCGTTGCCGAGAATCAGGATCACCAGGAACAGCACCGCCGTGACCAGCTTCAAAAGGTTCGCGGGCAGGCCCAGGCTGATGGCAACCTGAATGCAGATTTTGTAGATGATGCTGCCGCACACCGCCGCAGTGGTTCCCTTGACAAAGCTCATCCTGCGGAAGAGGGTGGTGCCGATGATGACGGTGGCCAGGCCGAACACCATCTGGCCGGTGCCCATGGTGCTGGAGAAGGAGCGCTGCTCGTGGCAGACCACCGCGCCGCACAGCGCAACCAGCGCGTTGGCGATCACCAGGCCCAGAATCTTCATCCGGCCCTGATCCACCGCCAGCGAGGTGACGACGGTGGCGTTGTTGCCCGTGGCCCGCAGCAGCATGCCGCACTTGGTCTTGAAGAACAGGTCGAGTATGATCTTGAACAGAATCGCCAGAATCAGCGAAACCACCAGCTTGCGGTGCATCAGCGTCAGTCCCCCGAACAGCGCCATCACCGGCTTTCCGGTGAAGATGGTGTCGATGGAGCGATCCACCGCCAGGTTGGAGCCCGCGATCTGCAAATTGATGGAGAAGAGCGCCGTCATGGTGATGATTCCGGCCAGCAGGTCGCGCACCTTGAAGCGCACGTGAATGATGCCGGTCACCAGACCCGCAAGCGCGCCCACCAGCATGGCGACCACCAGCGTCAGGTAGGGGTTCATGCCCTTCACCAGCAGCACGGCGCTCACCGCCGCGCCCAGGGGAAAGCTGCCGTCCACCGAAAGATCCGGAAAGTCCAGTATCTTATAGGTAATATAAATTCCGTAGGACAGCAGCGCATAGATCAGGCCCTGCGTCAGAGTGCTCACCAGCAGATCGAGGAAAACGCTCATGCTCTTGCTCCTTTGTTGTTTCGCTACACAGCCGCCGGCTTCGATTTGAAACCGGCGGCGCAGGGGTTTCAGGGGAAATTATGCCTCGGTGGACTCGATGGCCTTTTCAGCGATGTCGGCCGGAAGCTCGATGCCGAAGGAAGCCAGCGCCTCGGAGTTGACGTAGATGCCGTACTCGGTGATGGTCTCGTAGGGCATGTCGTAGGCGGAGGCCTCGCCGGTCAGGATCTTCGCGGCCATCATGCCGGTCTGGCGGCCCAGCTGGATGTAGTCGATGCCTGCGGCGGCGACGCAGCCCAGCTTCACCTGCTCAACCTCGCTGCCGTAGATCGGGATGCCAGCCTCGTCGGTCTTTTCCAGGATGGAGGAGAGCACGCCCACCACGTTGTTGTCGGTCAGGTTGGAGAAGCAGTCCACGCCCTTGCCGATCAGGGTGTCGGCGGCCTGGGTCACCTCGGACTGCGCGGTCACGCCCACGACCTCGATGGCGAAGCCGTATTCCGGGCCCTTCTCCTGATACTCGGCGATGGCGGACACGGAGTTGGGCTCGCTGGTGGTGTAGATGATGCCGATGGTGTCGGCGTCGGGCTGCAGCTTGCGGATCAGGTCGAGTTGGGCCTCGACGGGCAGCTTGTCGCTGGTGCCGGTCACGTTGCCGTCCACCAGCTTGGCCTCCACGGGGTCGGTGATCGCGGTGAACACCACCGGGATGTCCTTGTCCTCGGCAGCAGCGAAGCAGGCCGTTGCGGAGGGCGTCGCGATGGCGCACATGATGGCCACGTTGTTCGCGGAGAAGTTCTGGGCGATCTGGGACGCGATGGCGTTGTCAAAGCCCGCGTTCTCGTACTTGATCTCGAAGTCCTCGCCCTCGGTCAGGCCCGCGTCCAGCAGGCCCTGGATGAATCCCTCGCGGCAGTTGTCCAGGGACGCGTGTTCGCCGTACTGGTTGATACCGATCACGGGGGCTGCGAGTGCGGAGGCGGTCAGGGTCAGGATCATCATTGCGGCTACGAGTACGGAAATCAGCTTTTTCATGGTTCTATCTCCTTTTAATATGTAGTGGTGTCTGTTGGTGTCCGTGTCTGTCGGGATGCGCGCGGAGCGTCGCCATCGAAAGTCCAGCCGCGTCATAACTGTTCCTCCCTTCCGCCATAGGGCGTATTTGTTTTGAGGTAAATAAAAAGCCCGTCCCAACACGATCTGTGTCTGTTGGGACAGGCTGTATACCTGCGGTGCCACCCAAGTTGATGCATCTAAGCATCCGCTCGAATCTCATACGTGGACCTCTCATACCATCATATGAGCCGCCTGGATAACGGGTGCGGATCCCGTCGGTTGCTACTTGCCGTCTGGCTTTCGACCGCCCTCGTAAGTCCATTCACACGGGCTCGGCTGCCGCAATCCCACCGCCTGCGGCTCTCTTTGTGCTCTGCGTTCCGTCCTACTACTCTTACTCGTTGGTTTGCTTCGTGAATTTTCTGTTGTTGCCAAGATTATAATTCCGCAAAATGCATTTGTCAAGCCCCTTTTGCACTTTTTTTCTCGCAAATTTCTCCGCGGTTTGTGTCGGATTTCTTCGGAATATGTAGGAGAATCCCAGGATTTCTCCAAAATCGCAGATGAACGATGCTCCTGGGTCAACTCGGTATTGTTCGGGGTTTCATGGAGGCTTCTGGATGCCCCTCCAGACATCGTTCGGTTTTGGATTTTCAAAATGACGGAAAATCTCACGCTGAGTTACGTTTGTATAAACTTGCAAAAAACGCTTGACAAAACCTATGGACATTGCTATAATAATCATCGTTGTCACGAACGCGACAACAAAATGCGACAAAAACGATCCTTGAAAACGATACAGCGAAGTAAATCAAGA
>JBJEJN010000098.1:0-12286 GCA_051878085.1 Aristaeellaceae bacterium | reverse complement strand
TTCCGGCAGCGGGTGAAGCCGCTCTCCCCCGGCAGATTCACGTCCATCAGGATCAGGTCGCAGGGCATCTCCTCCACCGGTAGATAGCCGTTGGCCCGGAGCAGGGCGCTCAGCTCCGTCCGGATGACCTCGTCGTCTTCAACGATCAGAATCCGCTTCATTCACTGCGCCCTCTCGTCGGTAAACCGTCCCATCATGAGATGGATTCCCAGAACCGCGTTGAATACAACCGCGGAAAATGTACTGAATCTTTCAAACAGGCCGAATACCGTTTTCGGCAGCAGGGATGTACCGATCGGGCCGATGATCATCGCCGCAAGGCAGACAATTGCCCATACATGCAGCGATTTCTTCGGATTCCTCTTCGTTCCGACCGCAATCAGCACCAGCGACGCCAATGAAAACACCACGACCAGCACAGTGACGGCAAGATGCATGATGTTTTGCGGATTGGACGCCGGTGCGCCGCTGACCCAGGGGAAAAGCTGGTATCCCACACTGCAGATCCATTCCATGGCAGCAAAAAGATAAATCCCCAGCTTCATCAATTGCGATTTGCAGCCGGCTGCACCTACGCAAACCGCCATAATGGAGACCAACCCGCACGGCCCGAACAATGCGTTGAGTTGATTGGCAAGCGCTGCGGAGGGCGCGCCCTCTGCGGACAAATCACTGACGGCCATGCTCAGCCAATCATAGCCCGGATACGCCAGCGGAGAGAGAACCACCATTGCCGTGTAGGACAGCAGGCTGATAACCCCCAGTATTCCAAGCATTCTTAAGCGTTTTTCCATCATATCCCATCGCTCCTTCTGAAAGCTTACAGCTTCGTTTCCACAATTCCATCGTTCGGTTCGATCCTCGGATGCTTCCGTGCGCGTCAGTAGGTGATCGGCGTGCGGAACAGCAGGCTCAGGACGCAATCCGCCGCAAACAGCGCAAGCAGCACGAGACAGAGCGCGCGCACCCTACGCTCCGGCAGCCTGCGGAACAGCTTTTCGCTCACCGGCTCCAGCAGGTAGTGAAAGGCAAGGCCCATCACGCCGAAGCTCACCACGCTGCGGAAGCAGATGATGCCGTCGAGGTTCAGAAACAGGCCGCGGTAGTCCCACAGCCGCAGTCCGAAGTAATGGATGCCCGCATAGCCAATGACGTACTCCACCGCGCCGGTCACCGCGACGCAGAGCAGAAACAGCACCGCCGGATGCCGCTTCAGCGGCTTCAGCGCGTAGATGCCGAGTGCGCCGATTCCGTAGATCGGCAGCCAGGGCCCGTACAGCACGCCCCGGTTCCGGAGCATGCCCTCGGTGATCCAGTAGAAGATCTCCTCATGAACCCAGCCAACCAGGCAGCCCATGAGAAAGACCAGAAAGAGATAGCACAGCTTCTCCACCGGGAGTTCCCGGCGGGCGCTGCGGATTGTGTCGCTTACCATCTTTTGTACCTCCAGCCTTCCGGCATATTTTCATGCATCGCCTATATCGTACAGGACAGGCTGCCTGGCGGCCAGGCGGATTTTGCAGAACTTTCTGAACATTTTATAGCTGTCCTATTGGAACGCCTCGCAGATCTGCTCCGGGTCCGTCAGGTGAATGGAGTGGCTGCTGTGCTCCGCCCGGAGCAGCGTTCCCTCCGTCGTGCAGGCAAGGTAGCCCTGCATGATCTCCTGCCAGAGCGCTTCGATTTTTCTCGCCTGGGCTTCGGATGCTCCGCCGAACTCGCGGATCTCCCTCTCGGCGATGGCCGAGCTGTGCGTGATCAGAACCACCGGGACATCCAGCCTGTCCGCCGCATCCAGCAGCCCCGCAAGCGCACCTGCGTCGTGGGCCGCCGCATATTCCGCCAGCGCGGTCTCATAGGTCTGCGTCCTACCCAGCCCGGAGAGAATCTCCGCCGTCTCTGCCTCGGAAAAGCCGTCGTAGTAATAGAAGGGCGGAGCCTTGCGCATCATCCTGCGCACCAGAGCGCCCAGGTGCAGCCTGCAGAGGCGAAGGTTCAGCCGGAGTCCGGCAGTCTTGTCCACGCCGCTCTTGCGGAATTCCTCAGCCGTCAGCTCCCTGCGGAAGCGGTCGTCCCGGGGCGAGAGGGGGTCCAGCAGGACGAGCCTCTCCACCAGCTCCGGGTACATCCTTGCAAACTTCCAGGCGTACAGACCGCCCTGGGAGTGGGCGAGGATGGTGATCTTGCGCGCGCAGCCGAGCTGCTCCAGCAGGAGGTGCAGCTCGGCTGCGATGCTTTCCGGCGTGCGCGCCAGCGTGGATGGAGTGCTGTTTCCATATCCCGCCCGATGGTACAGCAGCACTGTGTACCGCTCGGCCAGCATCACGGCCAGCCGCCTCCACTCGGCCATGGATGCGCCGAGTCCCATCTCGATGACAAGCCTGACCTCGCCCTCGCCGTATTGTTCACAGGCGAGCGTCGCGGACGGCAGCTGAACAGCCCTTGTCTGCATCGCCCATTCTCCTTTCATTCAGGCGCTGTTTTGCGCAATCACGGTTCGTTTCGGAGCAGTTCATCCAGCTTCCAGGTGTCCTGCGCCCGCTGCATCAGTTCGAGGATGACCTCCCGGCATGCCTCGGCGACGGGCTGGTATTCGCCGTCCACCGCATTGCCCGCAGCATCGATGTAGAACATATAGCCGCTGCCGTCATCCTCCCTGGAATTGAGCATCACGCCGTATTCATAGCCGCCTGTCGCCTTTGGCCAGATGATCAGCCCGTCGGTAAAGGGGGCCACATTGGTTCCCGGAAAGCCCACCGCCAGATTTCCGGTCAGCGACAGATAGTCCGGATATTTCACCGTATAGTCAAAGCCGTCCCGATCCTTTCCCGCGTAGGTGGGAAAGAGGGCCGAGGACGTATCGATGCGGGCCATACCCTCTGCAAAGCCGGAGTAAACGGTCTGCCGCCAGACGAACCAGCCCAGATTGAGCAGGCCGAACACAGCCGTTAGGACGAGCAGCCATGCCGCGATTCTCTTCATCCGCATCAGCCCGCCCTCACTGCATTCTCTGGTGGTTCTTCCAGAAGTCGATGGTCTCCTTCAGATCCTGCTCGTCCGCGAACAGGCCCAGCGCTCCGGCGGTCTCGAAGGCGAAATCCAGATAGGCATTGGCCCGGGCGGTGATCACATTTCCATCCCGCACCAGATCCGCATCCTCGGAATGGGTGGAGCGAACACCCTCCAGTATCCCGGCGGCGTCCAGCACGTCCACCCCCGCGCAGATCCCGGCGATGAGCGCCTGTCTGTCCTTCAACTGCTGCAGAAGCTCCCAGATCTCCCGAAGGTTGACGGCGGAGACCGCGCCGCCCGGCAGGATCAGGCTCCTGACCTGCTCCAGCTTCAGCTCCCCCAGCGACAGATCCGGCCGCACCGTAAAGCCCTCCATTACCTTCACCGCCCTGCCCTCCGGCGCGCAAAACACCAGATCGCAGCCGGAGTAGCGCATGAAGTAGCTGAGCGTCACAATCTCATAGAAGCAGCAGCCCTCGTAGATCAGAAACACATCCTGCATGTATCCTCTTCCTCCCTTGAAATCTTGCTCAGTTCTTCCGGATCGAAACGTCCCCCGAGGTGGTGTCGATCTCGATTCCGGCGCTGCCGCTGCCGCAGATGTAGCTGCGGCCGTCCTTCTTCAGGGCGAAGTCGGATTCAAAGTCGCCGCTGGTGGTGCTGACCTTCGCGCTGAAGTCCGCGTCCTCGGGAAGGCTGAGCGCAACGTCGCCGGAGGTGGAGCGGAGCCTGCATGCGGACGGCGCAGCTTCCAGCTCGCAACTGATCGCGCCGCTGGCCGTCTTTGCAGTCTGGCTATCCACCGATGCGGCCGTCAGCGCAATCCTGCCGGAGGCCGATTCAAGCTCCGCCGCGTCGACGTGGCCCAGCTCCGCCTCGATCCTGCCGGAGGCGGTGTCGATGCAAACCTCGGCGGCGCTGTCCCTCTGGGTCAGCTGAACGCTGCCGGACGCGCTCTTGAGGTGGATGGCATCTGCGGTGCAGTCGAGCCGGATGCTGCCCGACGCGGTGGAAATGTCGACCTTCTCCGCCGTCAGGGCCTCCGCGGCAACCGTAGCGGATGCGGTGCGGATTTCGATATCGTCGAGGGACAACGCCTCGGGCACGGTGAGCGTCAGCTCCTTGCGCCAGGAATTGAACGCGCGCTGCTTTGCGCCGGAGGCCGCAAACTGGACGTGCAGCGTGCTTCCCTCCAGCCACCAGTGCACCCGAAGCTCCTCCGGCATGCCCTCCTCCGCCGCCTCCGTCAGCAGAACCGTGTCCTGTGCATGGGTGCGCAGGTTCACGCTGCCGCTGGCCCAGTCGATCTCAATTTTCTCGATTTTCTCGGTGAACTCCGCGTCCCCGGCGGTGTAGCGATTCGCGTTTGCGTAGCTGGACGTGCGGAAGCCCGTGCAGCCGGTCAGCATGGACGCCGTCGCAAGCGCCAGCGCGGCCAGAAAAATGTATACGATAGCTCTCCTCATTTTGCTCTCTCCTTAAATCGATTTGCACCGTCCCAGATAGCGAAGCACCTGACGGCGGTAGGCCTGATATTCCGCGCCGAATACGGCGCTCAGATGGCGCTCCTCCTGCAGGATTTGCAGGTGCAGCATGACGATTGCAAAGGCGGTGAACATCCCCGTCAGCAGATTGCAGAACATGAGCAGCACGCCGATGTACTGCAAATCGAAGCCCAGAAAGGCCGGATTGCGGCTGTACCTGTAGATGCCGCCCGTCACCAGCGCCGTTTTGTCTTTTTCCGGGATTCCGGCGCGCCAGCTGTCCTTCATGCAGAGGACGGAGATCAAGAAGATCAGATCGCCGGTCATGCCGACGCAAAAGCCGGTGAAGCGGGCGCCTGCGGGCAGATGGCTCCAGCCGAAGCATATGGACAGCAGCTGTGCGGGGACGATCCCCACGGTGGCGACCCCCATCAGCGCCTCAACCCTGCGGGTCTGCCCACCCTTTCCGCGCCCGATCTGCATGGTCTGGATGCTGCGGCGCTTCTGTCGCCACTGTTTCGCGAGATATACGCCATAGAATGCCGCCAGAACCAGCAGCGCCAGCAGGCGGTAGGGCAGGGATGCCTCCAGGGGTAGCTTCATAACCGTTCCTCCGTTTACAGAATGCCCGTCATCATCATGGTCGAGACGATCTCCGCCGCCTCGTATTCGTCCTCTTCCTCCGGCAGGCGCACCGGCACCCAAATGCCGCATTCGTAGTCGGGGCTGCGCATGTCGCCGGGGGAGTAGACCTCCAGCATGGTCTTGCCGTCCGCGCAATATCTCCTGCCCTCGCCCGGGAGCCACTCCTGCAGAACCTGCGCGTTCAGCGCCTGGAGGGAACCGGGCAGCGGGCCCTTCGCGGAGAACATCGCCCAGTCGCCCTCGGGAAAGCTGCGTTTCTTCAGGCCCTCCGGCACCTCGCCGCCCCGATACAGCCCGGCGATCCAGTATTCAAAGGAACCTTCCCTCTCCTCGCAGATGGCGAACATGCCCACGCCGTTTTCGAGGATGGCCTTTTCCAGCGCATTCTCCGGCTGCATGGTCTGCCAGAGTCGCGCGAACCGCTGCGCATACGCCTTCTCCCAGAACTCGGGGCACTTCTGATACCCCTCCTCCGGGCGGATGGAGGTGGAAAAGCCGATGAAGGTCATGGCGGGCTTGTGTTCGTATGTAAGGTTCATTGATTTACCTCCCCGTTTTCTGTCATGTTCCGCTTCCTCTGCCGGATTGCGGTCAGGTTGAAGAGCAGCGCGACGCAGTTCAGTCCCAGCGCCAGCGGCAGATACCAGTTGGCTTGTCCCTCCGGGAATACGGTGAGGATGGACTGCACCAGGAAAAAGATCGCACCCAGCTCGAACAGGATCGTCAGCGCATGCATCCAGCCGCCATGCTTCCAGAATGCCAGCACGAACAGCAGCGCCACCGCGTCCACATAGAGTCCATAGAGGATGTGGGTGATCCGGACGCTCCATGGGAACGACAGCTCCGGGTGTCCCACAGCATAGACGATGAAGCCGAGGGCCGCAGCCGCCAGCACACAGGCCGGGACAAAGAAGCGCTTTTTCATGTCAGATCTCCTCCGCACCCTCGTGCGCCTCGCCTTTGGCCTCCAGCTCCGCGCCGTAGCGGAAGATCAGCGATGCCAGAATCAGCACGACGCCGGTGATCACGCTGGGAAGGTTGCTCACGTCGCCGCCCTTCACGCCCAGGCAGGTGTTGATGACGGCTGCAATCACGATGGACACGATGGGCATCCAGATGCAGCGCACGCCCAGCCGCTGTACGAGCTTCGCACCATGCTCCGTAAAGGGTGTGCCCTCGGCCTGCTCGGTTCTGAAGTAGCGCCCGGCGAAGCCCAGCAGTATGGCGTCGGTGGTCAGGTAGACCAGGTTGGAGAGCAGATGGGCCGTCATCTGCTTCATGTTTCCGGCGTCGGCAAAGGCCGTGACCGGCTCGCCAAAGAGGCTGAACACCCGGCCACCGGCGCTCCAGACCACGCAGCACAGCGCGCCCACGGCGCAGATCGATGCACCCACGATGGTGAGAATGAAGGCCACCTTTGCGAGTATCTGAAAGACACGGAAGGTCTTCTGAATGGTTTGCAGAGTTTTCATTGCGTTTCCTCCTCGGCTCAAATCGCGTCTTGCTTTGCTTGTTGCAACTCTCGCGCTTACAGTCTATATTGTAGCGGAAGAATCCCGCCGTAGATAGGTGCTTTTTCTATGCATATGTGTTCATTCTGAAGATGTTGCATGCTTTCTGTCGTTCGGCAGGCGGCGCAAAAAATGCGGCCATGCCCGATGGACACAGCCGCTTGCTGTCAATCCCTGTTTCCGAAGTGCCTGAATGCCAGCGCCCCGATCGGGAGGAAGTACGCGCACCAGAACAGCAGCGCGATGGTTCCTCCATTTCCCGCGTTTCCGTCCGCCATGGCCGTGAACGCGCCCGTCATGGGCATCACAAAGCAGCCGATGAAGAATACGCCGTGGAGCAGCATCAGGCCCTTCAGCCAGCTGTCCGCCTTGCACTCCGGCCGGATGGAAAGGCCGAGGAAGAAGGTGGAGAGCGCCATCATTCCGTAGCCGAGCAGGTCGTAGTTGAACAGCAGGCCGCCCCGCTGATAGTTCAGGATGCGGCTTGCCTGGTCGCTGAGGTTCTCCAGCCGGACGCTGGTCGTCTGGGCGAAGTACACCAGCAGGATCAGCACGGCATAGACCGCCGCGAAGATCAGCCCGACGTTGGCGGCAACCCGCCGCTCCGCAGGGCACTCCTGCTGGAAGCCCGCGGCCATCATGATGTAGCCGATGGGCAGCAGCATGCACACGAGGTAGGATCCAAAGAGAAAATCGACAATCATGCAGACCGCAAACAGGAATACGGTCGCGGCAACCACCGCCGCGCCGATTCTGGCTATGCGTTTGTTCATATGTTCCTCCTGCAAGCCCGTCACAGCTCCAGCCGCATGGAGACGAGCTCCTGATAGCCGCTGATCCGGGAATTGAAGCCCCGGGGATTCCGCCCGAATTCCACAAACCCCGCTCTCTGGTACATTTCAGCGGCCCGCGCGTTCTCTGCGACCACGGTCAGCTCCAGCTGGGCATAGCCCGCCTGCCGCGCGCATTCGATGCATGCATCCATCAGGGCGCGTCCGATCCCCAAACCCCAGTATTCCTTCAGCACGCTGATGCCGAACTCCGCCCGGTGCCGCACTTTGTACTTCGCGCCGATTGCATCGATGCCGGCGGTTGCCACGACCCTGCCGTCCACCAGCGCGATGATCTCCACCTCATTGTCGCTCTCCGCCTTGCGCTTCAGGAACTTGCCCTCCTGCTCGGCATTGAAGCTGTTTTCATCGGGGTAGGAGAGCAGATAATCCGTCTCCCCGTGCGTCTGGTTGAAGTTTTCAAACACCGCGGCTCCGTCGGCCTCCACGCCGTGCCGCAGGATCGCGGTTCTTCCGTCCTTCAATACGATCTGTTTGCTGTATTCCATGTGCTTGCCTCCACTTTGAATCCATGTTCACTTCCGATAGATCCGGAAGAACTGGGCGATGTGCCGCCCGATCAGCTCCATGATCTCGTCCTCGCGCTCCGGCTCCCGGTCGCAGAGGTTGATCCAGGCGGAAATCGGCAGGCACAGCTGCGCCGCCATGATCTCGGGATCCTCCCCGGCCAGCACGCCGCATTGGATCAGGCGCTCCACGAGAGATGTGAAGTACGTGAGCACGTCGGTGTAATTCTGCCGGGTCTGAAGCTGCGCCAGCTCCGGGTTCCGGAACTGCTCCACCACCAGCATCCTTCGCGCCCGGCTGATGTGGGGATCGTGCAGGATGTAGCGCAGCTGCTCCAGGATCATCCGCTCCGTCGATTCGGGCGTGGGTGCGTCCTCCGGGTCCCCGTCCGGCCTTGCAAAGATCGAATGCGCCGCGTACTGATCCAGCACATCCCGCACAAGCGCGTCCAGTATCGCCTGCTTGCTCTCAAAGTGGCTGTACAGGGACGCCTTGCGTATGCCCACGGCGCTTGCGATCTGAGAGATGGAGGTGGCCTCAAAGCCCTGCACGGAGAACAGCTCCAGCGCCGCCTCCAGTATCTCCTGCTTCGTGTTCCCGCGATCCATTGCGATCCTCCCCTGCTCCATCCAGGATGGTTTGCTGTGCCTCCATTATAACTACCTATCGTTCGTTCGTCAATAGAAAATTCCTGTCTTGTATCAGATCAGGGGGCGAGGTGATTGCGCGCTTGCACCTTTCCTACGCTTCCAGCGAGATTCTGTAGATGCTGTGGATCTCCACGTCGCCCAGCTCGATGCGGGAAACGCCCCGCGCCTCGTCGCGGCGCAGCGTCAGCTTTCGCTCCACGGGATAGACCTGCACGGCCGTGCGCACGCGCCCCAGTCCATCGGAAATCTCCAGCACACCGCCCGGTATGGGGGTCACCGCGCCCCCGGCGAGCCGCGCCATTGCCGAGATTTCGTGCACGATCAGGTCGCCGCCGTCGTTCTGCCGGTAGAAGGACAGCTCCAGCACGTCCCGCAGCTCCGTGCGCAGCACCACGTCCGGTGCGATGTACTTCTCCGTCAGGTCGCAGATCAGCGTGCGCAGCCAGGGATATGCGCCGGGGAACATGGTGCACATGTCGAAGCCCAGCGTGACCACATATCCCGCACCCACGCGGTTCTCGCAGATCGCCGGGAAGCCGTTCTCCCGGCCCGGCTGGGGATTGCCCCAGTTGATCCACTCGCTGGGACTCAGCTTCACCGCAGGATCGATGAAGCTGCCCAGCGCCTCCGCACCGTCCGGGCGCAGCCTGAGCTGATAGCCCTCCACCGGCGGGGTGGTCCGGGGCGCGTGCCTCCAGATCGCGTCGTCGCCCGGCCGGATGTAGCCGCACCACTTGTTGCCGCGATAGCTCTCGTCCTTCCCCTCGAGGTGGCAGCCCATCAGCTCCGCCAGCGCGAAGTCGGGGAGCGCATGGCCTCGTTCATCCGATACGCCGTTCTCGCCGGAGAGCAGCAGCACGCCGCCCTGCTCCACGAACCCGCGCAGCAGCTCCGCCGCCGCAGCGCCGATGTGGAACACATTGGGCAGGATCAACATTTTCAGGCCCCGCAGCGCCTCCGCGCACAGCTCCGTGTCCGGGATGATTTTCCAGGGGCGCTTTACATGATCGCACATCTGCATCGCGCCGAGGATCGCCTGGCGGTGCAGGCCGCTGGTCAGCGCGCGGCTGATGGAGCGCATGGGCATGGGCTGATCCACCCGCAGCGCGTCGGCCAGGTCGCTCTGCACGACGCCGATCTCCGCATAGACGCTGCGGTTCTGAAGATACGGCTGGAACTTCTCCACCTCGCGATAGGCCGCGCCGATGCGCCGCGCCTCCTCCATCTCCAGCGAACCGTCCGTGCGCAGGGCTTCGCTGTACAGAAACACGTGACAGCCCTGGGCGGCGATCTCCGCGGTGGCGAGCTTGTAGAGGTTGACATTTTCGTAGTTGTACACCCGGGAGACATTGCCGGGGCCGAGCTGCACCGGCTTCCCGCCGGAGGTGTCCCTGGCGTAGGCCCCGGAGAGCCAATTCCCCGCCCAGGGCTCGGTGTACATGTAGTCCAGGCCGTCGCGGATGTGCTTGGGATAGTGAGATGCGAAGTTCACCGTCAGCGCAAGCTCGGGGTCGATGGATTTGACGACCTGCTTCACGTCCTCCAGCATCCGCGCGGCGCTCTCGTCCAGGAATTCCACCAGATCCTCATTCTTTTCCATCAGCTCCGCATCCGTGCGCGGCGCATCGTAGCCGAAGCGTTGCCGGAAGCGCTTCCGGCAGGCCGCGCAGTAGCACATGGACTTTCCGAAGATGTCGATGAACAGGCTGTCCGGGTGAAAGCGCTCCACGATCTCCTTCAGCTGGCCGAGGATGTAGGCGCGGTAATCCGTCTCGTAGCAGGGCATGCCCCAGCGGGCGTTGCTGGAGTTGGTGGGCATGCCGCAGACCAGCGGCACATCGTCGCGGTTGATGGTACTCCACTCCGGGTGCGCCTTCACTGAATAGGAGTCGTATTCAAAGCAGTAGTAGGCCGTGAACTCGATCCCATGTCGGCGGAGCACCGGCACGAGCTCCCGCACCCAGTCGCGCTCGCCCAGGGCGGGGTGCTTCTTCCCGATGGCCGTGTCGTAGTAGCTGTAGCCCCAGTGATCCTTGCAGTAGAGCATGAGATGGTCCAGCTTCGCTTCCTCGATGAAGCGCTCCCACTCCCCCGCGTCCAGCTTCTCAAAGCCGACGCCCGGATGATCCGGCGTGTGATGATCCACCAGATAGCCGCGATAGGTCTTTTTGTACAGATCGGACATATTGCATTCCTCGCATTTTGGGTTTTATAAAAGAAAAAGACAAAGCAACCCGAACAGGTAAAATGAAGATGCGACAATCCACAACCTGAGGGAAAAAAGCTCTGTCCTGAAAAGATTATAGCGCAGAACGGCTGAAAATGGAAGGGGTACGGATCGAAAAGCTGGAAGGAACCGGCGAAGAGATTCCTTATTGCCCCCGGAAGCTGTCCATCGCCATGACGGCGCCGTTATTGCCAGTACGTTGGGCGTTTCGCCATTGTGCCCGGCCCGAACACCGATATTCATTGACTTCTTCTCCTCATTCTTCTATACTTTAAAGAAAACCTACACCATCAAGCGGCAAGCATGAAGGCGCGCCTCCCAACCGCACGAATTCAGAAGAAATAACCGGATTACATCTCTATAATGGAAACCAGCAAGGGAGAGATGTAATGATGGATATAAGAATAATCAGGGAAAACAGGCTGAAAACCATTCTTCGGTTTTCCGTTCCGAGCATTATCGCAATGCTTCTGCAAACGGCAATCACAATCACCGACGGCTATTTCACCGGGAACTATGTGGGTGAAAACGCGCTGGCGGCGATCAACCTCGGATTGCCGGTTTTGTATTTCTACCTGGGCGTGGGGCTGTGCGTCGGCGTCGGCGGAACCGTGATATGCGGCAGACTGCTCGGAGCACAGGAGAAACACAGGGCTTCCGGGGTGTTTTCCCAGACGGTGGTGACCGCCGGGACGATCTGCATGCTCACGTCCGTCGCAGCGTTCCTGCTGTTTTCCCCGATCCTGAGGGTGCTGCGGGCGGATGGCGAACTGTCCGGCTTCTTCACGCAGTATTACCGTATCATGCTGTTCACCTACCCGCTGATGGTGATGGGGACGATCCTGGGAATGTTTCTGCGCGTGGACGGAAAACCGCAGATCTGTATGCTGGTCGGCATTCTGAGCTGCGTTCTCAATGCCGTGCTGGACTTTCTTTTTGTCGGCAGGCTGTCCATGGGGGTGCGGGGCAGCGCCGTCGCCTCCCTGATCGTCCAGATCATTGGGGCCTGCGTTCAGCTTGCATGGTTCCTCCGTCCGTCTGGAAGTATCGGCTTCAGGCGTTTCCGATTTGACAAAGCTGTGAGTCGGGAAACGATTCTCAATGGTTCCTCTGAGTTTATCGGAGAGATGGCGAGCGCAATTTCCATGTTTGCTTTTAACTATGTCCTGATGAAATATGTGGGAGCAGAGGGCGTTGCTGCGTTTACGATTCTTGGATTCGCGGTTTACGGATACAGCATGATTGCAATTGGGTTTGGACAGGGACTTACGCCCCTTGTGAGTGTCTGCTGGGGGGCAAAGGAACAGAAAACAGCAATGGAGCTTCGCGGGATCACGAATAAAGTTCTATTCACAATCGGCGTGCTGTTTGCGGTGTTCTTTTTCATGTTCGGAAAACG
>JBJEJN010000097.1:0-2426 GCA_051878085.1 Aristaeellaceae bacterium | reverse complement strand
TGGGGCGGATGCGCACGCTGATGCGGAACCTGCCCTTCACGGCGGAGGGCCGGATCGATCTGGAGAGTCTGGAGCTGACGCTGCACTTGGGCGGACGGAGCTACGCGCTCCATGGCAGCATCCGGGAGGCATAGGGGAAAATGAAAGGAAGGTTATACATATGAAGGAAAAACTCAGGGGCAAGTCTCAATGGATCATTATGGGCATTCTGGAGGTTCTGATCGGCATCCTGCTGCTGGTGAACCCCGTCTACTTTACGGCGGGCATCGTGATCGCAGCGGGCATCCTGCTGATTCTGGGGGGCCTGATGAACGGCTATCGCTACTTCAGGGCCTCGCCCGCCGTGGCGGAGCATGAACGAACGCTGGTGCTCTGCCTGATGGGGCTGGCGCTGGGGGTGCTGTGCGTCGCCGGAACCAAGCAGGTCATCGCGGCGTTTCCGGTGCTCACGGCCCTCTACGGCGTCGCCATCCTGATCGGCGGCTTCTGCAAGGTGCAGCTGACTGTGGACGGCATCCGCAATGAGCGCAAGGGCTGGGGCTGGCCGGCGCTGAGCGCGGCGCTGTCCATCGCCTTTGCGGTCGTCATCCTCTGCCGTCCCTTCGCCACCACGGTGGCCATCTGGCGCTTCACCGGCATCACGCTGATCGTGGAGGCGGTGGTGGACGCGCTGACCGTGCTGATCGGCGGCAGGCGCGCGGCATAACGCGGAGCAACATCTCCGCCCGTCAAATGGAAGAAAGGAAACGGCATGCAGAGCTTCTATCGGAAAATTGTCAATCATCCGCGCATCATCCTCACCGTATTTGTCATCGCGGCGCTGTGCGGCGCGGTGCTGCAGGGCATGGTGGCCGTCAACTACGACATGAACGACTACCTGCCGCCGGACAGCGCCTCCACCCGGGCGCTGGATCTGCTGGGCAAGGAGTTTGAGGGCGGCATCCCCAACGCCCGCGTCATGGTTCGGGACGTGTCCGTCGCCGAGGCGCTCACCTACAAGGAGCGCTTCCGCGAGGTGGACGGCGTGACAGACGTGACTTGGCTGGACGACGTGGCGGACGTGCATATGCCGCTGTCCATGCTCGACCAGGATGAGGTGGAGACCTACTACTGCGACGGCTGCGCGCTGTTCACGCTGACCATCGAGGATTCCAAGCGCGTGCAGGCGGTGGACGATCTGCGCGCCATCATCGGCGACGAGAACGCCATGAGCGGCGCGGCGGTATCCTCGGCGGTGGCCACCACCAGCACGGTGAGCGAAATCCGCACGATCACCGTGTTCGCAGTGCTTTTCGTGCTCCTCGTGCTGCTGCTGAGCACGACCTCCTGGATCGAGCCGCTGGTGGTGCTGTGCAGCCTGGGCGTGGCCATCATGATCAATAACGGCTCGAACCTGATCTTCGGCGAAATCTCCTTCGTCAGCAACGCCGCGGGCGCAATCTTGCAGCTGGCGGTGTCGCTGGACTACTCGGTGTTCCTGATCCACCGCTTCGAGGAGTGCAAGCAGGAAATCAGCGATGAGCGCGAGGCCATGGTGTGGGCGCTGTGCATGTCCACCGGCTCCATCCTCTCCAGCGGCCTGACCACGGTCATCGGCTTCCTGGCGCTGTGCCTGATGCAGTTCCAGATCGGCCCCGACCTGGGCCTGGTGCTGGCGAAGGGCGTGGCCATCAGCCTGATTACCGTGTTCGTATTCTCCCCGGCGCTGATCCTCTCCACCCACAAGCTGATGGAAAAGACCCGCCACCGCTACCTGCTGCCCTCCTTCCGCACGCTGGGCAAGGTGGTGTACCGGCTGATGATCCCGGCGGTGCTGATCTTCCTTTTGCTGATCTACCCCGCCAACCGGGCCTCCAACAGCAACGAATACTACTACGGCTCCGCCCACATCTTCGGCCCGGACACCCAGCTGGGCGCGGATACCGCCGCGATTGAGGAGACCTTCGGCAAGAGCGACACCTACGTGCTGATGGTGCCCCGGGGCGACGTGGTGCGGGAGCGGGCGCTCTCCGACGAATTGCATGCGATTCCTGAGGTCACAAGCATCCTGTCCTATGTGGATATCGCAAGCACCACCATTCCCACGGAGTATCTGGATGCCGATACGCTGTCGCTGCTGATGTCGGAGAACTACAGCCGCCTGGTGCTGAGCGTGGACGCGGATTTCGAGGGCGCGGCCACCTTCGACCTGATCGACCGCATCCGCGACGTCGCCGAGGCGTGGTACCCCGGCGAGTGGAAGCTGGCGGGCGAGGGCGTGAGCACCGAGGACCTGATGCAGACCGTCACCGCCGACATGACCAAGGTCAACTTCCTGGCCATCGCCGCGGTGTTTGTGGTGCTGCTGCTGTCCATGAAGTCCGTGTCACTTCCGGTGATCCTGGTGCTGGCCATCGAGACCGCCATCTGGATCAACCTGTCGCTGC
>JBJEJN010000096.1:0-2431 GCA_051878085.1 Aristaeellaceae bacterium | reverse complement strand
GAAATCAACGCCTGCACCATCAAGATGGAGGCCGTGGTGGACGGCGAGAAGCAGGACTGGCTGCTGCTGTTCAAGAACGAGACCCACAACCATCCCACCGAGATCGAGCCCTTCGGCGGCGCGGCCACCTGCATCGGCGGCGCGATCCGCGATCCCCTGTCCGGGCGCGCCTACGTCTATCAGGCGATGCGCGTCACCGGCGCGGCGGATCCCACCCGTCCCATTGAGAAGACGCTCAAGGGCAAGCTGCCCCAGAAGCAGCTGGTCACCGGCGCTGCGGCGGGCTACTCCTCCTACGGCAACCAGATCGGCCTGGCCACCGGCCTCGTCGACGAAATCTACCACGACGGCTACGCGGCCAAGCGCATGGAGATCGGCGCGGTGATCGGCGCGGCTCCGGCGGAGAACGTGCGCCGCGAGGTGCCCGCACCCGGCGACGTGGTGATCCTGCTGGGCGGACGCACCGGACGCGACGGCATGGGCGGCGCGACGGGCTCCTCCAAATCCCACACCGTGTCCTCGCTGACCCAATGCGGCGCGGAGGTGCAGAAGGGCAATGCCCCCGAGGAGCGCAAGCTCCAGCGCCTGTTCCGCAGTCCTGCGGCCTCCAAGCTCATCAAGCGCTGCAACGACTTCGGCGCGGGCGGCGTGTCCGTGGCCATCGGCGAGCTGGCCGACGGCCTGAAGATCAACCTGAACGCGGTTCCCAAGAAGTACGAGGGCCTGGACGGCACCGAAATCGCCATCGCCGAATCCCAGGAGCGCATGGCCGTGGTGCTCGCGCCCGAGGATGTGGATGCCTTCCGCGCCCTGGCAGACGAGGAAAACCTGGAATCCACCGCCGTAGCCGTGGTCACCGAGAGCCCCCGCATGGTGATGGAGTGGAACGGCCGCACCATCGTGGACATGAGCCGCGAATTCCTGAATTCCAACGGCGCGCCCAAGTACGCCGACGTTCGCGTGGAGCCCCAGCAGCCCTACGCACGCCCCGCCTGCGACGCGTCCTTCCCCGAGCGCATCAAGGAGATGGCGGGCAGCCTGGACTTCTGCTCCCGCCGCGGCCTTGCGGAGCGCTTCGACTCCACCAACGGCGCATGCTCCCTGCTGATGCCCTTCGGCGGCAAGTATCAGAAGACCCCGGCCCAGGCCATGGCCTCCCTGATCCCGCTGCCGGACAAGAACGCCGAGACCGCCTCGGTGATGAGCTACGGCTTTCATCCCTGCCTGGGCGAGAAGGGCCCGTATCTGGGCGCGTATCAGGCGGTGGTCGAGTCCATGGCGCGTCTGGTCGCCGCCGGCGCTGGCTGGCGCGGCGCGCACCTGACCTTCCAGGAGTACTTTGAGCGCATGACCGGCGAGGCTGAAAAGTGGGGCCGTCCGCTGTCCGCACTGCTGGGTGCGCTGGATGCGCAGCTGGATCTGGGCGTTGCGGCTATCGGCGGCAAGGACTCCATGTCCGGCTCCTTCGAGCAAATGCACGTGCCGCCGACGCTGGTCTCCTTCGCCGTGCAGGTGTGCGACTCCGCCCGCGTCATCTCCCCCGAATTCAAGGCTGCGGGCCACGCCATCGGCCTGATCCGCCCCGCGTACCGCCCGAACGGCCTGCCCGAGGTGCAGTCCCTGCGGGATACCTTCGATCTGGTTGCCGAAAAGATCGCTTCCGGCGAGATCGTGTCCGCCTGGGCGCTGGGCTTCGGCGGCGCTGCCGAGGCGCTGATGAAGATGAGCCTGGGCAACCACATCGGTGCGCAGCTCACCACCGACGCGGACCTCTTCGCCCCCGCAGTGGGCAGCTTCATGGTGGAGTACGCAACTGCCGACGGCGCGGAGAAGATCGGTCAGACTGTCTCCGACTACACGCTTACGCTGAACGGCGCGTGCGCGGGCATGGCTGAAATCGAAGCCGCCTACGAGGGCAAGCTCAACGGCGTGTTCAAGGCCACCGTGGAGCGCGACTACGCCGCCCCGCGCACCTACAATTTCAACTGTGTGGAGAAGCGCAGCGCCGCCGTGAAGGTCGCACAGCCCCGCGTGCTGATCCCCGTGTTCCCCGGCACCAACTGCGAGTACGACACGCTGAAGGCCTTTGAGAGGGCCGGTGCGAAGGCCGACGTGCTGGTGGTGCGCAACCTGTCCGCCAGGGACGTGGCCGAATCCGCAGCGGAGTTTGCCCGCCGCATCGCCCAGAGCCAGATCATCTTCATCCCCGGCGGCTTCTCCGGCGGCGACGAGCCCGACGGCTCCGGCAAGTTCATCACGGCCTTCTTCCGCAACGGCGTGGTCTCCGACGAGGTGGCCCGCCTGCTGCAGGCCCGCGACGGCCTGATCGGCGGCATCTGCAACGGCTTCCAGGCGCTGATCAAGCTGGGCCTGGTGCCCTACGGCGAGATCCGCGAGGCCACCGAGGATGCGCCCACGCTGACCTTCAACC
>JBJEJN010000095.1:0-12377 GCA_051878085.1 Aristaeellaceae bacterium | reverse complement strand
ACGCGCCGCTCTTTCGGACGCGCTTCCAGAGCTCAAACAGGAAGTTTGCGGAATAATCGTTCTGGAAGAGCAGATAGATCTCGTCGATGTAGATCCAGGTGTTCCGCTTCATTTCCTTGTTGCGGGCGATGCGGTTGTAGATGGCGTCCAGCACCACCAGCATTCCCAGCGGCTTGAGCTGCTTGCCCAGCTCATGGATGTCAAAGCAGACGATGCGGCGGGTGGTGTCCACGTTGGTCAGCTGCGCGAAGGTGTTCAGGCTGCCCTTGGTGAACAGCTCCAGCGCCAGCGCAATCTCCCGCGCTTCCGGCTCCGACTGCTTCAGCAGCTCCTGATGGAAGTTCTGGAGCGTGGGCGGGTTGCCGGTATAGCCGCGCTGGATATAAGGCCTGTAGGTCGAGGCAATGCAGCGGTCGATCAGGGATTTCTCCTTGGCGTTGAGCGCGCCGGTGCCCACCGCCATCTCGCACAGCGACAGAATGAATTCCGACTTCAGGATGATCGGGTTCTCCACATCGCCGTACTCGCGGGAGACGTCCATGGCGTTGATGTGGTTGGGACTGGTCGCGGAGATGTTGATGACCTCGCCGCCCAGCGCGCGAACCAGCCGTCCGTATTCCTGTTCGGGGTCGATGACCAGAATCTCGTCGTCCGTGTTGAGCGCCACGTTGATCAGCTCCTCCTTCGTGATGAAGGACTTGCCGGAGCCGGAGACGCCGAACACGAAGCCGTTGCCGTTGAGCAGATTCTTGCGGTTGATGACCAGCAGGTTCTTACTGATGATGTTGTGGCCGTAGCAGATGCCTGAGGTGTCGTGCAGCTCCTGCGTCTTGAAGGGAATCATCACCGCCGTGGATTCGGTGGTCATGGTGCGCAGCGCCTCGATCATCCGCACGCCATAGGGCAGCACGGTGTTCAGACCGTCCGCCTGCTGATAGCGCAGCGTGGACATCTGGCAGAGGTGATTTCGGGCGATGGAGAACAGGGATTCCGTGTCGCGCTCCATCTCCTCTTTGCTGTCCGCCATGTGTACCAGCGTCATGCAGCACATGAGCATCCGCTGGTCGCGGGTGGTCAGGTCCTCGAGGAACTCCCTGGCCTCCTTGCGCTGAATCTCCATGTCGTGGGGCAGTGCGCCGGAGAAGTTGGAGTTGGCCTGCTGGCGCTGGTTGTAGCGCAGGACGTTGGCCTCCACCTTGTCCAGCTGCATGGTGCTGCGCTTGACGGCCTCATCCGTGGGCACGGGGTTCATGTCGATGGTCAGCATCATGGTGCGGTTCAGCTCGGAGAAGTCGTCCAGAATCTTGTCCTTGATGTAGTTGGCGTAGTCGCGCAGGAAGAGCACGCGCCCGTAGTGGCCGTCGATGCAGAAGTGGTCGTTCTCCACCTCGATGGAATCCGGGCAGATGTAGTCCACCGGCGAATGTCCGCGCTGGGCGGAGCGGCGCAGATCGAAGTGGAACTCCTCCTCCTTTCCGGTGCGGAAGAAATCGTGGAAGATGCGCAGGCGCTCGGTGGCGTCCAGCGCCGTCAGCTGGGAGGACAGGTGGGCGAAGTTCGCCTGCAGCTCCGCGTTGATGCGCGTGAAGTAGCTTCTGGCCTCCTCGATGCTCTTTTTCTGCACGGATACGGTCAGCAGCTTGTCCTGGGTGATGTTGTTGCTGGCGCTGACCGCCTGATCCTCCACGAAGCGGTTCCACTCCCTGCGGTACGGGTCGTGCTCGTCGCCCCGCAGCGGCATCATGATGGATTCCTCGTAGTCGTTTTTGTTGACGCGCCGGTTGAACAGCGTCAGCTTGATGGACGCGCCCACATCCAGACTGTTGATCACGGCGCACCACTTCATGAACATGCTGCGCTGGTCATCGGGGCTGGCGATCTTGTAGTTGACATCCGTGAACCGGAAGGTCTTGGAAAAGCGGTCGCGGTACAAAAAGATGCCGTCCGGGTAGACCCTGTGGATCGGCATCCACTGCTGAATGGATTTGGGAATGGGATAGCTCTCCTTATCCCGCTTTTTCATGGAGTCGATCAATTTCATCTGACGATTCTGCCCCTCTTTCTGAACTTGAAGATGTTGCGGCCTCGACGTTCGAAGTCTTTCTCGCGCCTGCGCCTTTCCTTCTGCTTCTTCGCCTGCTGCGTTTCCTCGGCCTTGCCCGGCTTCCTGTTCCTTGCGTTGGCCTCCTCCTCGCGGTCGAACTCGATCAGCTCGGCATACAGGTTGCTGCCGCGATAGACCAGCACCTTCGGAAACAGGATTTCAGACCGCACCCATACCTTCACGAACTGGTCGGCGGTCATGCCGTTGTAGCGCACAAAGCCCAGCAGCGCAAAGGGCAGCGCGGCGACCATGCAGATCCAGCTGGCGGTCTCCGTACCCAGCAGGGGCTTGCACAGCAGAAACGCGCCCACCGCAACCGCGACGGCCAGCACGGAAAACAGAAACTGGCGCAGCGTCAGTCCGAAGAACAGGGACTCCTCGTACTGCAGAATATCTCTCGGTACCTTCACTTCCATAGCGTTCCTCCTTCATAGCAATCGGGCATCACAGGCCCAGCATCTCCTTTGAAATCCGGTCGCTCATCTTGATCGCGCCCACCAGAACCAGCATGGAGAATATGGTCTCGCCGATGTAGCTCCAGACGATGTTGGTCGCGGACATGGATTCGTTGATGCCCGCCGGGGAGCCGGATGCGAAGGCGGAGAAGATCATGCACGCGATCACGATCACCGCGCTCTCCAGACACACGCCGGCATAGGATTTCAAAAAGTGAACGCCGATTCCGGACGTGCTCTCACCGGCGAAGGTGGAGAGCGGAATCGGCGCGAGGGCTGTGTAGGTGTAGAGGCGGAAGAAGCGTCCGTATACGCTCATGATCATCACGAAGGATAGCACCGTGATGAACAGGGAGCCGAGGATCGTCACCGCCCACAGGGGGATGGATTCCCAGAATCCAACCGCCAGAATCTTTTGTTTGACCACATCGGGAAGCACAGCGGTCGCACCCGTCAGGCTTCCGAAGCGGCTCGTTGCTGCGGACATCACGCCCTGGCAGATTTTGAAAATCGCCATCATAATGTCCATGCCGTAGGTTACCGCCGTCTTTGCCAATACGAATCTGAGAAAGAAGCGCACGGCCTGTTCGGGGCGCTTCAGCTCCGTCAGGTTCATGGTGGACTTCATGATGCCCATCACGAAGAACAGCACCAGAAGCGCAAGCCCCACGGCGACGAGGGAATTGTGGATGCCCTCGATCACATTCCAGACCGTGCCGCCCTTGAAGCTCTGGGGAGACTGGGAAACCAGCTGCCAGATCTCCGCCATCTTTTCATTCCAGGTATTGAGCGCATTGACGATGTTGTCCACGACCCAATTGCCGCTTGACTGCATGGTCATCACCTCCTGTCGCGGGCAGCGGCTGCGCCGCCGCCCGCCTGTTTTTTAAGAATAGCGGACGGGCTGGATGCCTGCATCCAGCCGTCGCGCGGGCCGACGGCATTCATAGGATGACGTCGGCATTCTTCGATTACTTGACAATCAGGTCGAGAATCTCCTTGGCGAACATGATGATTACGCCGCCTGCGAGGGTCATGAAGCCGTTGGCGCGCTGGGACGGATCGTGGCCCTTCAGGGAGAGGCCGATCTGCACAACGCCGAAGCCCAGCAGAATCAGGCCGATGGCACGGATCACGCTGAACATGAAGGTGGACAGGTTGTTGATGACCGAAATGGGATCGTTCGCCGCCATCGCCGGTGCGGAGCACATGCAGGCGAGGACGACGGAGAAGATGCACCACGCGCGGAACTTCCTGCTCTTGAGAATCTGTTTCATGGTCTTCATTCGTTACCTCCATAGGGTTCAAAGTCGATGGGTACGGGTTCCAGTTCTTCCTCCGGAATCCCGTCCGGGTTGAGCAGCATTTCTGCAAACTCGTCGCCGTCCAGAAGGATGAAATCCTCCGGGCGGTCGGGGTCGAACAGCACGTCGTCCGGCAGCCTGTCCAGCCCGTCATGGGAAAAGGGCTGACCCTTGCCATCCGGCGTCCGTGCGATATTGGGGTGCCTGAGAAGGTTGTACTTCTCATCCACCATCGGCCTTTCGCCGCGCACAAACAGCAGCGCATACCGGTTGTCCAGCATTCTCACTTCATCCGCCGTCAGAAGTTCGCGGCCCGTTTGCTGGTAGTTGTCGGAATAGCTGCCGTTTTTGCCCTTGTTGAGGCCGTGTGTGGTTGTGTCAATCGTGCCCTTGCCCATGAGCTTGGACACGTATTCGTGGGTGGACTGCTCGTTGCCGCCCAGATACAGGAAAGTATCGCAGTTGCCGACGAGACTTTCCCAGTTGTCCTTGAACAGCGCCTTCAGCTGCGCCATGTTCTGGATGATGATGCTGACGCTGATCTCGCGGCTGCGCATGGTCGCCAGCAGCTTTTCAAAGTCGTCCGGCAGCGCGATGTTGGCAAACTCGTCCAGCACGAAATGCACATGCATCGGGAGCCTGCCGTGGTGCTTCCTGTCCGCAGAGAGATAGAGCTGCTGGAACACCTGAGTGTAGAACATGCCGATCAGGTAGTTGAAGGAGCTGTCGTTGTCGGGAATACAGCAGTAGACGATGGTTTTCTTCTCCCCGATGGAGGGGATGTCCATCTCGTCCACATTGGTCATGCGCACCACATCCGAAAGGTTGAAGGTGGCCAGACGAACGCCGACGGAGACGAGGATGCTCTTTGCGGTCTTGCCCGCCGCCATCTTGAAGATGCCGTACTGCTTCACCGCGATGTGGTCGGGATTGCGCATGGCGAGGTCTTCAAAGAGATAGTCCAGATCGCTCTTGAAGTCCTCCTCTTCCTCGCGCACCTCCGCGGCCTGAAGCATCTCCATGACCATGCCGAAGTTGCGCTCCTCCTCCGGCGCTTCATGGACGAGATACAGAATCAGCGCCTGCAAAAGCGCCGTCTCGGATTTCTCCCAAAATGGATCGGAATTACTCGCATTCTTCGGCGTGGTGTTGCGGATCAGGTTCGTCACCAGCCGCAGCACATCGTTGTCGGAGGTGATGTACTGCAGGGGATTGTAGCCGAAGGAATTGTTCATGTTGATCAGATCGATCACCTTCACGTCGTAGCCCAGCTCCTTCATCAGATTTCCGGTGTCCCGCGCCAGCTCGCCCTTGGGATCTGTGACCACAAAGGAGGTATTTCCCTGAAGGATGTTCGGCTTGGCATAGAAGCGCGTCTTGCCAGCGCCGGAGCCGCCGACCACCAGAACGTTGAGGTTGCGCCGGTGCCTGTGGCTGTCCAGCCCCAGACGGAAATTCTGCGTCATCAGCAGATTGGCGGAGGGCTCCGGCGAGGCGTACTTCTTTGTGATCTGCCGGACGTCGCCCCACTGCGCAGAGCCGTACTCCTCCAGCGGACGGGTTCTGCGGCGGGTGACCGCCCATGCCATGACGCAGGTTAAATACATGCCGACGAACAGGAACAGGTACTTCGGCGAGGCTTCCACCCACTGAATGTGGAAAGGCTGCGCCATGGCCGCGTTCAGACCGTCCAGGATCCCCGCGAGGTTCACGTCCTCCGCTATGAGGGGAGCCAGCATCAGCGCAAACCACGCCACCGGCAGCGCCAGTGCGATCAGGACGATGAGGGTGGCCTTATCCAGCTTGCCCACCGGCTTCGGCGTCATCTGTCCTCACCCCGGCATTTGCGTTTCTTCTCCTTCTTCGTCGGCGCGTCGATCGCCTTGAGCAGCACCTCGTCGATCAGATCTGTGGTTCGCCCCTCCGCAAGCACATCGTTCCGATACTCGTTCAGGGCGTTCAGAACCACGCCGTGTTCGTAGTGATCCATCTCAAGGATTCGCTTTTCGTCGTCTGCCATCTGCTCACCTCGATTTCTGTTTTGCCTTCGTCGGTTTGACCGGGGCAGCCCTGCGCGCATTTCGGATTGCCTGAAGCGCCTTGCGGACGGAGGGCTTAGCTGCGGCGGTATCGCTTCTGGTAGGCGAGGTATGCGCGGACGGAGAAGGGTTTCTGCTCCGCGCCCTCTGAGGGTTTTGCTTTTCCTCCCTGCTGCGAATGATTTCGCTCTTGATGTGGGCCACGTCGGGATGCTCGGAGATTGCCAGCCGGTCAAAGATGCGGTTGACGCGGGCGGAATCCTCCAGCCGGAACATGATGTCGCACTTGCCGTCCGGGTTTTTCCTGTCCCTGACCGCCACGAACATCACGCCGTACTTCTTCGCCATGGCGTTGAAATACGGAATCTGATCGGTGTCGATGCGCTGGACGGTCAGCTCCTTGCCGTCCGCAATCATGTGCTTCAGGGTGGTCTTGCCCTTGCTGGGGCCGCCCTGCTTGAGCAGCGCCGTGAGATAGACCGCCAGATTCTTTGCCGCTGCACCGGACAGGCGAAGCACCACCTCGCCGCCCTTGAAGGCATACGATACCATCTGGTCGGCAGCTTCACCGCCGTTGTACATAAATCATCACCTCGCTCATCGCTCTCCTTCCTTCTGCTTCGGCGGATGGGTTTTCATATAGTCCGCCAGCGTACACTCCGGCAGGCCATTGAAGCTGTAATCCTCCTCGCCGATCTGCCGATAACCCTCCCGGGACAGGCTGAACGGGCGGTTGGTCAGCACCGTTCCGAAGTGGTTGACCACGACGCGCTTTTCCAGTGTACAGGGAACGCCATCGTCATCACCGTGGCGGAGATCATAGGCATGGATTCCCTTGGGCAGCGTATCGCGATCGATTCGCGCCCCGGTAAACAGCACCTCCTGACCGAACAGCTCAAAGCCGTCATAGGTTAGTTTCCGGGCGTCATAGCTCAAGCAGATCAGCCTCCCTTCCGAGTGTCGCCTGCATGTCCGTTGTGAAGCCGCACAATTCATAGCGCATCTGCATGACGGCGCGCTTGATCAGATCGACCTCTGCTGCAATGCGACTGCGCAAATAATGCGGCTGTGGATCGTCCGTATCCTGCCTTCGCTCCAGGGTGACATAAGACTTGCCTCCGTCGCACTTCTCGGCGATGGCGTACCTGACGCTTCCGATTCTGATTTCATCGGTGATGACATATCCCTCATATTTCTGTGCTTGCATTGGTTCACCTCCCTTTCGCTCAACGCTCTGCTTCCTTCTGCTTCGGCGGATGGGTTTTCATGAAGTCGCTCAATGAGACCCGGTTTCCTTCAAGAAAGCAGCAGTCGTCGCTTCGGATGGCCTTGCATCCGTATTTGCCCAGAGATATAGGCTGATTCAGAATGACGCCCCCATAGAAATGCGCATGAACGCTGCGTTCCAGCATGCAGGGCTCGCCTGCGTCATCGTGCCGGATATCATAGGTGTACATGCCCTTCGGAACGGAATGCCTGTCAATGCGCACGTCCGTGAACAGGGCGTCGCGTCCGAAGATGGAACAGGGTTCGTACTCCATTTCCATCGCACTGTACCTGTCGCCGCCGTCGGCCTTTTCCACTTCGCAGCATTCCTCCTGCTGCATGGCAAAGCTGAGTTCCGCATGTGCGCGCTCAATGAGGTTCTTCTCCGCAGAGCGCCTGTCCGTGAAATAATGTCCCCAAAAATAGTTGCTGCCACCGGAACACTCCCAGGTCACATAGGGAGAAGGGGCCTTCGGATGCTCACCGATGACAAATTCTGCCTTGCCGATGTGAATGCTGTCCGTGATGGTATATCCGGCGTTCCTCCTTTCCGTCAATCAGCGTTCCTCCTCCCGCCTGGTTTTCTTATCCTGCTGTCGGACTGCAAGATGATGTCGCACCCACTTGGGCATCTGCTCGGGATGCATGATTCCGAGCACATCCCGCCGTTCAAAGCGGCTGTGGTCTCCGGAATACAGATCCGTGCAGAAGACCGCCGAGCCGCGGCTGTTGGGGGATGTGCCGAAGCCTCCGGTACACAGCTTCACCTGATGGGTTGCCACGCGGTACTCGCGCCGCAGCGCATCCGCTCTGATGACAATGACCTTGCCATTCAGATCATCCGCACTGGAGATGCGCGTGCAATCCCTGTCCGTCAGAGCGGCGTTGGGAATCCCCTGAACCTTCGGCTTGTTCAGCTCCATGCAGACCCTGTGCGCCTGTTCGGATACGCGCTGCCCGAATATTTCCATGATTTCAGGATAATGATCGCTGGCATAGACGTCGCTGTGCAACTCAAACAATCCGTTGGATTCTCCGAAGGAACACATATACTTGTCGCCATTGCCGCTGCCCGGTTTCTCCCCGACCACGACCTCACGGTCTCCGATGTGCACGGCGTGGATGATTTCGTAATCACCGGCCATGCGTTTTTCAGGACTGTCCCTGTTCATTATTCGGTCTCCTCTCATGCTTTCTCTCGCTGCGTCCGGGTGCGCTTCTGCGGCCTCTCGATCGGAATGCTGCGGAGCGCCTGCCGCTTCTCTTCCAGAAGGATGGAATCCTCCTCAATCTCACCGCAGATGCGCACCTCCTTGCGCAGCATTTTGAGCTGTTCTCTTATGACAGCAAGCCTTGCTTCCGCTTCGGGCGACGGTTTGCCCCTCAATCCGGCGCGCTCGTCACAGAGAACAGAAATCAGCTCCCGACACATGTTCTGGTGTGCATGAAGCTGATCATAGGTGTCTATTCGGTTTTTCACAAGCAGCGACGCCATGCGTTCGCGCTTTTCAAGCTTGCGGATGTCCTCCCGCAGCAGGTAATGCGTCCTTCTTGAACTGCTGCCGGATTTCTTCACCACACCCATTCGGAAGGCGTACCAGAGGTACAGGCCGCGCAGACCGCCGACCTTGCTCTTTCTTCCCTTCGACCAGGTACCGCGATACCTTCCGCGCCGACTTGGGGGCACGTGCCCCCAAGTTGGCGGCAGGGTCCGCGGCGGAAGCCCGGCATGCTCCTGCTGCTGGATTCGCCGGCGTATGGCGTCCTCGGTATAGCTGTCGCCCAGCCTGCGCAGGCGGGTGAAGCGCTCCTTTCCCGGCGGACGCACCGCCATGTGTTTCACGTCGGTTTTCACTTCGTAGCCCATGCCCCGCAGCTGGCGGAGAAACTGCTCGAAGCTCGCGCTGGCGGCGATCGCCGCATCCACATCCTCCTTAATCGCGCTGCACCACGTCGGCATGCCGTTCTGTTCGGCCTGCCACTCCGCGTAATGCCTGCTGTGATCCGGGGCATTTGTCTCAGACCTGATCACGGACAGACCGTACCTGCGGCACAGCTCGTCCGACGCCCTGCGCAGTTCATTGTAATAGCTTTTCTGGGAGCTGTGATACTTGTGCCCGTCCACATAGGATACGGAATTCAGCACCACATGATTGTGGATGTGATGCTTGTCCAGATGGGTGCCCACGACCGCCTGAAAATCGGGAAAGCAGCGCTCCACAAATTCCACGCCGATTCTGTGCGCAAGCTCCGGCGTGGCCTCTCCGGGCGCAAAGGACTGCACCACATGGAAGCCCTGTATGCCGTCCGTCTTGCCCCAGCGCTCCTTCGCGTCCTTCATCTCCTCCCAGGCAGTTTCGATGCTGTCCAGATTGACGGCGGTCTGAAACAGGCGGGTGGTTCTCTTTTCTGCGTTCAGCGCATAGGCGATGTTGGCGGTCATGCTGGCGGCTTCGGCGGCTCTGCCGTCGTAGGCCGTCTTGACGGGATTGACGGCGTAATCCACGGTCTTGTTCATCCGGCTGTGGCGGATGGAGCCGATCCAGACGTATGCCAATCAGACAAGCCGCTTTGCAGCGGTGAGCAGTTCCTTATAACCGTCCAGCAGGCGCATGATCTGGCGCTCGTCCACGAAGCCCTGATTCAGCGCGTCCTGGGCGATGGCATTGAGCAGCCTGCTCTGGGCGCGAACCTCCTGAAGCAGCTCCACGCAGTCGCGGTGGGGACGCTCCCGGATTTCCTTGCACATGATGAGCTTGCGCAGGTACACCTCGCGGGAGAGGCCGGCCTTTTCGACCTGCTCCTTCAGGTGGTGGAGTTCATTTCCATTCAGGCGAACGATAATGGAATGGTCTCGTTTTCTCAACGTTCAACACCTCTGTTGTTCTTTTTCGTCGGTTTCTGCGGACTGAGTTCAGCTTCCATCTGAATCCTGCACACAAAATTGAGGATCACAGGATGCGAATTGCACACCAGTTCATGGAAATCGCGCGGCGGCGCTCCGTTCGCTTTGAGACGGTGCGGCTGCGGCGCACGCGGCTGACGCTGCGCCCAGCTCTTTGCGCCATGATCAAAGCGACCGTCGTAGTCGTAATGCCGCACCGTGTAGCCCAGCACCGTATTCACGCGCTCCGCACCGAACTTCTCAACGACGCTTCCGACGTAGTTCTCAAAGTGCGGATGCTGCGCATGATAGGCGCGGGATAGCTCCGGATCGGAGAGGGCGTCGCGGCATTCCTTGAGCGTGTGCAGTTCCTCCCTCCATTGATTGAGCTCCTCTGTGTTCCAGAGGGCAGGTTTGTTTTCCATGGGATCACCTCCAATCGTTTTGCAAATAAAAAGACGATATGGGCATTTCACTCATATCGTCATGGGGGATATTTTCGATTTGTGCATATCTGGCACAAGTCTGAGGGAGAAATGAAATCCGAGAAAAATAAAGCATGGCTTTAGATTTCCCGGATTTTCGTCAGATGCAGCTCACCGCATACAAAGGCAGATTGGTCAGCCATTCCTCCTCCTGATAATTCTTCATGGAAATACGGACAGCATATTCCGGCGTATACTTCTGGCAATATGCTTTCAGGCTCTTCGCCTGCTGGTTCGTCTCGGCTTTCACTTCCACGGGAACGATGTTTTTCCCCTCCTGGATCATGAAGTCCATTTCAAACGTGGCCTTCTCAGTGGCATAGTAGTACGGCGTATACTCTGTTTCTGCCACCAATTCCTGAAGCACATATTGCTCGGTCAGCGCTCCTTTGAATTCTACGAATATATTGTTGCCCTCCAGAATGGATTCGGCGTCCAGCTCACTCAAAGCGCCCAGCAAGCCCACGTCCAACAGGAACAGCTTGAACGCCGCAAAATCGATGTAGGCTTTCAGCGGCATGGCAGGCTTGTTCACGCGATACACCTTGGTGATCAGTCCGCAGTCCAGCAGCCATTCGATGGCGACCTCAAAGTCCTTCATACGCGCACCGGTCTTGATCTGCCCGAAGAAGAATTTCTTGTTCTCTTTCGCAAGCTGCATTGGAATGGAATTCCACACCATGCGGATTCTCGCCAGCTCCGCATTGGTGGCATGTTTGCCGAAGTCGTCTTCATACTGATCCAGAATCGCCTTCTGCATCCTGCGCACTTCCTGATAATCCTTGTGCTCTGCAAAATACTGAACGATTTCAGGCATGCCGCCAACGTAGTAGTAATTCTTAAGCCAGAAGATATACTTGCTGCTGAAATCGGACATCATCGCGTGATTCTTCTCTGTGATCAACGAAGCCAACTGTTCCTCGTTCATCGCCTCAAGGAATTCTCGGAAGCTCATTGGGTGCAGCTCTAAGGAATCCGCTTTTCCCACAGGATAGGATACGCCCTTATGGATTGCGAAGCCCAGCAGGGAACCGGCTGCAATAACAGCATACTCTGGCGCATTTTCACAGAAATACTTCAGCGATTCCAGCGCCCGGGGAGCCTCCTGAATTTCATCGAAGATGATCAGCGTGTCGCCGGGAGTAACTTCAACCTTGGCTTCGATGTTGATGTTCATGATGATGCGATCAATATCGTAATCATCATCAAAAACACGCTTCATGCGCTGATTGTTGTAGAAGGTGACATAGGCGACTTTTGAGAAGTACTGTTTGCCGAATTCCTTCATCAGCCAGGTCTTGCCAACCTGACGCGCGCCCTTCAGAATGAGTGGTTTCCGATTCGGCTTGTCCTTCCATTCCACCAACTGCTGCATTGCATATCGCTTCAATCTGCATCGCCTCCGTTCACTGCTTCTATTATACGCAATGCTGGCAGAAAGATCAACACTTTTTCAGACCACTTTCATTCCTTGAACCACACTTTTTCAGACCACTATAGTATAATATCCGCTTTTTTATTAAAAGTGCGGATGATTTACTAAATAGGAGGATTGGTTGGCAATTTTTCCGACGATTGGCGAAGAATCATTCCGACGATTGGCGAAGAATCACTCCGACAGTTGGCGTTTCTTTGACATGATCGGTATGTACATACTGGAATCATTTAGAATGATACTGTTCCATCAGGGTTTTAGGGGCAGCGCCCCTAACAAGCAGGCGATTGGCGCGAGCCAGTCGCCATAAGTATGAGGCAGCTTGGCTAGCCTCATGCGATGCTTGCCAAGATTATCCAGAATTCCAGATAATCCTGGTTATCCCGACTTCAGAGTTATCCCGAC
>JBJEJN010000094.1:0-12575 GCA_051878085.1 Aristaeellaceae bacterium | reverse complement strand
CTGACCAACAAGGAGTATCAGGTGATGGAGCTGCTGATCTCCAATCCGGGGCGGCTGATCTCCAGCGAGCAGCTGCTGGAGCGCATCTGGGGCTACGACAACGCAGTGGAGATCAACGTGGTCTGGAGCTACATCTCCTACCTGCGCAAGAAGCTGGCGGGGCTGAAGGCCGACGTGCGCATCCAGGTCTCCCGCAACGCGGGCTACACGCTGGAGAAGATTCCATGATCCGCCGTCTGCGCTTCAAGCTGGTCGCCGCCACGATGCTGTCGCTGATGCTGGTGCTGACGGTCATCATGTGCGCGCTGAACATCGTCAACTACCGGGGCATCGTGCAGGACGCGGACAGCGTGCTGGAGCTGCTGCGGGACAACGGAGGGCACTTCCCGGAGATGCCGGAGACCTTCGACTGGCGCATCGACGGCCCGCGCTACAAGTCCCCGGAGCTGCCCTTCGAGATCCGCTACTTCTCCGTGCTGCTCAGCGCCGAAGGGGAGATCGAGGACGCGGACATGGTGCAGATCGCCGCGCTGGACGCGGAATCCGTGTCGGACTATGCCCTGCGCGCGTGGAGGTCCGGCAGGGAGCGGGGCTTCGTGGACGACTACCGCTTCCTGCGCTGCGCGGAGGACGGGGGCGTGCGCATCATCTTTCTGGACTACGGCCGCACGCTGGCCAGCTTTCAGAGCGTGCTCATCAGCAGCGTGGGCATCTCGCTGGCGGGGCTGCTGGCGGTACTTCTGCTGGTCACGGCGCTGTCCGGGCGCATCATGAAGCCCTTTGCGGAGAGCTATGAGAAGCAGAAGCAGTTCATCACCGACGCGGGCCACGAGATCAAGACCCCCATCACCATCATCGACGCCGCCGCCGAGGTGCTGGAGTCGGAGTACGGCGAAAACGAGTGGCTGCGGGGCATCCGCCAGCAGGCCGGCCGGCTCACCGCCCTCACCAACAGCCTGATTCGCCTCTCCCGCATGGAGGAGGGCCAGAGACGGATGATCGAGTTTCCGCTCTCCGAGCTGGTCTACGAGGCGGCCTCCGGCTTTCTGCCGCTGGCGAAGGCCCAGAACCGGGAGCTGAAGCTCTACATCCAGTCGAACATCGCTCTGCGCGGCGACGAGGACGGCATCCGCCAGTTGATCTGCGTGCTGCTGGACAACGCGCTGAAGTATTCCCCCGAGGGCAGCGCCATCTCCCTGCGGCTGGAGCGCCGCGGCAAGGGCGTGTCGCTCCAGGTGGAGAACGAGAGCACGCAGATGCTCAGCCGGGAGCACATGGAGCGCATGTTCAACCGCTTCTACCGGGGCGATTCCTCCCGCAGCAGCAAAACCTCGGGCTACGGCATCGGGCTCTCCATTGCGAAGGCCGTGGTCAGCGCCCACCGCGGAAGGATCAGCGCGTCCTCGCCGGACGGCAGGCGGCTGATCATCTCCGCCGTCCTGCCGGGCTGACGCCGCAGAGAAGCAACTGCCATGCGGCGGGGTGTGGGCACCCCGCCCTACGGTGATGCGGGGGACTGTCTCAAAGCATTCTCTCCGTTTCGAGGTCGTCCCGATCGCCGGTTCGCATGGATCGCAGGGCGGATCCTCCGGGCCCATCAAAAAGCCCATCCGCCGGTTTGCTGCGGATGGGCCGCCTTTTTGCGCCGCGGGGGGGATTTTGTAAGGAGAAATGGAATCGGTAGAGTGTGTCAAGCGCGTATTTCCTGGCGCATAAAGGCGATATAGGAAACTGTGAAGGATGCCATCGTCAGCGCAACCATGCTGGTGATGTGCGGCCAGATTAACAGGAGGCTCTGGTCGAAGGACAGATAGCTCGCCAGCGCGCCGGAAAGAGATTCCGTTGTCGTGATCCCGATCGTGCGGACGTTGGGATTCAGGAGCGTGGTGACAGCTTCACAGTAGAGGTAGTAGGGGGAGGTGCGGTTCAGGGTCAGCTGCAATTCGTAGTTGCTCATCATGTTGTAGTAGCCCTGAATGCCGTCCACCGGATAGCAGAGGTTCGCGATGACCTTCATCACCATGCTGGCAAAGAGCGTGAAGTAGATCCACAGGGCGATGACGATCAGCGCGGAGGTGGCCGCGTGGCGGCAGAGCACCGAGCAGAGCATGGCGATGCCCATCCACAGTGAGGTGTAGAACACCGTGAGGATCAGGTAGCTCAGGATGCGCAGAAGCTCCTCGCCTCCCGGCGGGATACCGATGCTCATCAGACCCAGACCGCCCACCAGAATGCCCACAAAGAACACCATCACGGCCACTACGGTCATGCCCGCCAGGAACTTGGCCACGATCACCGAATCGCGGTGGATCGGCTGGGAGACCAGGCGGTTCAGCGTGCCCTGGCTGCGCTCCCGGTTGACCGCGTCGAAGCCCAGCACCAGGCCCGCCAGCGGGGTCAGGTAGGCAAGGAAGGAGGCCACCGAGGGAATGGAGTTGCTGGAGGCGGTGTAGAGGGACAGGAAGATGAATTCGCTGCTCTCGGACACGGAGTCCGCAATGCCCTCCAGCGCGCCGTAGAGGCTGGCCAGACTGGTCAGGATCAGCAGCGCGAACACCAGCTTGAAGCGCGCGCTGTGAAAGTGGTCGGCCAGCTCCTTGCGGTAGAGCGTGGAGAAGCCTCCGTGTACGCGCCTAGCTGCGCTTCTTCCGACGGAGGATGCGGGCCTTGCCGCCTGTGCCGTTGTTTGCATGCTGCTCACCTGCCTTTTCAAAATATCTACTGTAAATCTCGTCCAGATCGTTTCCGGCCTGCCGGAGCGAGGTGAGGACGAAGCCGTCCTCGGTCAGATCCTTCACCAGCCGGCCGGTGACGTCCTCGTCCGAGCGGATGCGGAAGCTCTCGCCGCTCTGCTGCACGTCCCGGATGTACTTGCGCTTCCACAGGAAGCTCAGCAGCGCGTCGCCGCCGGGCTTCGCCGTGAATTCCAGATGGAAGCCCGTTTCGGCCTGCAGCTGCTCCGCCAGCTCGCCGATGTGCCCGCAGGCGATGAGCCTGCCGCCCACGAAGATGCCCACGCGGTCGCAGATCTGCTGGATCTGGTGCAGCTGGTGGGAGGAGATCAGGATGGTCTTGCCGTCCTCCTCGGCCAGCTCCCGGATCAGCGCCATCAGCTCGCGCATGCCCTCCGGATCGATGCCGTTGGTGGGCTCGTCCATGATCAGCACCTCCGGGTCCTTCATCAGGATGTCCGCCACGCCCAGGCGCTGCTTCATGCCCTTGGAGTAGGTCCCGGTGCGCTTGTCCGCCGCAGCGGTCATCTTCACGCGGCGCAGCAGCTGCTCGATGCGCCCCTCCAGCTCCACGCCGCTCAGACCGTTCATCCGCCCGGTCATGCGCAGGTTCTCCCGGCCCGTCATGTCCGGATAGAAGCCCATGTTGTCCGGCAGGTAGCCCACGAAGCGCTTCACCTTCAACGGATCACGGGTGCAGTCCACACCGCCGATGTGCGCGCTGCCGAAGCTCGGCTCGGTCAGGCCCAGCAGCATCAGCGTGGTGGTGGTCTTGCCCGCGCCGTTGGGGCCCAGAAGTCCAAAGACCTCGCCCGGATACACCGACAGGTTCAGCCGGTCCACGGCGGTGAAGCTGCCGTAGCACTTGGTCAGATCCCTGGTTTCAAGTATGGCGTTGGTCATGCTCAGCGCCTCCCGTACTTGCGCATGATTGCGGCGATGGCGACGGCCAGCAGCACGATCACGGCGATTCCGGTGAAGCCCCACTTCGTCTCCGTCTTGACGGTGACGCGGAACTCGGCGCTGTCGCTGGTCTCGCTGTTCTTGACCGTGAGCTTGGTCACGTAGTCGCCGGACATGGCGTCCTCGCCCGGGGTGACGTAGGCCGTGGTCTCAATGGTCGCGCCGGCCTCGATCAGCTCGATGGTCTCGTTCTCGAAGCGCACGCTCCATCCGCTGGGCGCGCTGGAGCTGAGGTTGACGTTGGTCAGCTCCGTGTTTCCGTTGTTGGTGATGGAAATCTGCACGCCGGTCTCCTTGTTGGCGTAGGCGTCGAAGCTCAGCCGTCCGCTGGGGGTGGAGAGGTCCACGTCGTAGCTGCCGGTGATGACGACCTCCAGATCCAGGCTCAGCTTCTCCGAGGCGGAGGTGGCGGTCAGGTGAATCTCGTAGGTGCCCGCCTCGATGTTCTCCGGCGGGGTGACGCTCACGTCCAGGCCCTGGCTGGTGCGGGGCTCCACCTCCAGCGCGGCGACCTTGGTGCTCTCGCCGGAGGGCATGAAGCTCACCTGCCAGCCGCTGGGCGCGCTGGACGCGAAGGAGTAGGACTGGGTGGAGAGGGTATTGTTGATGAGGGTGGCGGCGAAGCTGAAGCTGGTGTCCGCGTCGCCCTCCTGGGAGGGATACTCCACCTCAAAGCTGCTCTCGCCCATCTGCTCGGCGCTGACGGTGAGGTTGAGGGTCATCTCGTCGCTGTAGCCCTCGCCCTGGGCCTTCAGCACGATCTGGTACGTGCCGTCCTCGGCCTCCAGCGGGATGTCCAGCGCGAAGTCCAGGTCGGTGTTCACGTCCTCGTCCTTGACGTGCACCACGCTGACCTGCTTGCTGCCCGCGCTGAAGGAGCCCTCCCAGCCCTCGGGGATGTCCACGATGGAAAGCTCCACATCCTGGGAGGAACCGCTCTGGTTGTCCACGTCCAGATCGAAGCTCAGGCTGTCGCCCGCCTTGACCACCATCGAGGGGTACTTCGTGCTCAGTTCGATGCGCAGGTTGCGCGCGCTCTCCGCAGGCTCAGCCAGCGCGGAGGCCATCAGCGTCAGCACGATCAGTCCCAGAACCAGCGCCCGAAGGATGCTGTTGCGCGCCATGTGTTTCATATCAATCACTCCTGTATCTGTGTTTTTTCGCTGTTCGCGATGCGAATAATATAAGGCGCGCAGCTGGAACCGACTTAAAAAAGCCATGAACGAATCGTGAACAATCCCGTCCTCGCGCAAGTGTTCACGATTCGTTTTCATTTTCTCTTTGCCCCGTTCACGAGCGGCGGAGGGATTTTTAAGTTCATTCCAGCTTGCGTTGCTACAATGGGATGCGTGAACCGAAAGTTCATCCATGAAAGGAGCGATAGGCTTTGATTGAAGTCAGACATCTGACGAAGCGCTATGGCAGCCACACCGCCGTGAGCGACCTCTCCTTTACAATCGAAAAGGGCGTGATCTACGGCTTCCTAGGCCCCAACGGCGCGGGCAAGAGCACCACCATGAACATCATCACGGGCTGTCTGGGCGCGACGGCGGGCGAGGTGAAGATCGACGGCCACAGCGTGCTGGATGACCCCATGCAGGCCAAGCGGCGCGTCGGCTACCTCCCCGAGCAGCCGCCCCTCTACACGGACATGACCCCCGAAGAGTATCTGCGCTTCGTGATGCGGGCAAAGAACGTGCCCAGGGACGAGCAGAACAAGCAGCTGATGCGGGTTCTGCTGCTGACCAGGACGCTGGAGGTCAAGGACAGGCTGATCCGCAACCTGTCCAAGGGCTACCGCCAGCGCGTCGGCATCGCCCAGGCGCTGCTGGGCAACCCCGAGGTCATCATCCTGGACGAGCCCACCGTGGGCCTGGATCCGGCGCAGATCATCGAGATCCGCCAGCTCATCAAGGATCTGGGCAAGAACCACACCATCGTGCTCTCCAGCCACATCCTCAGCGAGGTGCAAGCGGTGTGCGACCGCATCATGATCATCTCCCACGGCCGTCTGGTGGCCAGCGACTCCACCGAGAACCTGACGAAGCTGTTCTCCGGCGCGGTGACGCTGCTGCTGGAGACCCGTGCGGAGGCGAAGGAGGTCAAAAGAATCCTCTCGACCGTGCCCGGCGTGGAGAAAATCGTCATCGAGACGGGCGAGGACGGCGTGAACGCCGTGCGCATCTCTCCGGAGGAGGGCGCGGAGATCCGGGAGGAGCTGTTCCGGGCCTTTGCGGCAGCGAATGTGCCGCTCATGGAGCTGCACCGCGAGGCGGCCAGCCTGGAGGACGTGTTCCTGGAGCTCACCCGGGATTCCGGGGACGAGCTGACGCAGCTTCAGAATGAAGCGGCGAAACCGGCGGAGGGGGTGAAGCAGGCATGATCGCAGTCTTTCAAAAGGAGGTTTCCGCCTACTACAAGGGCATCATGGGCTACCTGTTCGCGGCCTTTCTGCTGGTGGTCGCAGGCGTCTACACCATGGCCTACAACCTGAGCGGCTACTATGCGAACTTCGAGTACGTGCTCAGCGCCATCAGCTTCGTCTATCTCATCATCGTGCCCATCCTCACGATGCGCTCGGTGGCGGAGGAAAAGCGGCAAAAGACCGACCAGCTGCTCTATGCGCTGCCCATGCGCCTGTCCGACGTGATTCTGGGCAAATATCTGGCCATGCTGGTGGTGCTGGCGGTGCCCACGGCCATCATGGGCCTGTACCCGCTGATCCTCAGCCAGTTCGGCACGCTGTCCCTCCGCGTGGCCTACGGTTCTCTGCTGGGCTTCTACCTGCTGGGCGCGTCTCTGCTGGCCATGGGCCTGTTCATCTCCTCCGTCACGGAGAGCCAGGTAGCCTCGGCAGTGCTCACGCTGGTGGTCGCGCTGGCGTTCTACCTGATGAGCGGCCTGGCCAGCTTCGTCTCCACTTCCTCCGGCGCGTCGCTGATGGCGCTGTGCGTGGTTGTGATGGCGCTCGCAGCGGTGCTCTACGTGCTGACGAAGAACCCCCTGGTCTCCCTGTTGGTGGGCGTGCTGGGCGTGGGCGGACTGTACCTCTGGTACGCGCTGGACTCCGGCGCCTTCTCCGGCCTGTTCTCCCGCATCATGGAGCAGCTGAGCCTGTTCGACCGCTTCTACACCTTCGTGGAGGGCGTGTTCGACCTCACCGCCATCGTCTACTACCTGTCCATCATCTGCGTGTTCCTGTTCCTCGCGGTGCAGGCCCTTGAAAAGAGGAGGTGGAGCGAATGAAGAAGCTGATGAAGCGCCCGGAAAAACCCAAGGCTCCCCTGAAGCAGCGGCTGCGCGCCATGTTCGGCAGGCGCTTCCGCGCGGGCGGCTACTCCGCCTTCGCCGCCGCCATGCTGGTGGTCATTGCCGTGATTGCAAACATGGTCGCGGGCGCGCTGCCCACATCCCTCACCCAGATCGACATGACCGGGCAGTCCCTCTACAGCCTGTCCGACCAGACGAAGCGCATCGCCGCCAGCCTGGAGAAGGACGTGAACCTCTACCTGCTGGCCACCTCCGGCAGCGAGGACAGCACCATCACCCGCCTGCTGGACCGCTACGCCAGTCTGAGCGACCGCATCCACATAAGCTACGTCGATCCCTCCGAGCAGCCCACCTTCCTGGAGGGCTACGACCTGGGCACCTCCCAGCTCTTCGCCAACAGCGTGATCGTGGAGTGCGGCGAGCGCTACAGGCTGGTGGGCTACAACGACATCTTCGTCACCAGCTATGCCATGGACTACAGCCCCTACGGCTACACCACCACCACCGAGTTCAACGGCGAAAACGAGCTGACCAACGCCATCCACTACGTCACCAGCGACAACCTGCCCAAGGTCTACACCCTGACCGGACACGGCGAGGCGGAGCTGAGCGAGAGTCTGCTGAGCATGCTGGAGCAGGACAACCTGGAGGTCGACAGCCTGACGCTATTGTCCGAGGGCGAGGTTCCCGAGGACGCGGACGCGGTGATCATCAACGCCCCGGAAAACGACCTGAGCGACGACGAGGCCGACGCGCTGATCTCCTATCTGGAGGGTGGCGGGCGCGTCGTGCTGGTCACGGACTACATCGCCGAGGGTGAGATGGAGAACCTGCTGCGCGTGACGGCCCGCATGGGCCTGACGGCGGAAACCGGCCTGGTCGTGGAGGGCAACCCCAACATGCACCTGAACCGCTATCCCTACTACCTGCTGCCGGACTGCGAGGAGCACGAAATCACCTCGCCCATTCAGGCGGGCGGCTACTACATCCTGATGCCCCTGTCCCAGCCCATTGTAGAGACCGGCGAGGGCGAGGCCAGCGTGAGCTACCTGCTGTCCACCTCCTCCGAGGCCTACACCAAGGCAGACGGCATGGAGACCCAGACCACCGAGAGGGAGGACGGCGACGCCGAGGGCCCGTTCCACGTGGCGGCGGCCTCCGAGCTGGGCGAGGCCAGGCTCTGCTGGTTCAGCGGCGCGGACTTCATCTCCGACGCCTTTGACCGCAGCGTCGGCGGCGCGAACGGCAACCTGTTCCTCAACGCCGTGAACTGGATGTGCGATCAGGAGGAGACCATCTCCATCCGCGCAAAGACCATGGAGAACAACACCCTCACCGTCACCGGCGCGCAGTCCACGATGTGGAGCGTGATCCTGATCGGCCTGATCCCGCTGGGACTCATCGCTGCGGGCGCAATCATATCCATAAGGAGGAAGAGGCGTTGAAACGATCCATCAAATCATTGATCCTGCTGGGCGTGCTGGTGCTGCTGCTGGGCAGCTACGCGCTGGTGAACCGGATGACCCAGAGCAGCGAGGTGCGCGAGGAGGAGGGCAGCTTTGCCCTCACCCAGCGCAGCGCAGACGAGCTGATCGCCCTGCACTGGACGAGCGGCAGCGACGAATGCAACTTTGAGAAGAAGGATGAGGAATGGCGCAATTCGGACGACGCCTCCTTCCCCACCGATTCGGATGCGGTGCAGGACGTGGCCGACCGGCTGATCTCCATGCAGGCCAGCCGCAAGCTCAGCGACGTGGAGAAGCCGGAGGACTACGGCTTCTCAGACGACAGCTACGCCGTCACCGCCGGGTGGTCGGACGGCACGAGCACGCGCTACATCCTGGGCGATGCGACACCCTTCGGCGACGGCTACTACCTGCGCATCGAGGGCGAGGACGGCGTGATCTACACCGCGACCAGCTCCCTGTCCGAGATGTTTGCGGAGACGCTGACGGACCTGGCCGTGCTGGAGGAGATCCCGACGGTGGACGAGCCTGTGCAGCTGATCGTCGGCACGCAGCTGGAGCTGATCTATGAGCAGACCAGCATCAGCATCGACCCCGATCAGCACTGGTACGCCACGGACGGCGGCGAGCCCATGGACGACGATGCCGTGGATGAGCTGATCGAGGACATCGCCTCGCTTGCGTGGGAGGAGCTGATCTCCACCAGCGCCACGGAGGAGGAGCTTGCCGACTGGCAGCTCAGCGACGAAACCGCCACCCGCGTGCTCCTGCTGGGCGAGGACGGCGAAAGGCTGGAGCTGCTCGTCGGAAGCGTGAATGATGACGGCGCGTACCATGCGCGGCTGTCCGGCTCCGACATGGTCTACACCCTTTCCGCCGAGAGCGTCGAAGCGATCCTGAACAACACGGCTGAACAGCTCTGGAATCGCGAAATCTTCCCGCTGGAGTATGCGGACGTTGCGCGTTTCACCTGTGCGCTGGACGGAAGGACACTGGAATTCGTACCCGAGGATGCGGCGGAGGATGCTGAAGCTGAAGATGCGGAGTCTGAGGATGCGGAGACCGAAACCGACGCAGAGGATCCCACGGAGGAGCTGTGGAACAGCATCCGCGATCTGACGGCGACCGGGCATTGCGCGGACGAACCCGCCGGGGAGGCGCTGCTCACCATCACCGCAAGCAACACGAGCGGCATGCAGGTGCAGTACAGCTTCTATTCCTATGATGTGGATTCCTACCAGATCACCACGGACGAGGGCCGCAGCCTGCTGACCTCCGCCGACGCGGTGGACAAGCTGATCCGCCGCCTGAAGCAGTAGTGCGGAAGAGAGCACGTTCAGCCGCATGAAAGCGGCGTCGGCGGATGTTCCGGTACCGTGTCTGCACATGTAAAATCCCCCGGCACTGCCGGGGGATAAATACTTGACCTGTCTTGACTGCCATTTTGACCAGTACAGCTACAGCACGGTTTTTAATACGAATTCATGGTTTCCGACTTGCTGATAATCCGGCAGATATTGCAGATATTCGGTGAAAATCATATTGGTAAATTTTTCTCTGCCTTCTGGTGTATGCAGATCTGCATGTTCCAGATAATTGTTCATTGCAGCCAGAAGCGAACCCTTTATTTGGGAGTAAGGCTGGACGAGCAGCGTTTTTCTTGCTGTTCCTGCGCATGCAACAAGCCCCCACTGCTGTTCTTCAACCACAAGCTGTAGCCGTACACCTGGGACTTTGATAAAAATATCCCGCAGTTTTTGATCCATCAGAGCTGTAGTCAGTGTTGAAACCATCAGCTGAACAACACGAGGCGGTACGTTCTGAACAGAACCTCCGCAGGGAACCAGAACAGGTTTATTGCCGGTGGTCAGTTCCAACATTTCAACCTGAAGCGCATAGGAAAAACTGCCTGCGGGGATCATCAGCTTGGTAGAACACTTTTTACCTCCCAGCACACCGAAGTGGACATGGAGTTCATGGGCCTGTTCGTCGATTGAGGTAGAAAGTTCATGCCCGTTGGTAAGCTTACCGATCTGTTTTCCGTCAATTTCCACAGTCAGCTTTGCCATCCCGGCCATCATACGCTTGGGACGACAGATTTTCAGTGTTCTCATTATTACTTAATCTCTTCCTTGCAGTTCTTGCATTATGGATATTGGAAAAGTGTTGCCAAACCGTTGTGGACGCACTGGCTGCACTGCAATGTGTTGCAGCGGCCAGCAGCGCGCCAAGGAATCCTAAAGAATTCCCGGCGGCTGGTCGCGCCTGCCAAAGGCAGTGGCGCGACTGCGATAGCCACAGGGCCGGTTCAGCGCCCGAAAGCCCCTGCAATTACGGAGTATTCAGAGCTTCGTGCCTTATTCCCACTCGATGCCCGAGGCCACAGCTTAAACAAATTTGCTATATAGCTGTGACATCCAATATCTGTGATGATTTGACATTTCCATATTATCAGCGCTGTGCTGATGATAATATCAGATCGTTATCATAAATGATAACCACTGATCGGGGATATCGGTTGATTTTGAAAACCCGCTCCGATAACCTTGTAATCATTATAGCATAAGCAACAACAAATCGCAACTGCAATCTGTCAGACCATCTGTTCCTCATCGCATCAGAAATATGGAATCGTACTGCAACACTCTTGCCGCAATATAAATCTGTTAGCAATTATGTTTAAGAAAACTTGATTTCCATAGCCTTTTATGATATAATCTATTCAACAAACCAACTGGGAGTTGAATGGCATGGCAATCGGAGAGAGAATCCGACATATGCGAAATCTTCGCGGCATGACCCTCAAGTTTCTGGGCAAGGCCGCCGGTTTTCCTGAAAAGACCGCCGACATCCGCATGTCGCAGTATGAGAAAGGCACCCGCACACCCAAGGAAGAACTGACGCATCGCCTTGCAGAAGTCCTGGAAGTGTCTCCGCACGCGCTCGCCGTGCCGGACATCGACACACCCGAAGGGCTCATGCACACGCTATTTGCACTGGAAGACCTCTACGGCCTCACCATCGGCGAGTTTGAGGGCCGCACCTGCCTCTACCTCAACCGTGAAGCGCCCGACTGGTTCCGCTACGCGCTGAGCGCGTGGAAGAAGGAAGGCCAGATGTTCCACAACGACGAGATCACCCGCGACGAATACAACACCTGGCGCTATAACTATCCCGCATACATCGATAAGCCCGTCCCCTACACCATCAAGCCGGATGAAATCCGCGCCAGAGAAGCCGAGATTCTCGCCGAAGGCGGCGTCTATGCACGAGTTCCTTCCAAAGAGTTCAGTGATGCGATGATTGAGGGCATGCGGGAAGATGGGTTATGAGCGAATCTCACTCTAATTGATTACCCTTCATAGACTAGGAAGACTAGCAATCTCATTCAGGTGATCCAACAGGTACGCCTGCGCCTGTAATGTAAGGACCATCCGCTTCTTGATCTCGCCCGTCTTAGCATCGGTGATTTCCTCTTCCTGAATGCCAATTTCCGATGATTTGTCCGAGGGTCTGCGAATTGTTCGATTGACCATCGCAGGCTCCTTTGTTTCGGTGATAAAGCCCTGCGCCAGAAGCCATGTATTGATGGATTTTATGGACAGCTTCTCCATCTGTGCATGATCCACCACGCGATTGATGTTGTTCAGGAAGGCATTGGGCGTGATCGGCTTTGCGGAAACGGAGATGCGGTGCATCTGTTCCTCGCTCAGAGAGAACGCAGATTTCTTTTCGATAATTTCATAGCGAACAGCATCGTCCGATGAGAGCGGGACAAATCCATGATTTTCTATCAGCTCATCCAGAAGCTCGGCGACGAAGGAAAAACACTTTTGCATTCGCGGCTGAAGAACAACAGAATCCGCTTCGATTTTTTCATTACTGATCGGATCCACGCCCTGAGCCAGCATGTCCATATAATTCTTTGTGTGACGAATGATCTGCGCCTTATTCATTGTGGTTCCTCCCCTGAAGCGTTCCATCGTATCGAAACACATTCTGACCTGTTTCCCTTGGCGTCTTTTCGCGGATGAAGGTGGGCGAGGTGAAGATGAAGCGGATTTCCTCCACGGATTCCAGCTGCTTCTTCAGCTCCTGATAGGCATAGATGGAGAAGCATGCGGCGGCGATGGAGAGCTTGCTG
>JBJEJN010000093.1:4125-12832 GCA_051878085.1 Aristaeellaceae bacterium | reverse complement strand
GGAAGCCCTGCTGGAGACCTGGACCGAGCACTGGGCGGAGTATGCGGGCTGATCGCAGCACGATAATTCCACAGTGACAAATTGCGCCCGGAAGCAATCCTGCTTCCGGGCGCTCATTGCGTTGAAAAACTATCGTTTTTCAACGCGGTAGGGCCGGTTGCCTAAAATTCTGCGGAATTTCCTGTGTCGGCTGCACCAGCCGCTTTGCGTCTGTCGCAGCTACGCCCGGCAAATCCTTCGGAATTGCTCGGGCTAGTCGGCCCTAAAGGGCCTCCCTCATCGGCAACCGGAACGGGAATGCATTTTTCTCCGCAAGGCTCTCGAAAAATGCCGGAAGTGACGTACACGCCGTCACTTCCGATTTTACAGGCTGTCCTGCGATACTTTGTCAGCAATCCGAACTGTCGCCGGTTCCATTGCGTTTACTTCTCGATGATCTTCGTCAGCAGCTGGTTGCTGCGCTTGAGGAAGTCCACCATGCGGTCGGCCACCAGCGGCTGGCGCGCCATCTCGGCAAGGTCGGCCACCTGAGCGCAGATCGCCTGGGTGTCCTCGCCGTCCTCGGCCTTCTCCAGCCACTGCACCAGCGGATGCTTGCTGTTGAGCACCAGCGTGCGCTTCTCAGGAAGCTTCATGCTTGCACCGCCCCAGCGCTCGCTCATCTCGGTGAAGCGCCGGTTCTGCTCGTCCACCGTAATCATGGCGATGGCGTCCTCGGCCTTGAAGGGCTTGAGCTGCACGGCCACCTCCTTGTCGTCCATGGCGGTGCGGAAGCGCTCCTCCAGCGCCTTGCGCACATCCTCGTCCACCTCGCCGTCCTCGGTCAGGCCGTCGGAGGCGGAGTCCACGCGCTTGAAGCTGAGCTTCTCCTCGCCTGCGTCGTACTCCAGGAAGCTGATGAAGTTGGTGTCGATCAGCGTGTTCAGCAGCACCACGTCCTTGCCCTGGTCGTTGTACATCTTGATCATCTGGGCCTGACGCTTCTCGTCGGAGGCGTAGTAGATCACGCGCTCCTCGCCGTCGCAGTTCGCGTCGGCGTACTCGGACAGGGTCATGTACTTGCCGTCGGTGGTCTTGTACAGGATCGCGCCCTTCACGCGCTCGTAGAACTTGCTGTCCTTGATGCAGCCGTACTTCACGAAGGGATGGATGTCGTCCCAGTAGCGCTGGTAGTCCTCGCGCCTGGTGTTGAACTCGCTCATCAGGCGGTCGGCCACCTTGCGGGTGATGTAGGCGGACATCTTCTTCACGTAGCCGTCGTTCTGCAGGAAGGAGCGCGACACGTTCAGCGGCAGGTCGGGGCAGTCGATGCAGCCCTTCAGCAGCATCAGGAACTCCGGAATGACCTCCTTGATGTTGTCGGCCACGAACACCTGGTTGTTGTAGAGCTTGATCACGCCCTCGCTGGCGGTGAACTCGTTCTTCAGCTTGGGGAAGTAGAGGATGCCCTTCAGATTGAAGGGATACTCGGCGTTCAGGTGGATCCAGAACAGCGGATCGTCCATGTCGTGGAACACGCTGTGGTAGAATTCCTTATACTCCTCGTCGGTGCACTCGTTGGGGCGCTTCATCCACAGCGGGTTTGTCTCGTTGATCTGCTGCGGATCGCTCTGCTTCTCCACCTCGGCGACTTCCTCAGTCGTGGTTTCGGTGCTCTCGGCAGCTTCGGCGTTTTCGGCGGTCTCGACGGTCTCAGTGCCCTGGGACTCTTCCTTCTTTTCCGGCTCGGGCTTTTCATACTTGATCTCGGACAGGAAGATCGGCACCGGCATGAAGGCGCAGTGCTTCTCCAGCGTGGAGCGCAGCGTCCACAGGTTCAAAAAGTCCTTGTCCTCCTCGGAAATGTGCAGGGTGATGCAGGTGCCGCGCTGGCTGCGGTCGCACTCCTCCAGATCGTACTCCATGCCGTCCTCGCTGACCCAGCGCACGGCAGGCTCGCCCTCGATGTAGCTCTTCGTCTCGATTTCCACCTTGTCGGAGACCATGAAGCAGCTGTAGAAGCCCAGGCCGAAGTGGCCGATGATGCCGCTGCCCTCGCCGTCCTTCTCACTGTTTGCGTACTTCTGCACGAAGTCCGTCGCGCCGGAGAAGGCCACCTGGGCGATGTACTTGACGACCTCGTCGCCGGTCATGCCAAGGCCGTTGTCGATGAACTGGATCGTTCCGTTCTTCGGGTTGGTGATCACGTCCACGCGGTATTCGGGGTTTTCCTCGACCTGCGCCTCGCCGCTGTTCGCCAGCCGCTTCAGCTTGCTGATCGCGTCGCAGCCGTTGGACACCAGTTCGCGGACAAAGATGTCTTTATCGGAATACAGCCACTGCTTGATGACGGGCATGATGTTCTCTGCATTGATGGATACGGTTCCCTTTCCAAACATGTGGGATTCACCTCCAAGTTTCTTGAATGGCTTCATTTTATCACCGGAAATCCAAAAGTCAAGGGAAAATTAGCACTCGATTTAGGTGAGTGCTAACATTTATCCTGGAATTTACGAAATTCAACTAACAGTTGCTTGCAAATGAAAATAGAAAATGCTATGATGCAGCCACGGACAGCGAAAACGCAAATGTCCGGAGCACAGAGATTGATGGAATGCCATCGGGGCATTCCGATTCGACGAAACGACCACGGGCGCGCAACGCCCGGAGAGCAAGGAGGCAAGCGACATGATCGAGAACCGCGCGGTGGGCCGGAGGATCGCCTCCCTCCGCCAGGAGCACAGCCTGACCCAGCAGCAGCTGGCCGCCATGCTCCGGGTATCCCACCAGGCCGTATCCAAGTGGGAGAGCGGCCAGGCGCTGCCGGACATCCAGACGATGCTGGAGCTGACGCAGTTCTTCGGCGTCACGGTGGAGCAGCTGCTCAACGGCGTTGAGGAGCCGGAGCGCGCAACAGAGGCGGAGGAGCGCTGCGCAGAGGTGCAGCAGAGCGTCGACGCGGGCGAAGCGCCCGGAGAGGAGAAGCATATGAATATTCAGCAGCTTTTGCAGATGGCCCCCTTCATGTCGAAGGAGGGCGTGGAGGAGATCGCGATGAAGCTGGAGGGCGGCGTGACGGCGATGCAGCTGGCGCGGCTTGCACCCTTCGTGCGCCCGGAGTGCGTGGAGGCGCTGCTGGCGAAGTACCAGCCCCAGATGAACTGGGACGCGCTGCGCCGCCTTGCGCCCTTCATGAACCGGGAGTCGGTGGACAAGCTGGCCCGGGCCATCGCCAACGGCGAGGCGACGGTGCAGGACAATGGCGATGCCTTCAACAAGACCATCAACGACATCGGCAAGGCCTTCGACGACATCGGCAAGGGCGTGGGTCAGGCCTTTGACGGCCTGGGCAAGGGCATGGAGAAGGTGGTGCGCAAGGCTTGGCGCTTCGGAGAGAACGTGGTCAACGAGGTCTCCAACGCCTTCAACGACCTCACCGCCGACGTGCCGGGGCCGGGCGTGGAGCGCGTGCGCTCGGAGCGCGCGCAGCAGATTCGCAAGAAGGCTTTTGAGCGCGCGCTGGAGGACGGCAAGTGGGACTGGCTGGCCGCGCACATCTCGGAGATCGCGGACGACGCGGAGCTGAAGGCGCGCATCGCGGCGAAGGCGAACGAACAGGGTATGCACGCCTGGGTCTGCGAGAGCCTGGAGGGCTACGCCGACGGGGACATCGTGGAATCTGCCATCGCGGAGGGCAAGTGGGACTGGCTGGGCGACAACGCCTGGCAGCTGGAGGATGCGCTTCAGCAGCGTGTCGCCCGTGCGGCGGCGGATGCGGAAAACTGGCAGTGGCTGCTGGACCACGCCGTTCAGCTGAAGCTGGAGGATTGCGCGGCGGAGATTGCAGGTCGCGCCCTGAACGCGGGCCAGAATGCGCTGGCCGCCCAGCTTGCATCCACCCTGCCTGCGGAGCAGGCGGCGAATCTTGGCAATCGGGCCTACGAGGCCGGGAACTATGCGGCGCTCGAGCTGCTGCTGCCCAGCTGCGGCGAGGCCTTTGCGGACGCGCTGCTGCGGGATCTGGCGGAGAAGCAGGACTGGGCGCACGTGGAGCAGTTCATCCGCTGCGCCACTGCGGACACCGTGGAGCAGCTGATGGAGACGGCCGTGGAGCAGGGTAACTTCGAGGCCGTGGATATGCTGGATCAACATCTCTGATTCAGAATGGGGTGCGCGGGCGGAGGTCCTTCGGGGCTTCCGCCCGTTTTTGCCGTTTGGTTCACATGAGCTTTGTTGAAAATTAACAAAAGCGCCGGGAACCGCAGAAAATAGTCCCTTCACCTTGAAGGGAAGGAGGAAATGTGGTATACTAAAAAATAGGATGGTCTAACCTGCGCGTGTCGCAGGAATCCTGAAATTCGCAGCGGAGGTCGGCGCATTGGAAGGAAATCAGGTTCGAAAGCAGGAGACGCGGGGCAGGGGATGGCTCGCACTCGGCTATCTGCTGGCTGCGCTGCTGGCGCTTGCGGCGCCGCTTATCGTGCTTGCGGAGCTGATGTGGCTGCTGCCGGTGATCCTCGCGCCCTCCGTGGGAATCGCGCTGCTGTACCGCTGGTTCGGGAAGGGTCCAGCGCTGTGCGCGGTGCTGTTGCAGCTCATGGCGGACGCCATGCTGCTGGGTGCGACGGGCATGTGGATTGCGGTCTGCGCGTCGCTGCTGCCGCTGGTTGCCCTCATGCTCGCGTCGGCAAGGCCGTTCTTCGAGCAGCTGCGCATCGCCGTCGCGGCCTTCCTGCTGGGCGTGCTGCTGTCGGTGGGGCTGTTGTACCTCAGCTTCGGCGGCGACGCCATCGCCCGCGCGCTTCAGCTGCTGCCCCAGTCGCTGCGCACGCTGCCCACGGATTCGCTGAACCGTATGCTTGCGTCGCTGCCGGCAGAGCTCACCTCCGGCATGACAGTGGAGGGCTTCATCGACAGCTTTGAACAAGCCATTGCTCAGCTGGTGCCGGTGTACCAGCACAACCTGCCGGGACTGCTCTTCGGCGGCGCGCTGGTCACGGCGCTGATCTGCGTGCCTGCAATGGCTGCGGGTCGCGGCGCGGACTGTAAAACGCTTCGGGAGTGGGCGCTGCCTGCCTCCACCACCGGCGGTCTGCTGCTGATCCTGCTCGTGAGCCTCGTGCTGAGCGAGTCGGGCGTGCAGGGTGCGGACGTGGCGTTTCAGGCGGTGCTCGACATTGCCACCGTCGCCTTCTGCGTGCATGCGCTTTCGTCCTTTGCGCGCAGGCTGCATCAGGCGGGCAAGAGCATCGGCATGCAGCGCGGCATGATCGCGGTGCTGGCTGTCCTGGCCTGGCTCGGCGCGTCGCTTTATCTGGCCATCTACGGCTGCGCGTCGGCGCTGTTCGGCAGTCGCGGCGCACTGAAACAGCATTCACAGAAAAATCGGAACGAATGATATCTTTGATCGGAAGGGGTAATTCAAATGAAGGTTATTCTGCTTCAGGACGTGAAGGGAACCGGCAAAAAGGATCAGATTCTGGAGATCTCGGACGGCTACGCGCGCAACTTCCTGCTGCCCCGGAAGCTGGCCAAGGAGGCGACTGCGGAGGCGCTGAACTCCGTGGAGCGCGCTAAGAGCGCCGACAAGCACCGCGAGGAGGTCAGGCGCGCCGAGGCCGAGAAGCAGGCCCGCGAGCTGAAGGGCAAGGTCATTCAGCTCAGCGTGCGCGGCGGCGAGAACGGCAAGATCTACGGCTCCGTCACCAACGACCAGATCGCCGCAGCCATGCGTGAGCAGCTGGGCATCGACGTGGACAAGCGCAAGATCGAGGTGGAGGAACCCATCAAGAACGCGGGTCAGGCCTTCTTCAACTACAAGCTGATGGCGGGCATCTCCACGCGGATGATCGTGAATGTGAAGGTCGTGGCCAAGTAAGGCCGGAGGGAGTTTACAAATGGAAGGATACGTCGCCGCAGGAAACGCCCAGAGCGTGCCGTGCCATCCGGAATCGGAGCGCAGCGTGCTGGGCGCAATGCTTCGCTCCCGCGAGGCGGCCCTGCTCGCCATCGAGACGCTGCAGCCCGGCGATTTCTACGATCCCGCGAACCGCGAGATCTATGCCGCGATGCAGACGCTGGCTTCGGCGGCGCGTCCCATCGACCTGGTCACGCTGGACGAGGAGTTGACGCGGCGCGGCAAGCTGGATGCGGTGGGCGGCGCGGCCTATCTGATCGAGCTGAGCCGCAGCGTACCCTCGGCGGTCAACGCCCGGGCGTACATCCAGATCGTGGACGAAAAGTCCACGCTGCGCAAGCTGATCGCTGCCTCCGAGAAGATCACCCAGGCCTGCTACGCGGGAGACCGGGAGACGCAGGAGGTGCTGGAGGAAGCGGAGAAGCTGATCTACGACATCACCATGCGCAAGGGCGGCGAGGAGCTGGTGCCGATCCAGCCGGTGCTGCTCAAGACCTTTGAGAAGATCGAGCTGCTGGTGAAGAACCACGGCAAGGTGGACGGCGTGGAGTCCGGCTACACGGAGCTGGACGAGCTGCTGACCGGCTTCCATCCGGGCGAGATGATTCTGGTGGCCGGGCGACCCGCCATGGGCAAGACCAGCATCGGCATGAACTTCATCGAGAACGCGGCGATCCGCACGGGCAAGAAGGCGGCGGTGTTCTCGCTGGAGATGCCCGCCGAGCAGCTTGCCATGCGCATGCTGTGCACCGAGGCGCGCGTGGACATGCAGAAGGTGCGCCGGGGTCAGATCGGCGACGAGGACTGGGGTAAGCTCTGCGACGCAATGATCAGCATCGGCCCCGCAGCCATCTATGTGGACGCGACGCCGGGCATCACCGTCTCCCAGGTGCGCTCCAAGGCGCGCAGGCTCCAGCTGGAGCACGGCCTGGACATCATCATGATCGACTATCTCTCGCTGATGAGCGCGTCCGGCAACTTCGGCAGCCGCCAGGAGGAGGTCGCGCAGATTTCCCGCGCGCTGAAGTCGCTGGCCATCGAGCTGGGCGTGCCTGTGATCGCATTGCAGCAGCTCTCCCGTGCACCTGCGGGGCGCTCCAACCACCGCCCGATGCTCTCGGACATCCGCGAATCCGGCGCAATCGAGCAGGATGCGGACGTGGTCATGTTCGTGCACCGCGAGGACTACTACGAGCCGGAGACGGCGGAGAAGAACATCGCCGAGCTCATCATCGCCAAACAGAGAAACGGCTCCCTTGGCACGGTGAAGCTGGGCTGGAAGGGCGAGTACACCTGGTTTATGGATCTTTCGCCCCAGGCGAAGGAGGCGCGGCAGGCCTGAGCTGCCGGGAGGAGCGGACATGTCGAGAGCGGAGATCTTTTTGCAGAAGTACCGGATACTGGAGGGTCTGCTGGAGAAGCGCTACGACGGTCGCCACATGGGCGGGCCGAGCGTGGTGTACGAGTACATCCGGGACGAGGATTCCGAGCCGGTGCGCGTGGATCTGGATCTGCTGCGGGAGATTCGCAACCTGCTCTCCCATAACGCCTGCGACGACGGCAATGCGGTGGTGGAGCCCTCTCAGGAGATGATCGATCGTCTGGAGGCCATCACCGAATACGTGCGCAGGCCCCGCGAGGCCTGCAAGTTCGGCACGCCCGCCGGTCAGGTGCTGAGCGCGCACATGAACGACTCCATCTACGGCGTGATGCGGAACATGCGCAAGAACGGCTATTCCCACGTTCCGGTGACGGAGCAGGGCAGCGTGGTGGGCGTGTTCAGCGTCAAGAGCGTGTTTGACTACCTTGCGGACGCGGGGCTGGACAGCCTTGCGCCGGACGCGCGCATTGCCCAATTGGGTGAGCGCATCCGGCTGAATGGGCGTACGGGGGAGAGGTACATGTTCATCCCGGCGGACACGTCCATCATCAGCGTGCGCAAGGCCTTTGAACGGGTTACGGAAAAGAACAACAGGCTCGGCATGGTGTTTGTCACCGAGACGGGCTCGGCGTCGGAGCAGCTGATCTGCATGCTGACGCCCTGGGACGTGCTGAGCGTGGAACCTGCGGCAAAGGAGGGCGGCGATCATGGAGGAAAAGCTGAGCTTCAGGGGGACGATGGAGCCCTTTGAGGATTCGTTGGAGTCCCTGCGCCAGGACTATGCGCAGATGCGCGGCGTGTATGCCGCTGCCATTCGGGAGATCAACGCCCGTCTGGAAACGCTGAACAACGAATTCTCCTATCGGAACCGGCACAATCCGATTCACCACATCGAGAGCCGCGTCAAATCCATGCCCAGCATCATCAAGAAGCTGCGCACCATCGGCGCGCCCATCTCCATGTCCAGCGCCAAGAAGCACCTGCACGACATCGCGGGCGTGCGCGTGGTCTGCCGCTACGTGGACGACATCTACCGCATCGCCGACCTGCTGCTGGCGCAGGATGACATCTCGCTGATCCTGGAGAAGAATTACATCAAAAATCCCAAGCCCAACGGCTACCGCAGCCTGCACATCGTGGTGGACGTGCCGGTGTACATGTCCCACGGCAAGCTGTTCACGCCGGTGGAGATTCAGATTCGCACCGTCGCCATGGACTTCTGGGCCACGCTGGAGCACGGCATCCGCTACAAGGCCACCGAGGAGGTTCCCCAGAAGATCGTGGACGAGCTGCGGGAGTGCGCCGACGTGATCACCGCCACCGACTACAAGATGCAGGAGATCTTCAAGGTTCTCCAGGAGGTGCACGACGCGGACGACAGCTATCAGGAGGAGATCATCCCCGAGTTCATCCAGCGATGACGAAGGGGC
>JBJEJN010000093.1:0-4025 GCA_051878085.1 Aristaeellaceae bacterium | reverse complement strand
TAATGTTTAGGGGCTTTCTCGAAACGTGGAGAGCGTTTTGAGAAAGCCCCTCTATGTAGTTTAAAGCTCCGCCGTGAACAGCGCCCGCATCAGCTCCAGCTTGTCCTCCCCGCCAGAGGTCTCGAAGCGCACCTGACCGGGCGCGGACTGCTGCGTGCACAGATCCGCATCCTCCAATCGGCGCTTCAATTGGCGCGCAGTGCCGTCCAGGCCGTCGAAGATCTGCGCCTTGGGGAAGAAGCTCTCGATCTGCCGCCGCAGGAAGGGATAGTGGGTGCAGCCCAGCACGATGCCGTCGATCTGCTGATTGAGATACGGCTCGAAGATGCTGCCGAGCGCCGTTCGGGCCTCCGGGGAGTTTGCCCGTCCCGCTTCCACGAGCTCCACCAGACCCTTGCCCTCCAGCGGGATCACGCCCTCGCCGTAGTGCTCCATCAGCCGGGAGAAGCGCTCCAGCGACAGCGTCGCCCGGGTCGCCAGCGCCAGAATCTTGCCGCCGCTGCGGGCCAGGCTGGCGGGCTTCACGGCGGGCTCCATGCCGATGACCGGGATGGAAACCTCGGCGCGCAGGGTTTCGGCGTAGGCCGAGGTGATGGTGTTGCAGGCGATGACCAGCGCCTTCACGTCCCGGGAGAGCAGATAATCCGTCGCCTGCCGGGACAGTGTGCGGATCTCATCCAGCGACCTCGGGCCGTAGGGGGCGTTTGCGTTGTCGCCGTAAAACAGAAAATTCTCGCTGGGCAACAGCTGCACCGCACGGCGCAGCACGCTGATGCCGCCAACCCCTGAATCCAGTATTCCAATGATGTCCTTCATGTGCGCCTCGCTCACAATGGTTGTTCTTCCACAATTATAGGCCCGATGGGCGGAAAAATCAAGCCTGCGCGTCCATCAGAACGCCCACCAGCTCAAAATTGATCTCGCCGCGTTCCACGCTTGCGCTCAGCGCCCGCACCCGCACCTGCTGGCCCATGCGCAGAATCTGCCCGCGCTCCGAGCCGATGAGCTGCTGCCGCCGGTCGTCGTAGACGTAGTAGTCGTCCAGGTCAGACACGTGCACAAGGCCCTCCACGGTGTTGTCCAGCGTGACGTACACGCCCCAGGAGGTCACGCCGGAGACGGTTCCGTTGAACTTGCGGCCGATCTGGCGGCGCATCCACGCGGCCTTGAGCATGTCGTCCGCCTCGCGCTCGGCGCGCACACTCTCCTGTTCGCGCTGGGAGCAGTCCTTCGCCAGCTCCGGCATGCGCTTCTCCGCCTTTGCGATGCCCGCCATGCCGCCGTCCAGCAGCAGCTTCAGCATCCGGTGCACCACCAGATCCGGGTAGCGGCGGATGGGGGAGGTGAAGTGGCAGTAGTCCGACAGCGCCAGCGCGTAGTGGCCCACGGGCTTCTCGCTGTACTGCGCCTTCTTCAGCGCCCGCAGCATCGTGCGGCGGATGACCTCGATGCGGCCGTCGTCGGCGTGCCTGTCCAGAATTTTTTGCAGCATGCCCGGGTGGGGATGCTCGCCCAGGTACACCGGGTCGCCCGCGAGGTTCATGAATTCCTCCAGCGCATGGATGCGGTCCGGGTCGGGGCGCTCGTGGATGCGGTAGAGGAAGGGCAGCTGGGTGTCCATGGCGAGGCGCGCCACGGTCTGGTTGGCCAACAGCATGAATTCCTCGATCAGGCGCTCGGATTCGCCGCGCTTCGGGCAGAGGATCTCCGTCGGCTCGTACTTCTCGTCCAGCACGAACTCGGCCTCGTCCATCTCGAAGTCCACCGCGCCGCGCTCCTTCCGCTGCTCCTGCAGGCGCTGCGCCAGCCTGCGCATCGTCAGCAGCGACTCCGCAACCTCCTCCGGCAGCGGCTCCGGGTCGCCCTCGAAGAAGCGGTTTACGCCGTCGTAGGTCAGGCGTGCACGGGAGCGGATGATCGAGCGGGTCAGTTGGTGATCCATCACGCGTCCGGCGGGGGATACATCCATGAACAGGCTCATGGCGAGGCGGTCAACCTCCGGCATCAGCGAACACAGGTCGTTGGACAGCGCCTCCGGCAGCATGGGCACGGTGTAGCCCGGCAGGTAGAGCGAGGTTCCCCGGCTGCGGGCCTCCCGATCCACGGCGGAGTCCGGGCGCACGTAGTGGGACACGTCCGCGATGTGCACGCCCAGGCGGTAGCCGCCGTCCGGCAGCGATTCGATGGACACCGCGTCGTCGAAGTCCCGGGAACCAGCGCCGTCGATGGTGAAGATCACGCGATTTCGCAGGTCGATGCGCTTCTCGTCCGGCTGCGGCATCGGCTCCCGCAGAAGTGCCCGCGCGGCGTCTTCAACGTCGGACGGGAATTCGGTGGGGAAGTCGTGCTCCTCGGCGGTGGCGCGCAGCCGTGCGAGCATGCTCCCGGCGTTGCCCAGCACCCGAAGTGCGTGGGCGCGGATGGGCCGGTTCGCCTGGGGATATTCGTCGATCTCCAGCAGCGCGATCTCGTTGTTGCGCACGAAGGACAGGTCGCCGTCCAGATCAATCGCGTAGGGGATGCGCGGGTCGCAGGCCACGGCGGTGGCGCGCAGGCGATCGACGGCAGCGCCGCGGCGGCCCTTGCCGCGTCCCATGTGCTCGATGCGCACGCAGGCGGCGAGGGTCTTTTTCTCACGGCTGCAAATCGCCTCGATGGTGCAGCCGCCTGCGTTGTCAGGCCGCACAAGAATGCGGTCGCCGGGCATGGGCCGCAGACGTCCGTCCGTGATGCGCAGCTGGCTGGAGCCGTCGTCCGGTCTGCACACCGCCGCGCCGTTGTGCAGGAACGCCGCGACCCCGGACACCATGCCCAGCTTCTCCGGCAGGGCGTACTTGCCCTTCTTGGAGAGGGCGATGCGTCCGCAGGCGATCAGCGCGTCCAGATCCCGCTGGAGCGCGGCGTAGTCCATGCCGGAGAGATCGGCAAGCTCGTTGATCGTGCGCGGCACGTTGGCGCGCTGAATGATTTCGTAGAGTGATTCGTTGATTTCGTTCATATTTCCATCCTGTTTGATTTTCGCGGAGGTCGCACCGGGCGAATCCTCCGATTCCTTGTAGTTTGGGCAGAAAATCGCCGCACAAGTCATAGAATAGCACATTCCCGCATGAAAAGCAAGGAAAGCGGCTTGCGCACGCCGCGCCCCTCGGTTATACTGGAAGAAAGCGGAAACCGAAGGAGGAAAGATTATGCTGAAGAACAAGGCCGACAAGCTGGTGCTGAAGGCGCTGCTGGAGACGCCTGTGCCGGAGCTGCTGCGCCGGGAGGACGCTGCGCTGGCCCAGCGCTGCGGGGACGAGCTCAAGTCCCTCGCCAACCGGCTGCTGATGGGCCGCAGCGAGCAGATCGAGATTCTCACGCCTACGGTGCTCACCAAGGAGGACAAGGCCGCAATCAACAACGTCATCACCCGCAGCCCGGACGGAGAGGAGAAGCGGGATCTGATCTTCTTCTATCGCCTTGCGGTGCTGGTGGAGACAGTGCTTCTGAAGTACCGCGCGTGAAATGCGCTTGCAATCATGATTTCACAAAACTGTTATGGCAAATTGATGGCCGTTGTGCTATCATATTCGGCGTGAAATGTCGGAAAGGGGCGATTTGATGACACTGGATCAGCTTGCACCCGGCAAGGATGCCATTATACACACGGTCAACTGCGAGGAGGTATCCCTTCGCAAGCACATACTGGACATGGGCCTGACCCCCGGCACGGAGGTCACGATGATCAAGGCCGCGCCGCTGGGCGATCCGCTGGAGATTCGCACGCGGGGCTACGAGCTTACGCTGCGCAAGGCGGATGCAGCGAAGATCGAGCTGAAAGATGTGCACGAGGCCCACGCCTTCCAGCGCAAGGAGGGCCCGCGGGTGAAGATTCCGCACCCCGGCGTGGCGGAGAACGACCTGAAGTTGAACGTGAAGCCCCGCGAGGTCATCCCCGCGGGCGAACCCATCCGCTTTGCGCTGGCGGGCAACCAGAACTGCGGCAAGACCACGCTGTTCAACCAGCTCACCGGCTCCAACCAGCA
>JBJEJN010000092.1:0-12854 GCA_051878085.1 Aristaeellaceae bacterium | reverse complement strand
GTTCGTTTTTAGCTCGGCGATGTTATCGGCCACATTGTTCTGCTCCTCCTGGAGCTCCTGCCAGTTCTTCACCATGGCGGCAAGCTCTTCGTCGTTGGCCGCAGCCATGCCTGCAACGGCATTTACACTGTCTGTGCTGCCGTCTGCAAAACTGGCGATCATATCGTTCAGGCCCTCGATGTCTCCGGTACGCTCACGCAGCGCGGCCAGATTCGTGTTGTAGTCCTGCCAGTAGGTGATCTGATTTTGTAGGTTGTTGTTGATGCTCTCGGCGCTGGTTGCAACCACAGCTTCAACATCGTCCCACAAATTATACTGACCCTGAACACTCTCTAACGCGGCATCGTAGACCTCGGTATAGGCTTTCGTCAGGGCGTCGATCTGCTCCCTCGCCTCCCCGATGGCAAGGGTGACTTCCTCGGTACTCGCCGCTGCTTCTTCTGCCGCGGCACTCCCGTCATCCGCAGCTTCGGTCAGATTTTGCACCGCCTCTTCGGCAAGGGCAATTTCTGCCTCTGCTTCGGCAACCGCTTCGGCATCTTTCTCCATAGCCTCGGTATAGTTGTTGACGGTTGTCTCAGCAGCGTAAATGTCGCTGTCGAGGTCGCCAAGGGAGTTCTGCAGGTCGTAGTATTCCTGCGAAAGATACCCAGTAGCATCTGCGACCAGCCCGTATTCCTCGTACATCGCATTGGCTTCTGCTACTGCTTCATTCCACAGTTCGTCCATGCGGGCGAGAGCATCGTTGTACCTCTGGTTTGCTGCATCCAGCTCATACTGAGCCTTTGTCAGCCCGATACTGTTTTCCTCCGCCTCAACCAGAACGTCGGCATAGCTGGAATATATTGCGGTCAGCTGCTCCTGGTACGCTTGCTGTATAGCATTTTGCTTCCACGCCTCGGTATTCGCCCGAAGTGCCGCCGTTCCTCCATCAATGGAGTTTGTCTCGAGATCGATAGAGTTCGAAAGTTCCGGCACAACCTGGCAGAGGAGCGCCAGGGTGTTATGGTACTGTCGCTGTTCATCTTCGGAAAGACTGGCATAATCGCCCATCTCTTCCAGCTTGGAGATGTATGTATCGGCCACATTAGCCGCTGCCAGTGTGGACGCAGATGTCTCCTCATAGGTGGCCTTTGCATCATCTATGGTTTTTCCCATCTCACGGGCAGCTCCGGTCAGTTCCTTCACGGAAGGGATGCCCTCGTTGGCCGCAGAGGCAAGCGCAACAATACCGGCCGTCAGTGCGGCAACTCCTGCCACAACTGCTGCAATTGGTGCGGCTGCTGAAAATAGCGCAGCCAAGTTGATTGCAGCAGCTATTTTTTTCGCCGCAGCAAAAGCGAGGATTCCTGCTGTCGCGGTAGCCATAACGCCAATAAATGCGGTGACAGCCTTCACAAGCGCAGGATGTTTCTGCACAAAACTATTGAGCAGACCAAACAGGTCTGTACCGAGGCTATACAGATTTCGCATCACAGGAGTAAACTGCTCACCAAGGCTGATCTTCAGACCGTCCCATGCAGATTTCATGATGGTCAGCTGTCCATTCATGTTATCCAACTTGATAGATGCCATCTCGCGAGCCGCGCCCGTGCAGTTATTGATGCTGTTGGAGAGCCGGGTATAGTCATCATCTGTAGCATTCAGGATGGACAGGAGTCCTGCGTAACCACGCATACCAGCAATCGCCTCAGCGTTGCTCATCTTTTCTGCCTCAGTCATCTGATCGAAGCAGCTGCGCAGTTCGTCAATGGTAGTCCTAAAATCCTTCATGGTACCGTCTGCTTTGACGGCAGAGAACTCGTATTCCCCCAATGCGGCACTTGTGAGGGTCACACCCTCCAACAGGCCGTTGAAGATGTTCTTCAAAGCTGTTCCGGCAATACTCCCTTTAACGCCGGCATTTGCCATCAATCCGACAGCAGTAGCGACGTCCTCAATGCTGTACCCAAGGGCACCGGCCAGAGGGGCTGATTGCTTGAATGTCTCGCCCATGATGGACACATTGGTGTTGGAGTTGGTCGCCGCCGCAGCCAGGACATCAGCAAAGCGTGCCGTATCGGCCGCTGTCAGGCCGAAAGCGGTCAGGTTGTCGGTCACTATGTCGGAGACCATAGCAAGGTCCTCGCCGCTCGCTGCAGCCAGTTGCAACACGCCGTCCATACCCGAAAGCATCTCTTGCGCGTCCCAGCCTGCCATAGCCATGTAGCCCATTGCGTCAGATGCTTCCTGTGCGGTGAACTTCGTGGTTGCACCAAGCTCCTTGGCCTTTCCGCTCAGAAGCTCCATTTCCTCCGCTGTCGCACCGGAAATGGCCTCTACATTGCTCATGCCCTCCTCGAAGTCGCCGGCAATAGATACGCATTCCATGTAAGCGTCGTAGATCTCCTTCAGTGCTGCGGCAATACCGGCCGCACTGATGGCTGACGCCACAGTGTCAAAGGCCATCGCTCCGGCGTTGCCGAAGTTCTCCTCTTGCTCCTTGCACTCCTGGATCTCCTCGGCAAGCCGTTCGCTCTCCTTGGTCAGATTCTCTGTGTCAACGCCAGCATCCTTCAGGGACGCGCCCATCTGTTCCAGCTTTTCTTTCTGCTGGCTGAGGGAGGCGTTGGTACGGTCGATCTGCTGCTGCTTAGCAAGCAGTTTATTCTCAAGGTCAGAGGAATAACTGCCAGTCTCCTGCATCTCGCGCTGGATGTTATCATACTGCTGCTGCAGGAGTCTCAGTTTCTCCTCGGTTTTGCTGATGGATTCCTGCTGCTTCTGATACGCCTTGATGTCGGACTGCGACTTGTTGAGGGCTTCCACCTGCCGCTGCAACGCGGCAAGCTCCTTCTGCGCCTTCTGGAACGAGCCGGAAAAAGAACTGCCAAGCTGACTGTTCAGCTTAAATAGCATCTCATATTCTTTCCTGCTTGCCACTGTCAGCCCTCCTTCGGTCTTATTTCAGGACTGAGACGGTCAAAAAATCAGACCGTCTCAGTGTTTTTTTCGTTCATTGATGATCCAGTTGCTGTCTTCAATCCACTGCTTCAACTGCCATAGCGGCAGAGACAGCCAAAATGGCACAGGCGTGTTGTTTGCCTGTGCCATCAACAGACACTGGCGGCGCAACCATGTGCCGCCGTCGCCCATTACAGCTCCGATTTGAGTAAAAAACTTCTCGCGCTGCTCCTGATCCGGTTGTAGTCAGACAGGCTCATAAGCTCGAAGGCATCCGCGCTGATGGGCTTGTCGCAGGCTCTCACGGCCATGCGCAGCAGGTACTCGCCGGAAAGGGTCGGAATGATGACGGGCTTACCAAGCGCCTGAAGCTCGTTTTCGATGGCAAGACCGTCTCTGCCGGTCAGGATACCCCAATCGAAGGTCAGCTTATCATAGGTATTGCCGTCGTATACAAAGGGCTTTTTGAACTCATGGACATAGGTATAGGCCGCGTCTCTGGCCTCATCCTCTGCGACGGCCAGCGCGTCCATATCAACGATGTTGTCGGTTTTCTTGGTGCTCATGGTGATCTCCTTTCGTGTTACATACAGTTTGCGCCCGGCAGGAAGTGCATTCCCACCGGGCGCGATAGATGAATCTTACTTGCCGAGCGCAGTCTTCACATCGGCCAGATAGTCCGTGCCGTTGATGTCGCAGATGAAATTCAGGGGGTCGATCTCCTGCTTCTTCACGCCGTCAATGGTGGTCTTCCAGTATCGCACGGCGTACTCACCGGAAACATCCGCAGCAGAAGCAGGCGCGACACCGCCGCCGCCGGTTTTCTTGGGGATTACGCGCAGAAAATGCTTCACCGCGCGCACCTTGATTGTGCCGGAAACAGGGTCTTCCTCCTGCTGCGCCACGCGAAGGTCGATGTCGTGATAGCGCATCTCTGCCAGTTTGAACGCATTGTCGCCCAGGGTCTTAAATTCAAGGCCCAGCGTCATGGCGTCCAAGTGGCCCATGATCACGTCCTCAATGTTGCCCGCAATGCCCGCGCCGGAATGAGACACCGTAAGCAGGCTGAGATCCGGCATGGTCGCCTTGGCCGTGCCGATGAATTCCTTGCCGTCTTCGTAGACTGCAAAGTTGATGACCGCAGAATCAAACATGGTTTACCCCTCCTTATGCGAATGCCGCTTCCACATAAGCGGCATCGTATTCCAGCACGAAGTCGATCTCCTGCGCAGGGCTGGGCGGGGTCATGTACAGGTGGATGCGAACGATGCCGGCCATCAGATCGGTCGTCGGATTTTCGTCATCCAGGATTTCTGCCCGCGCACCCAGCAGATAGCCAGCCCCAACAAGACCGTTGAGCCAAATGTTGGCGCTGTCCAGAATGGTATCCAGAAGCCGGCGGTTCATGGGCTTGTCGAGCTTCGACCATACGCTCTGGATCAGAGACCGCCCAACCCAGTCAAACATGCGGCTGACGGGGATGAAGTAATCCTTCACATCCGTGTTGGTAGGATAGCAGGCCGTGTAGTTGCCCCACGCCACCCAGCCGGAGGACAGGAAATTCAGCGCCGTCACCACACCGCAGGCATTGAGCGTGTCGGCCTGCGCCTTGGTCAGTACGATGGTCTTGCCGGACTCTGTGCACAGGCCATCGATCTTCAGGCCCTTGTTGGACGGACTCTCATAGGGGCATCCGTTGCTCGCGTCGACGCTGGCGATCAGGCCCGCAATCTGCGTAGACATATGGAACTTGCGGTCACCCAACGTGCCCATGGGCCAGGGCAGGATCTCGTTCGCGTCCACAAGGTTTTTGCTCTGCTTCCAGGCGCTCACCTGGTCATAGGATTCGCAGCCAGCAGCGGAGCTGTCGATGTCCACCAGCGCCTTGACCGGGAACAGGCTGTTGATGCCTGCTGCTTTGGTGGCCATGACCGCCGCAACGGACGATACCTGAGAGAAACCGGGCGCACAGATCAGATCGGGAATTACACCAGCCGTGGACATGCACAGCTCGATTGCGTCCATGCTGGAGGCGACCAGTGCAGCGGTCACGTTGTCGGGCTTGACAACAGAGTAAGCCACATTCAAAACCGCTTCGGCGGCGTGCGCGCTGCGAGCGTCCAGTTCGATATAAAAATGCTCTCCGGACTGATACACGCTGTAGTCCTCGTCCAGCACATAGGCGCTGCCATCGCCGCCGTCAGCCTTAACCACAATGGTGGACGGGATAGCGGTAACGGGCAGTTCAACGCGGCGGTTGACCACCGCCATGTCATCCGCCGCAACAGCTTCCTGCATCGTTGCGGGGTCAAGCAGGTTGCAGAAGATCACGGGCTGGCAGCCGTAGAGCTTGAAGTGGGAGTAGGCGAACTCGCACAGTGTGAACTTCTCCCAGTCATCGGAGTAGCCGAACTTGGATTCAAACTCGTCCCAGCTGGTGCAGAGAACGGGAATGCCCACCGCCGCAGGATTTTCAGAAGCGTGGACGGGGGCAGAGCCGATCACAAACGGAATGCCGGATTCCGCAACGACCGGTGTGGAGACACTCGTGCTCTTTTCAGACACGAATACGCCATGGTTGATAGCCATAATGAGTACCCTCCTTTATCCGGCCAGCTCGCGCTGCAGTCTGCGTGCCTGCTCGTACAAGCCGTTGCCGGGCGTTTTCAGTTGGATTCTTGCTTCACTCAGCTGCTCGCCGTCAACGATCAGGCTGCGGATGCGCGGCCAGCGTGCGATCAGCTCTGCAAGCTGCGCGCAGGCATCGTCGCGTGAGCATTTAAAAATAGCGCCGTGCTGAACGGCGCCGCGAATGGAAGGGCCGAGGTACACGCAGTACCTCACCGGCTCCTGGGCGGTTTTCTTTTTTGCCGACCGTCCGGCGGCTCGTCTTACAGCCATTCTCGTACCTCCCGCTGTACGGGCGGAAGCTTCCATGTGCTCACCATCTCGCCCATAAAGTAGGGCGCGGTGTCATCGGGGTAATAGAGGGCTTCCAGCCCGGTTTTCAGGTCAAGCTCATACCTGTCTCCGATCACGACCTTGCGCAGCAGCGCGATCCGCAGCCGCTCCACGAGGTTGAGCAGCATAAGGGCGCCCTCCTCCTCGTTGTCATTGTACACGCAGAAGATGGAGCGCACCTGCGCCGTGGCCTCCGGCCACTTTCCTTCGTTCTGCTGATCCTTGGCGGTAATGAGCTGGTGGATGATGTAGGGGGCCTTCTTCCTGGCAGATGTGCTGTCGGGCAGGCGCATAAGATGCACCTCCGCTGCGCGGTCGTCCTGTTTCGCGTCGCCTTTCTGGATGGATACGGGCATGAGGATATCCCTGGTGGCCGCTTCGCTGAACGTTTTCAACGTCTGCAAAAGATCGATCCGGTTCATGTCTTAACCTCCCCAACCATTGAGCAGACGGGTGATCTCATGCTCCATGCGCTGCGAAAAAGCGCTCTGGATTGTCTCGTCCATCTTCTCAACGACCTGCTCGTTCTGCATCATGTGAGCGGTCGACGGGCCGAATTTCTGCTGCACAGGAAAACGGCTCTTTCCAACGCGCTCAAACACAGCAACAGGGCCGAAGACCTTTTCTGCAAAGGCGTGCTCCAGCACCGCTGCACCTCCGGATCGCTTCACCTGAGTCTGCACCATGCCATTTCTGGCATACTTGGTGTTGAAGGTCAGCAGCGGCAGCACGTTTCCCGCGTACAGTATCTTTAGGCTTGCAACGCCGCCGGAATCGCCTGAGATGCTGGTCTTGCTGGTCACATTTCGCATGAAGTCGCCCTTGTTGATTGTGTATTCGGCGGCGGCAAACTGTCCGGCCTTGGTCTTTGCCTGGTCTCCTGCGCGGCGAAGCGCCGCATAGGAGGCTTTCCAGATGCCGCCCGGAATTCCGGCAAGCAGCTTGTTGGCGCGCTCCACGGTGTTGCCGTTGGCTTCACTGACTCGAATTGTGCTCATTCGTCGATCGCCTCCAGTTCCACCCGCAGCATCCCAACCTCACAGTCCGAGGCGGCGACGTAGTATTCCCGGAAGAATCCTCCGCCGTCCGCCTCGTCGTTGATTTGGATGCGCGTGCCGCGCTCCGGCTGCTTACCTCCCAGATCGGAGATTGAGCAGTGCAGCACTGCAGACACCAGATACAGTCCCTGGCCATGGTCGCCGCTGCTGATCGAAACGGGCCGCTCGCTCTGCTTTGCGCCGGACAGCACAATCGGGATGTTCGCATAAACCTCGCCGTCATACCGTATGGTGCGGCGTTCTGCGAATTCGCTATCGTTCATCCATACCGTGCGGTTATCTTCGGCCACCATGTCCTTAAAGCCGCTCATACCACAGGAGCCTCCGGGGCAAGCTCAGGCGGCGCATCGTCTTCGTCCTCATCTCCGGGTGTGACATCCTCGGCGGTGATGGCCTCGATCAGCTGCGCCTTGGTCTTGAGCTTTGCGATGTCGATGCCCATGTCCCTGGCCAGTTCACGGAGCTTGTCATTCGTCAGCTCCTTCAGTTGTTCGGAGTCAAGGTGGGCGCTCTCATCGCCCTCTGCGCCGGTTTCTCTCTGGGGCGGGTTCTCGCCCGTGTCGGTATCGTTCCCGACGACAGGGGGCGTTGCAACGCCTCCTGCGGCGCATTCCTGCGCATAGACAGCAACACCTCTCTCAACAAGGCGGCGCTCCACCTCGGGAGGGGCGATAAACCAGCCGTTAGCGGGCGTTATGGTCTGTTTGTTGATCCGGGTAGTGCCGGAGATCATCTTGATCATATCTCACGCCCCCTTAACCGAGCACGTTCTTGGCAACGCGCCAGGGGTTGATGCGATTGGGAGCGAACAGCGGGCGGCAGCTCAGCTGGGTCTCGCGAGCAGGGGGGCGGATAGTGAAGATGTGCTGCGGTACACGCTTACCCGCGTAGGTGTGGAAGTGGCCGTCCGTCTCCATCTGGGTCACTGCACCGTACAGGCCGCGGCCGCAGTTGGGGGCGATGACGATGACCGTTCCGCCGGGGACATAAGCGACATCTTCGCCACTTTCGTCCTCATAGGTACCATCCGATACCAGGATGGGGAGAACGCGGCCCTTGAAATTGAACGAGCCGATCTGATAGACGAACTCGGTCAGCTCAGTGGGCGCGATCCTGCCCATCTCCACGCGCTTGTTATCCAGCATGGCAAGAATCCAGCCGTCTTCCATCAGGAAGTCGCCTACATCCTGCGCTACGAGGATCTCGCGCACAGGGCGGCCGCTCTGAGTCAGACTGTGGATCATGGCGCAGATGTCGTCATACCAGCTACCGGGCGTCCAGGTGCCGTTGCTGTACGTAGAGTGCGTCCAGGACGATGCGGGGGTGAACAGCGCGGGGTTATCGGCCCCGTCATAGAACTGCACACCGATGTCCTCATACACGTCCGCGCGGTCGGTGCGGTGGCGCATGATAGTGCCGTTGTTCAGGATGGTCTGCACGGCCAGCAGCTCCTCACTGCGAGAGATTCTGGCGGACAGTTCGGCCAGATCGTTCACCAGGAAGTGGCGCTCACGTTCGGCGGGGGTTGCCTGGGACAGCAGGGATTCACCGAAACCGCGTCCCTGCAGCTGGTCAAGCGTCAGCGGCATGGAAACAGAGATGTTGGCAGGCTCGAGTTCAGCCGTGCTGAAGCCGTCGCGGGTACCGGGGATGGAGCCGATACGAGGCAGCACGAAGGGTGCGCGCTTGTGCTTGTCTTCCTTGTAATCGGCGAGAACACGGGTCGTGCCGAAGATGTCCATCGCGTTGTCCGTGGGGAAGTAGCGGTTTTTGAAGAAGGTCTGCTCCAGCGGGATCTCTCTCACCGCCGCGAGCATGAAATAAGTGCTGTAAATATCCATGGATTTGTCCCTCCTTACATCATGTCGGTGAAGATGATGTCGTACTTGCGCATAGCATCCTCATCGGCAGCGGTCATGGTATAACCATCCGCGACGATCACGGCCGCGCGGTTGAAGTTTCCGCAGCGGTAGGCAACGCCTACGGCGTCCACATCCGTGCCGACAGTCACATCATCCGCAAGGATGCAGTGGCCGGTCAGGGTCTCGCCGCCCGTGCCAAAGATTACATACTTGCTGTCGGTGCCGGACATGCCCAGCACCGTGCCGCGCTTATAGGTGGTCTCGGCGTCACCCTTGCGGATGGTAACGCCGAAGGTTTCTGCTGCGGGTGTAAGCTTGGCGATCAGATTGTCCACCGTGCAGCTTCCGATGTTTCTTACCAGTTCCTTGTTCATGGCTTACTTGCCCTCCTTCCGATCCAGAAAAGCCTTGACGGCAGCCTTGGCCTGGGCTTCGATATCCTTCACGGAATCCTCGCCGTCGCCATCGCCATCATTCTTGCCGGGAGCGGCGGAAACGCCTGCCGCGCCGGAATCGCCGCCATCGGCGTCGAGATTTGCCAGGAACTTGCGCCCCTGCTTGGCTGCTGCCTGAGCGGCGCGGTATGCCAGCTCCTGCGCGGAGCACTTCTTCGCTCCGTACTTGGCCTCCTTCACCAGCGCATCATCGAACAGGTCGGACACCTCGTCGATCTCCTGCAGACGGCGCTCCTCAGCCTGCACCGCTTCGCTGACAGCGGCGTTGGTATCGACGGTAGCGCGTGCGTCCGCCTCCACCTCGGCAACCAGTTCCGGGTACTGTGCCCGGAGTTCTTCCTTGGTCATAGAGTTGTTTCCTCCTTCTTCACTGCCTGTGACCACAGGCTGATTGTTTATCGCAGCCGGTGCTTTGGCACCGGGTGTGACCGTAGGGATGCTGTCCGGCAAAATCATTCCGGGGCACAAGTGCATTTCGCGCCCGCGCACAAACAGGCTGCGCCCGTCCGCGCTGGCCACGATGTCCAGAGGCTCCGCGTCTTCAATGATTTCGTCGGCAAAACCCTTTTCAACGGCTTCCTTGCCGGTCATGTAGGTCTCGTCGCTCATCATGTGGGAGATCACGGTGTCGCTCAGTCCGCACTTTCGCTTATAAATGCTGACCATGGCCTTGTCGTAGCTGTCCATGCTCTCGGCGCTCTTGCGCATATCATCTGCGTTGTAGCCGCCGTAGAGGAATACCCACCCCTTGTGTATCATCACAAGGGAGGACGGGTTGACGCGCACATTGTCGCAGGCACACATAATCACGCTGCCCGCGCTCATGGCCACGCCGTCCACGACGCAGGTGAGCTTCGTGCCGTTTGCGGCCAGCTCACGCAAGCGGTTGTGGATCAGGATTCCAACGACGGCATCGCCGCCGTAGCTGCTCAGTCGGATGGTCACATCCTTGCAGCCCTCTACATTTTTCAAATCACGCAGGAACTCGTCTTGCGCGATGTAGCTGCCATCCATGCGCTCTCCAGTCCACCAGTCTGTCGGCCACGCTTCCACAACGTCGCCGTACATCTGGATTTCGGCGCTATCGCCGTCTGCACTGGACATGGCATAGCACTGCCGCTTGATGTTAAAGCCTTTCACGGTCGGTTCCTCTCCTTCCAAACTTCACTTGATGGGATATATGGTGCTTTCAGCCACGCGCGTATGCCTGCGCGGCAATCGTCGTTGCAGTTGCGCTCCCTGCTCTTTGGGCAGTAGGCGCAGCTATCGCTCAGATAGTTCCAGATAGCGTTTGCCATTTTCCAAACGCCAAGCTCAAGCAAGTGCTCATAATTCGTCTTCACCTTCATCACCGTCGTCCTCATTGTCCTCGGCAGGCGGCGGCTGGTGCATGGGGCTTCCGGCATCGGCAAGCAGCGCGTTCTCTGTTTTCAGCTGCTCTACGTTCTCCTGCCAGTCTCCGCCGCCCAGCTCACGGGTAATCTGCTCGTGGGTCTTGATCCCGCAGTTAGTCAGAAGGATTGCAGCGTTGGCCTCCTTCAACGGGTCGAGCTGCCCCTGCACAGGACCGATCCACCGCGCGCCGCACCAGGCATCCCGCACCAAAGGATCATCGAAAAAGCCAGAGGCCTTAATGCGTCCGAGCGCCACCGCTTCGGCAAGCCATACCTCATAGACCGGCTGGCAGAAGCCGTCCACAAACCACGTCCGGCGCATCTTGAATGCTTCCCATGCTTCCAGCAGCGCGCCGCGGCTGGCGGAATAGGAGCTGTTGAACTCCTTGATCAGCACGTCATAGGGCAGCTCCAGCGCCGACCCGACCAGGCGGCAGATGGTTTTTACGAAGGTCTCAAATCCTGCCGTTGGCACATTGGGGTTGCCAAACTGCACCTTTTCGCCGGGGGCAAGGTGCGTCACCGTACCAGGCCCCATCTGGTACTCGTTCTCGCCGCTTTGGAAGCCCTCACCGGGGTTCGCGTCCGGCACGCCCGCGATGTCGCTGCCGCCAACCTCATTCACCGGGATCTGCGAGGGGTCAGTTTCTGTCTCGATCCATGCGGTAAAGAAACTCTGCACCAGAGCGGCCATAAGCTCAGATTCGGTGTAGCGCCGCAGTTGCAATAAGGGCTCGATCACCTGCGCCAGATAGGGAACTCCTCTGTACTGGTCAGGGCGCTCGCTGTCCATAACGTGCAGGATGTTCGGCAGCCCCGTCCGCTCACCGTATGCCAGCACCCGTGTCCACTCCCGCGTTTCATCCGGCAGTGTCTCATAGGGATAGCTGCTGCAAATGTGATAGGCTACCACGCGGCCGTTCTCGTCCACCTCCACGCCGTCATATACCTTGTGTCCGGCGCCCGGAGACCCTTCTGGTATCGTTCCGTCTGTGGCGTTCAGCATGGAGTAGCCGCCATAGGCATCCGGTGTGCTGACACGATCGGCTTCGATCAGATGGATACGCAGTGTGTAGGGATTCAGCGGAGTTCTCGCGCCGCGCTTAAACAACGGGAACACATCGCCGCTGAGCAGCCACGACTTCAGCGCCAGCTGCTGGAGGCCTGCGAAGTTGTTCAGCCCCAGCGCGTCGCAGTTCTGCTTTTTGCTCGCCCACAAGCGGAATTCCGCCTCGGTCTTCCTCTGCCATGCCTTTGCAGCCTCCGGCGACAACCCCAGCACTTCACGGTCGACCGTGGCCTTCAGGGTCAGCCCCGTTCCAACCACCTTGGTCCGGTTGGTATTGATGGCACTTGTAGCCACCGGCGCGGCCATATACAGCATTCTCGACCGCTGGCGCAGCGTTGCACCGTTGCGGTTGATGTCCTCGTTGGGCGAGCCGCTGTCAGGTCGGAAGCCCTTCATCGCCCGCCTGGTCACGCTTGCTCCGGCTTCGCTGTATCCCTTGGCCTGCACCGTGCCTGGGCGAGCGGTATCATTTTTGCTCAATGCCTGTCGCCTCCTGTTTGCCTAAAATAATTGCGTGCGTTTTTTCGTGAAAAACGCACGCAAGGAATGTGTTTTTATAAACCAGCCGCCAAGCGGTGAAAGGAGCAAACTCCGCTGGCGGCTGGTGGTAAAGCCCTTTCGGGCAAATACCCGTTACCAATCGCGGGGGATCACGCCGAACGCCTTGCGCGGCATTATTCTCGCCAGCTCATTCTCCAATCCGTCGATCTCGTCCTCCAAGTCCTTGATTTCCTTTTTGAGCGCCGGGAGATCGAATTTCGTAAGCTGCCTATCGTCGATCATGTACGACTTTACGCCGCCCTCAACCAGTTTGATATAGGCATCTCTCAGCCTGGTAAGCGCACGCTGCCGGAAGTCCAGCCGCGCACGGAGTTCTACTGCATCTGCCATAGTCTTCCTCCTCACCAATCGTCGTAGTATCGTTCCAATGTCCTGTTTTTCTGTCGCGCCTGCGGTCTGGCTGCTGGCGCCGTCACTGACGGCGTTGCAACACTCTCACGCCGCGCGCCGGACATCTCCTTGAGCTTCCTGTCGATCTTGTCCAAGTCGGCAGGCAGCGCCTTAAACGCCGCCATGGCGTAGTTGCGGCAGTCCAGCACCTCATTGCGCTC
>JBJEJN010000091.1:0-2528 GCA_051878085.1 Aristaeellaceae bacterium | reverse complement strand
GAAGCTCAATATCGGGTTATATTATTTCATTGTCTACTTGACGGGGAGCGGTTCAAAGCGCACTGCTGGTGTTCTTCGTCATTTGCGCGCGTTTTGTGCGAATTCCATTTGCTCCCATGCGCATGTTCTGGTATAATACTCCCTGTCTGCAAAGGAGTGACACCATGAAGCACCACGAATCCGCCGGCGCGTTTGCTGGCCTTGACCACGGCGCGGCCTTCCGCCAGGGGCTGCGCGACGGCGTGCCCATCGGTCTGGGGTATTTCGCCGTATCCTTTTCGCTGGGCATCTGCGCGCGCGGCGCAGGGCTGAGCGCCCTTCAGGGCTTTGTCGCCAGCCTGCTGACCTCCGCCTCGGCGGGGGAATACGCCGTCTTTACCTCCATCGCCGCGCAGGCGACGTATTGGGAGATCGCCATCATCACGCTGGTCGCCAACGCGCGCTACCTGCTCATGAGCTGCGCGCTGAGCCAGCGCTTTGCGCCGGACATGCCCTTTTGCCATCGCCTGCTGATTGGCACGGCGGTGACGGATGAAATCTTCGGCGTCTCCATCGCGCGCCCGGCGCCGCTTGACCCGTACTACACTTACGGCGTCATCCTCACCTCGGTCATCCCGTGGGCGGCGGGCACCTCCTGCGGCATCGTGCTGGGCAATCTGCTGCCCGCGCGCATCGTCAGCGCGCTGAGCGTGGCGCTCTACGGCATGTTTCTGGCCATCATCATCCCGCCCGCGCGCAAGAGCCGCATCATCGCGGCGCTGGTGCTGCTGGGCTTTGGCGCGAGCTGGGCGGCGGGCCGCCTGCCCGTCGTGAGCGGCTGGTCCTCCGGCACGCGCACCATCGTGCTGACGGTGGCGCTCTCGCTGGGCGCGGCCATCCTCTTCCCCGTGCGCGACCTGCCCGATCCCGACGCCTCCGAGGGCGGGGAGGTGCAGCCATGAGAAACGTCAACCTCTACATCGCCATCATGGCGGGCGTCACCTACCTCATCCGCGTGATGCCGCTGACGCTCATCCGCAAGCCCATCCGCAGCCGCCTTGTGCGCTCCTTCCTCTTTTATGTGCCCTACGTCACGCTCGCCGTGATGACCTTCCCGGCCATTGTCGAGGCGACGCAGAGCCCGCTGGCCGGGGCGCTCGCCCTCGCCGTGGGCGCTGTGCTGGCCTACCTGGGCGCGGGGCTGTTCCCCGTCGCGGTGAGCTGCTGCGCCGTGGTGCTGCTCGTCGAGGCGATGGTGCTGTAATGAAATCAAAAACCCGCCGCCTCTGGCTTGACAGAAGCGGCGGGATAGCGTACAATGTAGGCAGGTAGGGAGCCGTGTGTGGGGGCTCTACCGCAACCGCAATAGGGTTTGCGACAAAACCGCCAAAGCAGTGTGATATGCTCCCTTTATGAGAGACAGTGAAATAAAGAACACTGTTCATCATGAAGGGAGCATTTCTATGCCTAGAGAAAAAGTGACGCCAGAAGAGAAAGCCATGGCAGCGAAGGACTGTGCAGAGGGCCGCTTAAGTCAGACTGAAGCAGCCAGACGTTTGGGAGTCAATGAGTCAACCGTGCGCGGATGGGTACAGAGGTACAAAGCAAGCGGATCATCGGCGTTTCGAGTACAAGAGCATAACACTGTATATTCTGAGGAATTGAAGCGAAAGGCTGTTGAAGAATATCTTGCTGGAACAGGTTCACCAAGAGAAATCGCAGCCAAATACGGTTTACGGTCAGATAGACAGCTCAGAGATTGGATAAAGCGGTATAATAGTGGCAAAGACTTCGGTCGAAAGATGTCAGGAGGAAGCCACATGAAGCAGGGACGGGAAACTACACAGGAAGAACGAGTAACCATCGTCAAGGACTGTCTTGAGAATGGATGCAATTACGGAGAAACAGCTATCAAGCATAGCGTAAGCTATCAGCAGGTCTATACATGGGTAAAGAAATTCAAGGAACAGGGAGAGGCTGGTCTGGAGGATCGCCGTGGTAAGCGTGTGCCGACGCAGACTGCACGCACACCCGAAGAGGAGATGCGGATTAGGATTGCGCAGTTGGAGCATGAGAACTACATGCTGAGGATGGAGCGTGATTTGCTAAAAAAACTGAACGAGTTGGAGAGGCGGGATGCCTATCGGAAATAAGGCAGGAGCATCTGTATGCAGCAATTCGTGACTGCCATGCCGAATTCGGATATCCTGTTGAAGCTGCCTGCCGGATTCTTCATGTTTCCAGAGCTGCCTATTACAGGTGGGCAGCCGGGCGCGTTGGCAATCGCACCAGAGCAAACGAACAGATTGCGGAAGTCATTGAGCAGATTCATGATGAATTTCCTGATAAAGGATATCGTCGCATTCGAGACGATCTGGAACGCTATCATGGCATCCATGCTAATGACAAGCGCGTTCTGCGGATTTGCCGGGCAAAGAGTATCCAGTCTACGATTAAGTATGCAAACCATGGGTGTACACGCCATGCACCCAGCCCCCAGCATATCGCCGAGAACATATTAAACCGTCAATTTCATGCCGACAAGCCGA
>JBJEJN010000090.1:0-12981 GCA_051878085.1 Aristaeellaceae bacterium | reverse complement strand
CATATTCGACGGCGACCTCCTCGCCGGTGGACGCCCTGCGGAAGGTGACCTTCTTCGCCGCGGCATCCACGGAGATTGCCTCCATGCCGGTCTTTACATTCACCCCGGTGAGCGCGGTGAATTTCTCGGGCGTATTGACGATCAGCTCCTCGCGGGATTCAATCGCGCCGCCCACGTAGTAGGGAAGTCCGCAGCCCGCATAAGAGATGTCTGCGGAGCGGGTATAAACGGTGACTTGAGCCTGCCTGTCCTGCCTTTTGAGCTTGGCCGCAGCCTTGGTGCCGGCAGCCACGCCCCCGATGATGATGGTATTCATATGATTCTCTCCTTCTGCCCACACGGGCCATAAAATCCCTTTACTATTTTATCACCTGATAAACACAGAATCAATAGTGGATCATGAATACTGTAAAAAATGACTTGTGTCAATTGCTGGAAAAAAGCAAACCAGAACTGCATCTGCACGGCAAATCAGCAGAATTTCAAAAATTAGCGCAACAGAATGCATAAAAACCGCAGTCCGAACGCCTGACCTGGTCTTTGACCCCACACTCGCCTGCTGCAAAACGTGCAGCGCGAATACCAGTACATATATAGTAAGAAAAATTTGAAAACAGCGCATTTTGTGCAGCGCTCCGTGCAGTGTCAGGAGATCAAACTCCGCATCCATCCAGGATGCAGAGTTGTCAAATCTTCAGTTTGTCTGTCATCCAGCCACCCTTTGTCAGAATGAAACGCTGCCTGGGCGGCTGCGGTTTTATGCATCCCCCTCGTCTGATGCGCGCTTCCATTCGTCCTCGGAAACACCGATTTCTTCACGCATGAGCCGATTGATCAGACCATTCACAGATTCACCACGCGCCTTTGCCCACTCTTCAATCGTCGCTTTTCTTCCCTTCGGAACGCGGACGAGGAAACTATCGTAGTTGTTTTTTACGTATTTGTCCACTGCTTTCATGGATGCCTTCGTGTAGGCCACATGCAACACCTCCCATTATCCTCTATTATAACGCACGGTTTATTTGATATCAATATACATATCATTCAATATTGATATCAATACTTTGTGTATTCTGTCAATTGATATATTGATATCAATATTATATAATATAGCTACAAGGTTGAGGAAAGCGCCGTGACAGCGCACCCGCAGTAACACTGAGGCCAGATAAGCCGGGAACCTGATCGTCCGAACGGCGGCGCTTCACAACCTGAAAACAAAGGAGGAAGCCACAATGTCAAATCCCAACATGGAAGCAAAGGTCAGGGAACTTCTGGAGCTGAAGCGCATGAAGGAAGAATTGGAATCTGAGATTTCCGGCATGGAGGACGAAATCAAGGCCGTGATGGGCGATGAAGAAACGCTGCTTGCCGGGGCTTTCAAGGTCACTTGGACGGCATACACCAGCAGCCGCTTCGACAGTGCCCGTTTCCGCAAGGAACACGCAGAGCTGGCCTCGGCCTACACCAAGACCACCACGACCAGAAGGTTCAGTGTGAGGTGAGGGGAATGGACAAGAGCGTTCAGCACGACATCATGCGGTTGGTGGTTCGCGGTTCGCTGGAACTTCTGCTTCACGATAACGCCGATATGATAGACCTCTTCAACGAAGCGAACCGCCCCGACCTGATAACGACCATCAACACCTTTGAATCGTCCTTTATGTGGCTCAGCAAGCAGCTTGAAGCAGAAAACGCCTGAGCACCTACCACAGCACTCAGGCACACCCACCCCGAACTATCACGAACAGGGGAGCAAGGATATTCTACCACAATTCCTCGCTCCCCACAAGCAAAGGAGCAAAAAAATGAACCTATACGATGAAATCGCGCGGCGCATCATGGAACAGATGGAGCAGGGCGTAATCCCTTGGCAGAAGCCATGGATCGGCAGCAGCAGTGCAATCAGCCACGTCACAGGCAAGCCCTATTCCCTGCTGAATCAGATGCTCCTCGGTTGCCCCGGCGAATACGTCACGTTCCGGCAATGCCAGCAGGAGGGAGGCAAGGTTCACAAGGGCGAGAAATCCAGCATGGTCGTATTCTGGAGGTGGATCGAGCAGGAGGACGAAGAAAGCGGCGAGAAGAAGTCCATCCCATTCCTGCGCTATTATAACGTCTTCCACATCGACCAGTGCGAAGGACTGACGGTAAGACACACGAAGCCATTGCCCGCAGGAGCATGCGCCGATACAACCGCAGAGGGGATCGTCGCAGATTATGTCCAGTGCAGCCACGTCCACCTGAATCACACGGAGGGCGACCGCGCCTTTTACCGTCCCTCGGACGATTCCATATCCGCAATATTGAGTGCTAATGCATTGCGCTTAGCCTTTTTCTGTTTCTTCTGCTGATCGGACATTTGCAATCGCCTCCAATACTTGATCTCCTGTTACTTCGATACAAATAGTGTCTGGGCTTGCAGTGAATACCTTCTGCGCCTCACTTCGGATACGCTCCAGATATTGCTGCGGTGCGCTATACCACCGTTCATCACAGATGCCGACAAATGCTTCGCTGTTCTTCAGATTCATCAGATGCTTGCCGTTGAGCAATTCACGGTCCGGTGTGAAGATGTCCTGGTATGTTCCTTTCTCACCCAGCAGTGCGTATGCGAAGGACAATAAGCATTCGGCGAGATTCCGAAAAATCCCATATAATATATTATAATTTATAACATCACTTTAATCAAGAGGTGTTGCCCAAGAACCTTCGGAAGTGCTCCTGCTGTCCTGCCGCCTTGTCTCCCATTGGATTGTTTATATAGGTTCCATATCTACATACACACGGAAAGCGGATTTGTGACATTCAATTCCATGAAATCTGAAATTTAACCTTTGTCTCTGCCGTGCACGGTGAAAGCACAAATCTGCTATATTACAAGATAATCGCTTTTTGCCAGAAAATCATTTACGATTTCCCCACATCAAAAGCTGTTGAAGAATCGTCAGTAATTCCCCATAGGTTAAACTGCCCAGCCGGTTTCGTCTTCGTTTTCTTTTCGCCCGTTTCTCTCAGCTTCCAACCGGGCAAGAATCTTCAAGGATTCCGGTTCCTCATCCGAATCTGTGTTCCAGTTTGTATCTGAATCTAGAACACAGAGTTCATCCATCAGAGCGGATATATCCCCCAAGCCATTCTTCTCATGATTTAATCGCCGGTGGGGTATTCTGTTCATGTCGACTTCTTCATACTGCTTTCGCTCTTCACGTGCCCGATCCGCCTCTGCCCTCAATGCTTCGTTCCTTCGTTTGATCTTATGATAGTCCTCTTGTACTTTCTTTTTCAGAATTCCGAAGATGTAGCTCTGCGGCTTCTTCCTCGCCTTTGCAAATTCTGTCCGATACCTGTTCAGCAGTTCATCCAGAATTATGTAATTCAGCTTTTCGCCGATAATTCCTTCCAGTGCAGTTACGGTATTGGGTTTGAAGTCAATTCCAATTTCATTGAATCTATTCTGAATATACTCTGGAACATCTGCGCTTTTGTCGGTCTCCGTATCCCTTTGGGATACAACAGCACAGTCATAAACATTATCTATTTCTTTTATATTATGATTTATTTGTTTTTCTATATTATGCATGTTATCAGCGCAAGTTTCCGGCATGTGATCATCACATCCCCTGTTCCCTGATGACATGTCCCCGACATGTGTTGAAGTCGAATTATCTGGCAACCTTCGGATCGCATCGAAGTCGACATATATATGCCCGTCCTCCAGCTTGAGCCATCCTTTTTCTATGAGCGCTTTCCTCGCTCGGTTATAGTTTGACTGATCCATTCCAGTCCTGTCGCAGATCCACTTTTCTGATACTGCAAAGCTTCCATTTCCCGCTGTGCCCAACAGAACCGTCATCAGCTTGATTTGGTTCCCGTGTTTTCCATCCAGTTGGTTGAACACGCTGTCCATGAGCTTTTGCGGGAGCATGTAGGTGTTCTTCTTCTCTTTTTCTTGACTGTGATATAGTTTGGGTGCTTGTCTGTAATTACGCATTCATATTTTATCCTCCTTGCTTATTTCGCGCAGACACTTCGTAGCCCTCGGTTGTATCGACCCATTCGTCAGCGCTTCTGATAAATTCGACATGCCAAAACTGAATTCCTTTTGGATTTTGCGCGAGATTTGATATATTACATATATTTTACAATTTATTTCATTTTCATGACACACCTCTCGAAATGCTTCATCAAAGCAAAGTGCAAGCTGGCAGATTCAAGCGAACGCTTGACAGCGGCATCTTCCCTGCGTTATCCTTGGTTCAGACCCTTGACAACTGCACGAACGCTTCACAATCTGCGCCAGAAGGAGGAAACCCAATGGCGTATGAACGAATCAGAGTCCTGATGGGACTCGACGCGAACGACAAACCCGTCTACAGGCAGATCAGCGGCAAGTCGCAGGATCAGCGCAACGATAACATTGTACGTGCATACATTGAAAGCGGGCGAATCCGTGACTTTCTACCCGAAATATGCCGCCCCGCTCCATCCTCACCGGCATGCTCCCATCCATTCTCGGAATATGCGCAGGAATGGTATGGGCGCTTCAAATCCCATCTTCGGGAAACCACCGCAATTACACAAAGAGGCTGGCTCAACGAGCTTTGCAGGTTCTTCAATTCCACACCCATAGAACGCATCGGCGTGGCGCAGGTGCAGGATTACCTGAATTCCATTCAGAGGAACACGACAGGCACCATTGGACAGAAGCTTACCTTTCTGGGAGAAATCCTCAATTCCGCATGCGAAGAAGGTCTTCTGGAGAAGAATCCGACGAAGAGCAGCCGCATTCAGCTTGGTGGCAGGAAGAGCGAAGGCATTGAAGCACTCTCCACGGAGACAATAAAAAAACTGATCGCAAGGATCAGAAATGTGGAAGAGTGCCAAATTCAATTTTATCTTGCGCTCATGCTGTACACGGGGCTGCGGCGCGAGGAGATGCTGGGGCTTCGCTGGGAAGACATTGACTTTTCCGGCAAGCTCCTGCATGTGGAGCGGGCGGTCACGTACCCGTCCAGCAAGCCCGTTGTTGGCCCCACAAAGACGCCAAAGAGCAAGCGCACGCTTCCGATGCCGGACGAACTGATCGCCGTTCTGGAGCCACACAGGCAGGATTGCGGCTATCTGCTTGCGGATGAAAACGGCGCGCTCTACAACGATTATCAGGTCAAACAGCTTCGCAATGCAGCCCGCATCTATTCCGGGCTTCCCAGGCTCGACGCGCGGGAGCTGCGGCACTCCTATGCATCCATGCTGCATGCGGCGGGCGTTGAAATAAGGGCAATTGGGGCCTGTCTGGGACACACGAAGTCGGACACGACCGACCGCTACATTCAGGTCGAATCTTCACGCCTGAAAGATGTGCGCAACGCGGGCATCAACTACGTTATCGGCACATAATGTGCACCGTTTTGTGCAGTGCAAATGACCTAAACTGATGCCCGATAGCAATATTTGTGCAATCAATTCATATTTTATCACAAATCATCGAACACTTCGCACATAAAAACCGCAGTCCGAACGCCTGACCTGGTCTTTGACCCCACACTCGCCTGCTGGAGCGTTCGCTCATAAGGACTCTGCCTCCCCACTACTGACCCTCTCGGAAGAAATTTTTGGCCGGCAGGACTTACTTCTAAGGCGCGCCATGCTCGCCGGACTTTTGCCGGTTTACGTGGATCGCTTTGCCCGCGCCTGGCATCGACTTGCAACCACAGACGCGCTCGGACTGCTTGTCTCCATTATAGGGGAAGCTGCGGTTTGCGTCAAGCGCATTCTCGCAAACAAAAGGATGCCCGGACGGAGCTTCCGTTGAAGCCGCATCCGGGCACTTTGTTACTTGGCCTGTTTCAGCAGGAAGTCCAGGGTGACCTTGTTGTAGCCCTCCAGATCCTCCCAGTGCTGCACGTGACCGCCGTCCTTGACCATGTGGAGGCGGCAGTTGGGAATCGCGTTCACCATCTCCATGACCAGCGGCACGGTGGCCAGCAGGTCGTGATCGCCCGCCACCACCAGCACCGGCGCCTGAATCTTCCCCAGGTTGGCCGACTCGTCGAAGGCGAGGATGGCGTTGCACTGGGCCTTGTAGGCGTAGGCCGGCATGGGATTGGCCGCATCCGCATCGTTGGCCTCGGCGTCCAGCAGGTAGGCCTCGTTGCGATCCTGGAACACCGACGAGAAGATCATCCACTGGGCGATCCTGCCGAAGCTCCTGCCGTCCAGCTGATCCACCGCGTCGCGCAGGAACTCGATGCAGCGCCGGAAGCTGACATTGCAGCGCGGGAAGGTGTTGGTGAGAATCACCGACTTGACGCGCTCCGGGTAGTAGATCGCCAGATACTGCGCGACTGCGCCGCCCATGGAGATGCCGTTGACGTGGGCGCGCTCGATGCCCAGCGCATCCAGAAGCGCAATCACGTCCGCCGCCATGTCCGCGATGCTGTAGGACTCACATTCGGGCTTGGAGCTGCACCCCGAGCCGCGATTGTCGATCGCCAGCACCCGGAAGTGCTGCTCATAGCAGAGGATGTGCGGCTCCCACTTCAAGCTCGACGCGCCCAGGCCCATCACCAGCACCAGCGGCTCCCCCTGGCCCCGATCCTGATATCCGATTTCAATTCCGTTCGCAAAGATCTTATTCACCATGTTCCTCTCTCGGCTCCTCTCCTGTGTATCGTTTTCATCGGCCAGCCATCTTCATAAACAGGCCGTTATTTGCGGGGTAGGCCTCCCGGAAGAGCGCGTAGTTCTCCCGATAGGCGCTGAAATTTGCTGGATTCGGCTCCGTGGGCGTGGGATTGTACCGCACCACCGCGCCGCAGGCCTCCTGGAGATCCCTGTACTCCCCCGCCGCGACCTGCGCGCACAGCACCGCGCCCATGGCGGCCTGCTCCCCGGTCTCCGCCAGGTACATCGGCATCTCGAACACGTCCGCCACGATCTGCCGCCAGAGTGCGCTGCGCGCGCCGCCGCCGGAGAGCAGCGTGTGCGCCACGGGCAGACCCAGTCCGCGCACGATCTCCAGGCAGTCCTTCAGCGCATAGGCCACGCCCTCCAGCACCGCCCGCGCCATGGCGTTGCGGTCGTGGCGTAGGGTCAGCCCGATGAACGCGCCGCGGGCGTTCTCGTTCATGTGGGGCGTGCGTTCGCCGGTGAGGTACGGCAGGAAGATCAGGCCATTGCAGCCCGGAGCAACCCGCGCCGCGCCGTCGTGCATGGAGCGATAGTCGTCGCTTGCGCACACGCTGCCGTTGAACCAGTTGGCGGCGAGGCAGGCGTTGAGCACCGCGCCCATGACGTACCAGCTATCCGCCGGGGCGTGGCAGAAGGTGTGGGTGCGCAGCAGCGGATCGTAGAGCGGCCTGTCCGCCGCGACGAACACCTGGCCCGAGGTGCCCAGGTTGACGCAGGAGCTGCCCGGCAGCAGCAGGCCGTTGCCCACCGCCTGCATGGGCTGATCCCCGCCGCCGAAGGACACCAGCGTGCCCTCCGCAAGACCCGTCTCCGCAGCCGCGCGCCGCGTGACCCTGCCCGCGATCTCATAGGGATGGTGACGGCAGTCCGGCAGCAGCGATTTATCAATTCCCAGCTCGTATATCAGCTCGTCGCTCCAGCGCATGCGCACGTTGTCGAACATCAGCGTGCTGCACGCGTCCGTGGGCTCGGTGCCGAACTCGCCGCAGAGCCGGTAGCGCAGGTAATCCTTCGGCAGCAGCGCGTGGCGCGCGCGCCCGTAGATCTCCGGACGGTTCTCCTTCACCCACATCAGCGACAGCGACTGGAAGCCGGAGTGCACCTGATTCTGCACCCAAGTCCCCAGCTGCTCCACGCCGACGCGGGAGAGAATCTCCTGCTTCTGCTTCGCGGCGCGGCCGTCGCAGTGAATGATCGCCGGACAGAGCACCTTTCCGTCGCCGTCCAGCAGCACCAGTCCGTGCATCTGGCCGGAAAAGCCCACGCAGCGGACGTCGGAGGGTCTGAGCGCCGCCTTGGCCAGCGCGTCGCCGATGGCGAGGCACATGGCGCGATACCAAGCCTCGGGATCCTGCTCCGCATAGTTCGGGGCAGGCGAATTCAGCGGATACTCCCGGTACCCGATCCCCGCAATCCGTCCGCCCGCATCCGCAATCACGGCCTTCAGACCCGTCGTGCCAAGGTCGATTCCCAGATCGTAGACCATCCCGTCACCTCCATGCCGCTTCATCCGCAGTTTACCTTATTTTATCAAAATATGCGGGAGCCTGTCAATGCCGGGATGCCCTGTCGCGCCAAAAACAATTGGACACACCATCTGCCTTGAACAGATGATGTGTCCATTGTTGATCTCAGGCTGCCGTCAGCGCAGCAGCACTGCGGCAGTCAACTCATTTGCCGGAAAGATTATTCGGCGTAGGTGCAGTACATGAAGTACTTGTAGCCCAGCGGGTTGGAGAAGAAGCCTTCCACGTTCTCATCCAGCATGTAGATGTCGGTGTAGAAGTACAGGGGAACGATGCAGCCGGTGGACATGAGCAGGTCCTCGGCTCTGTGCATCAGCTCGTAGCGGGTCTCGGTGTCGGTGCAGGTCTTGACCAGGCCGATGAGCACATCGTAGGTCTCGGCCCAGGTGCCGTTCTCAACCTTGACGTCGTAGCCCAGGTCGGTCAGGTCCAGGTTGTACATGGCGATGTCCGCATGCGCATCCTTGCCGAACTGCACGTCGTTGTTGCCGGACTCGGTGATCCACATATCCAGGAAGGAGATGGGATCGTTGTAGTCGGCCAGCCAACCGTTGCGGGCGATGGTGTATTCGCCCTGCTTACGGGTGTTCAGGAAGGTGTTCCACTCCTGGTTGACCAGGTTCACGGTGATGCCCACGGAAGCCCACACGCCCTGCAGGTACTCGCCGATGGCCTTGTGGCCCTCGGAGGTGTTGTACAGGTACTCCATGGTGGGAGCGTTGGTGAAGGTGTAGGTGGCCTCGTCGTAGTCGTAGTACTTCTTCAGGATCTCGATGGCAGCATCCCAGTTGTCGATGTAGGCATCGGCGGAGACGTCATAGTAGCCAACATAGTCCTCGGAATCGCCGGCGTTCATGTAGAACTCGGAGCCGTCGGCGTCGGTCATGCCCATGGGAACGAAGCCCGGAGCGGGAACCTGACCGGCCTGGCCAATCTCCTCGACGATGTAGTTGCGGTCGATCAGCAGGCTCATGGCCTTGCGGATCTCGACATTGGCGGCCTCTGCCTCAGCGCCGGTCAGCTCGCTGTCGGCGGGCAGCAGGTTCTGGTTGATGTTGAAGCACGCATAGTAGGTGCCGATCTGGCCGGCGACGAAGTACTCGGTGGGGTACTCGCTCTCCAGGCGCTTGATCTCAGCGGTGGGAACGTCGTCAATCAGCTGCCAGGTGCGGTTCTCGAAGTTGGACAGCATGTTGTTGGCGTCGTCGGAGAGATAGAACTCAATGACGTCCATGGTGATGGAGTCCGCATCGATGTAGTTGGGGTTCTTGGTCAGCGTGATCTTGCTGTTGTGCTCCCAGCCGGTGATGGTGTACGGGCCGTTGCACACGTAGGTGGAGGGATCGGTGGCCCAGGCTTCGTTGCCCACCACGTCCTCGCGGACCGGATAGTATGCCGGGAAGGCCATCAGCTCGTTCCAGTAAGCCACGGCGTTGTTCAGGGTCACTTCCAGGGTCTTGTCATCGGTGGCGGTGACAGCCAGCTCGTCCGGATAGCCCTTGACAACCTCGAACATGTAGCCGTAGTCGGCGGCCAGCTCGGTGGAGGCGGCGCGCTTCCAGGCGAACTCGAAGTCGCCGGCGGTGACTGCCTGGCCGTCGGACCAGGTCAGGCCGTCCTTCAGGGTGTAGGTGTAGGTCACGGTGCCGTCCTCGTTGGCAACGCCCTCGGTCAGCTCCTCGGCGGCGTCGGCAACGATGACCAGGTTGCCGTTCTCGTCCTGGGCCCACTTGGCCAGGCCGGAGAACAGGTGCGCGGTCAGGGTCGCGCCATCGACTGCGGAGTTCAGCGCGGGATCGATGGTGTCGGGTTCAGAGGCGATGCAGACAGCGATGGAAGTGGTGGTTTCTTCTGCCAGCGAGATCGCGGAGCAGGACAGAACCATGGCCAGAACCAGCATGAAAGCAACAAACTTCTTCATGATGAGTCCCCCTTCTGAGATATGGAAATATTTATTCTTTGATGCCGATGCATCGAAGAAGCAGCTTGGGCGATCCGGCGGTCAAGGCCTCTTTAGGTAGCCTCTTTTTCCCGTCAACGGTAAAACCGTTGACGGGGATTTTTTCGTGAGGCTTGCCGAACGAAAAACGGATCGCGGTCGGGATTTGCGCGCGGGAATTTACTTCCCGGGTGCACGTTTTGTCAGTTGATCTCCTTCACCCGGTGGCAGGCGACGAAGTGGCCCGGCGCAACCTCCTCGAAGGGCGGCATGGACTGGGCGCAGGCGTCGGTGGCGTAGCGGCAGCGGGTGCGGAACGGGCAGCCGGAGGGCGCGTTCAGCGGGCTGGGGATGTCGCCGGAGAGGGCGATGCGCTGGTTGGCGCGGGCGATCTTGGGATCCGGCACCGGCACCGCGGACAGCAGCGACTGGCTGTAGGGATGCAGCGGGTGGTTGTAGATCTCATTGGCCTCGGCCAGCTCCACCATCTTGCCCAGGTACATCACGGCGATGCGGTCGGAGATGTGGCGCACCACCAGCAGGTCGTGGGCGATGAACAGGTAGGTCAGGCCCAGCTTCTCCTGGAGGTCGTCAAACATGTTGATGACCTGCGCCTGAATGGACACGTCCAGCGCGGAGACGGGCTCGTCGCAGACGATGAACTCGGGATTGACCGCCAGTGCGCGGGCGATGCCGATGCGCTGGCGCTGGCCGCCGGAAAACTCGTGGGCGTAGCGGGAGGCGTGCTCGCTGTTCAGACCGACGTGGCCCATCAGCTCCAGGATGCGCTCCTGGCGCTCCTGCTTGCTGGAGTAGAGCTTGTGCACGTCCAGCGGCTCGCCAACGATGTCCGCGACCGTCATGCGGGGATTCAGCGAGGAGTAGGGATCCTGAAAGACCATGGTGGCCTTCTTGCGGAACTCCTGAATGTCCTGCTTGGTCTTGATGGGCTTGCCGTCGAAGATCACCTCTCCGGCGGTGGGCTTGTACAGGTGCAGGATGGTGCGGCCCACGGTGGTCTTGCCGCAGCCGGACTCGCCCACCAGGCCCAGCGTCTCGCCCTTGTTGATGGTGAAGGAGACGTCGTCCACGGCCTTGAGGGGCTTGGAGCGGAAGAAGCCCATGTTGATATCGAAGTATTCCTTGAGGTTTTTGACCTCAACGAGCGGGCGATTCTTGTTTTCAGACATTGTCCGCACCCCCTTCCAGGGTAATCGTGCCATCCTCGACGCCCTGCTTGATATTCATCCAGCAGGTGGCCATATGATCGTCGTTGATGAGCATGCGCTCGGGGCGCTGGGTGAGGCAGACCTTCATGGCCGACTCGCAGCGGGGCGCGAAGGGGCAGCCCGCAGGCATGTTCAGCAGGTCGATGGGCGTGCCGGTGATGGGCTGGAGGCGCTGCCCCTTGGTGTCCGCCGTGGGAATGGAGCGCATCAGGCCCTTGGTGTACTCGTGGCGGGGATTGTAGAAGATCTCGTCCGCCGTGCCCTGCTCACAGATGGAGCCGGCGTACATCACGACCACCTCGTCGCACATCTGGGCAACCACGCCCAGATCGTGGGTAATCATGATGATGGCCATGCCCAGCTGCTTCTGGAGATCGCGCATCAGGTCGAGGATCTGCGCCTGGATGGTCACGTCCAGCGCCGTGGTGGGCTCGTCCGCGATCAGAATGTCCGGCTCGCAGGCCAGCGCCATGGCGATCATCACCCTCTGGCGCATGCCGCCGGAGAGCTCAAAGGGATACTGCTTCAGGCGCTTCTCGGGCTGATTGATGTTCACCAGCCGCAGCATCTCCAGCGCGCGCTCCCGCGCCTGCTGCTTGTTGCGATTGGTGTGCAGCAGGATCGCCTCCATCAGCTGATGGCCCACGGTGTAGGTGGGGTTCAGGCTGGTCATGGGATCCTGGAAGATGATGGAAATCTTGTTGCCGCGCACGGTGCGCAGCACCTTTTCGCCCGCGTTCACCAGCTCCTGGCCGTCCAGCTTGACGCTGCCGCCGATGATCTTGCCGGTGGGCGCGAGAATCTGCATGATGGAGTAGGCAGTGACCGACTTGCCGGAGCCGGATTCGCCCACGATGCCCAGCACCTTGCCCCGATCGAGCTGGAAGGAGATGCCGTCGACGGCCTTCACCTCGCCCGCATCGGTGAAAAAGGAGGTGCGCAGTTCCTTAACTTCAAGCAATGCCATATTCGCTCTCTCCTTTCATCACGCGTTGAGCTTGGGGTCGAAGGCGTCGCGCAGGCCGTCGCCGAACAGGTTCAGGCTCAGCACAATCAGGCAGATCACCAGCGCCGGAAAGATCAGGCGGTAGGAATAGGAGGTGATGCCGTTGAGCGCGTCGGAGGCTAGGGAGCCCAGCGAGGGCATCGGCGCGTTGACGCCCAGGCCCAGGAAGGAGAGGAAGCTCTCGGTGAAGATGGCGTTGGGGATCTGCAGCGCCGTGGAGATGATGACCACGGAGATGCAGTTGGGCAGCAGGTGCTTCATGATGATCCACTTGCCCTTCGCGCCGGTGGCCTGGGCCGCCAGCACGTACTCCTGCTCGCGCAGGGAGAGGATCTGGCCGCGGATCAGGCGCGCCATGCTCACCCAGTACAAGAGGCCGAACACGATGAACATCGAGATGATGTTCGCGCCGATCTTTTCAAGGATGGTACCCTCCAGGCTCAGCACCTGCCGCAGCACCACCGACAGCAGGATGACCACCAGCATGTCGGGCAGCGAGTAGATGATGTCCACGATGCGCATGATGATCAGGTCGACCTTGCCGCCGCAGTAGCCCGCGATGGCGCCGATGGTCATGCCGATGATCAG
>JBJEJN010000089.1:0-13008 GCA_051878085.1 Aristaeellaceae bacterium | reverse complement strand
CTGGCCTTCGTGCACTACGCCATGTCCATCGACCCCGCCATGAAGATGAACACCTACGACATGGGCAAGTACCTGATCCGCAAGGCCTTCGCCGACGATCACCTGCTGCCCGAGGAGATCCTGTGGCGGCAGAAGGCGGCCTTCAGCGACGCGGTGGGCCACTCCATGGTGGACGACCTCAAGGCCTTGGCCGCGCGCAGCTACACCGATGCGGAATACGAGGAGAAGCGCATGCAGTACGACCACGCCCGTCCCTTCACCAAGGAGAGCCTGCTCTACCGCGAGATCTTCGAGAAGTACTACCCCGGACAGTCCCACATGGTGGTGGACTTCTGGATGCCCAACAGGACCTGGCCGGGCTGCGACGTGGACGATCCCTCCGCGCGCGTGCTGAAGAACTACGGCGACAGCGGCAAGTGATGTCCGTCCAATGCGGACAATCCTCCGGACTTGACAAGCCGCCGCAAATCCATTACACTTAAATCAGATGAATTTGCACAGTCCGCTGTGCCCGCCCCTGAGACGGAGACAAATTCTCCCGGGGGCGGGCATTTTTGCAGGCTGGGAACGGAGGAAAATATGATTTACAGCAGCTTTCAGAATGAAAAGCTCTCTCTGCTGGGCTTCGGCGCGATGCGCCTGCCCTGCGATGCGGACGGCAAGGTGGATGAGAAGCAGGTGGCCGAGATGGTGCGCCTGGCCTTCGAGAGCGGTGTGAACTACATCGACACCGCCTGGCCCTACCACGGCGGACAGTCCGAATCCGTGCTGGGCCGGGTGCTCTCTGCCTATCCCCGGGACAGCTACTACCTGGCCTCGAAGTTCCCCGGCCATCAGATCAGCGAGCGCTACGATCCCGCCGCCATCTTTGAGGAGCAACTGCGCAAGTGCCGGGTGGATCACTTCGACTTCTACCTGCTGCACAACGTCTGCGAACAGTCCGTCCACACCTATTCCGACCCCCAGTGGGGCATCGTGGACTACTTCCTGGAGCAGAAGCGACTGGGCCGCATCCGCCACCTGGGCTTCTCCAGCCACGCGGGCTACGACTGCCTGAAGGACTTCCTGGACCGCTACGGCGATCAGATGGAGTTCTGCCAGATTCAGCTCAACTATCTGGACTGGACGCTTCAGGACGCGAAGGCGCGCTACGAGCTGCTCACCGAGCGGGGCATTCCGGTCTGGGTCATGGAGCCCCTGCGCGGCGGCAAGCTGGCAAAGCTCCCGGAGGACAGCGCTGCGAAACTGCATGCGCTGCGAAGCGACGAGGGCGTGCCCGCCTGGGCCTTCCGCTGGCTGCAGGGCCTGGACAACGTGAAGATGATCCTCTCCGGCATGTCCAGCATCGATCAGATGAAGGACAACCTGCGCACCTTCGAGGATCGCAGGCCCCTGAGTGCGGACGAAAGCGCGGTGCTGCTCGACATCGCCGAGGAGCTGAAGAACAGCGTGCCCTGCACCGCCTGCCGCTACTGCTGCGACGGCTGTCCGCAGGGCCTGGACATCCCGAAGCTGCTCTCCGCCTACAACGACTTCCGCTTCGCCGTGAACTTCAACGTCACCATGGCGATGGAGGCCCTGCCGGAGGACAAGCGCCCCTCGGCCTGCCTCGGCTGCGGTGCATGCGCCCAGGTCTGTCCCCAGAAGATCGACATTCCCGGCGCGCTGAGGGACTTCAGCGAGGCCCTCGCCAAGCAGCCCAGCTGGGCCGAGATCTGCCGCCAGCGCGAGGAGGCCCAGCGCAAGAACCGCAGCTGAGCCGGACAAGCTTCCAATTCCATTCGAGACGTCAGCCGGAGATTGTGTCGGCTGGCGTCTTTCAATCTTAGCGGTGCCTTAACCGCCCTCCCCTCCCCCTTTCCGGAAAATTAGCGGCAATTCATAGTATAATTTTCCAGAGCGCGGAGCCGCCCTGCTTCCGCGCACAAAGCCCGGGCGGAGGGTCCCCCGCATTCCAACCCTCCGCCCGGGCATCCACGAGGGAGGCATAAAAATGCACAGCGAAGCGTATCTCGAAGCCCGGAAGGAATTCATCAATTGTCTCTGCATGTCCCTGATCGGCCTGGGCGTTCCGATCTATCTGGCCTTCAAGGAGTGGCTGCCGATCACGCGGGCGGAAAAACAGAAGGAGCGCCTGGAGAGCGCCTGAATCCCCATCCTGCACTCGACCATCCCGAAGCATCCGATCTGCACCCGGATGCTTTTTTCTGCCCGGATTTCGCCGCAAACCGCTTGTCCCCGGCCACTGGCGATGATATAATGCAGTCAAAGCAAAGCTACAGGAGGTTCGATATGGAAATCGGAATTCAGGGACGCATGTCCGTGGAGGTCACGGAGGAGCTGACTGCGGCGCGGGTGGGCAGCGGCCTTTTGCCGGTCTACGCCACGCCGTCGATGATCGCACTGATGGAAAACACCGCCTGCCAGAGCGTCGCGCCCTACCTCGGCGAGGGCCAAGGCACGGTGGGCACGCTGATGAACGTCAAGCACCTCGCAGCCACACCGGTGGGCATGACCGTGCGCTGCGAGACGGAGCTAATTGAGATCGACCGCCGCCGGCTGGTGTTCTCGGTGCGGGCCTACGACGATTGCGACTGCATCGGCGAGGGCGTTCACGAGCGCTTCATCATCGACAACGCCCGCTTCATGGAGAAGGCCCAGGCCAAGCTTGCCAAGGCCTGACCCCAGATATCCAAAACCGCAGAAGAGCGCCGCTTCTGAATGAACGGAAGCGGCGCTCGCTTTGTCTCGCGGGATCGCCCGCGCGTCATTCCACCGAGGTGGGCGGCGCGCAGAACGGGCAGGCCCTGTACTTCATCTGAAGCACGAACTCCAGGGTAACCTTGGTTCCGCCGGAGAGTCCTGCGTCGCTGCAGCGGGAGCTGTTGTGGTAGTACAGCAGATCGCTGTCCAGATCCACATACACCGGCGTATCGCCCGGCGCGGAGTACTTGATGTCCGACTCCTCGTAGGCCTCGGAGCCGCCGATGCAGATCGGGCACTCCTTCTTGCCCAGGGCCAGCGCCTTGGCGAAGTCACCGGAGATGGCGTCGTCGCCCGCGCAGGTCTTGCTGCTGTGGTAGTACTTGTCGCTGCCGGAGCTGTAGACCGTCTTTCCGGCGCTGCCAGCGCAGCTCGGGCACGGGGTCTTGCCATAGTTCAGCGCCGTCTCCAGCGTGATGTAGGATGCGCTGGAGCCCGCACAGGTCTTGTCGGTGTGGTAGTGCTTGCCGCTGATGGAGGCGTACACCTTGATGCCGGAGGTTCCGGCCTTGTAGGTGTCCTTCACCTCGACGGTCTGGGTCTTGGTCACGCAGTACGGGCAGGGATCGAAGCCGTAGGCCAGGGCCTCGGCGCGGGTTCCACTGGTCGCTCCGTCGCCCGCGCAGGACTTGGAGTAGTGGTAGTACTTGCCGCCCTTCACCGCATACACCGTGGTGTTGGCGGAGGAGGCGCAGGACGGGCAGCCCTTCTTGCCGTAGTTCAGCGCGGTCTCCAGCGTCACGCGGGATGCATTCGAGCCGGCGTGGCTGCTGGTGGTGTGGAAGTACTTGTCGTCCGCGGAGGCATACACCTTGATGCCCGAGGTTCCGGCGTCAAACTTGTCGGAGGACACCAAGTCGGGCGCTTTGGTGGCCGTGTCAGTGCTGCTGTTGAGCGTGCCGTTCTTGTACTTCTCCTTGCAGGTGGGGCAGGCCTTCTGACCCAGCGCCAACGCCTCCTCCAGCGAGCGCTTGGGAATGCCGGTCTGGCCGTTGCAGCTGCTGGTGGCGTGGAAGTAGGTGCCGCTCTCGTAAGAGTACACCGTGCGCTTGGCCGCAGACGCGCAGGTCGAGCAGGCGGTCTTGCCCGCAGCCACAGCCTGCGCCACGGTGACGCGGCTCGCGCCGGTCATGCCGGAGCAGTTGGACTTGGTGTGGTAGTGCTTGCTGGTCACGGTGCAGTAGACGTAGTTCCCGGAGGAGCTGGTGCTGCTGGTGCTGGTTGCAGTGGTCTTGTCCGTGGTCGTACCGTCGCCCGTGGTCGTGCCACCGGTGCCGGTGCCAGAGCTGCTGTTCCAGCAGCTGGGGCACTTCTTATATCCATAGGCCAGCGCCGCAGCCAGGGTGCCCGCCTCCGCATTCTTCATGCCGGAGCAGGTGGCGTAGGAGTGGTAGTAGGTGCCGTTCTTCGTGGCATAGACCACGGTGTCCGCGCCGGAGCAGCACACCGGGCAGGCCGCGCGCTTGGAGAGCAGCATAGACTTCAGGGTGTAGCGGGTCGCGCCGCTCATGCCGGAGCAGGTGGCGTTGGTGTGGTAGTACTTGCCGTTGGGCGTGCCGTAGACGTACACGCCGCTGCCGTCGTCGGCGGTGGACGGAGTCGTGCTGCCGGCGGAGGTCATGCAGGTGGGGCAGCTCTTCTTGCCCAGCACCAGCGCCTCGCCCACGCTCAGCGTGTATGCGCCCACCATGCCGCTGCAATCGGACTTGCTGTGGTAGTAGGTACCGTTCTTCGTGGCGTAGACCGTCGCACCCGCGGATGCACAGCAGGTGGGACAGGCCTTCTTGCCCGCCAGCAGTGCCTGGAGCAGCGTACCGGAGGTCGCGCCGGTCATGCCGGAGCAGGTGGAATTGTTGTGGAAGTACTTGCCGCCCGCAGTTGCCCACACCGTGATGCCGCTCTTATCCGTGGTGGAGGAGGTGGCGTAGCGCAGGCCGGTGGTGGATACGGATTCCACCTTGCCCTGAATGCAGGCCGGGCAGGCCTTCTTGCCCGCCTCCTCAGCGGCCTCCTTGGTGATGGTGGTTGCGCCGGTCATGCCGGAGCAATCCTGGGTCACATGGTAGTACTTGCCATTTGCGGTGGCGTAGTAGATCTTCTGGTTGGGATAGCACAGCGGGCAGGGAGCCTTGCCCTGGTTCACCGCGACCTCCTTGGTCACCGTGGACAGGGACGCGCCGGCCTCGATGTTGGGGCAGCTCTCGCTGCTGTGGTAGTAGACGCCAGTGGCGGACATGATGACCGTATCGGCAGAGGTCATCACATTGGACCCGCTCGTTCCGCCGACGGTTCCGTTTATGCCCGCGATGGGCGTCGCCGTGGGATCCGCCGCCAGCAGATCCTGCGTGGCGTTGGGCGAGATGCTGGCGTCCGGGCTGGCCGCCGCGAAGGCGCCCGAAGAGGCGTCCGGCGTGGGCGTGGTCTCCACCGCCACGGTGGGCGTGGGCGTGACCATGGTGAGCGTCGGGGTGCTCTTGCTGTCGCCGGAGCCGGAGAAGATCGCCGACACCAGCAGCACGATCACGATGATGAACCAGATCGCAGACACCGCCGAGATGGCGATGCGGATCGGCTGGTCAAAGCGGTGCCTGCGCCAGAGCAGGTAGATGCCCAGCGGCGGCAGGATGAACAGCAGCAGATAGGTCACCCAGTCGTTCTCATCGATGTAGCGCAGCACCGGATTCTCGTCGGCATAGGCCTCGTCGCCGTAGGCGTCCGCATCCTCGTCCAGATAGCGGTCATCATATTCGCCGTTCTCATCGTAGTACGCGCCGTCATCATCGTAATAGCGGTCGTCCTCATAGCCGCGATCATCCTCGTAGCCGTCATCATCGGCATACTCCCGATCATCGTAGTCGCGGTCGTCGTAGTCGCGGTCGTCAAAGTCACGATCATCGAAGTCGCGATCATCGTCGGCGTAATCGTTCCTCGGGGAGGGCTGGGAGAAGCGGCCGCTGTAGCCGTCGGCGGCGTAATCCTCGTCCCCGTAGCTGTCCGGGCCGTAGTCGCCCTCCTGATAGGCTTCGTCGTAGTCATATTCGGGCGCAGCGTCCTGGCGCTTCTTGCCGAAGCGCAGCCGGTGGATCTCGCCGTCGCCAAAGCGGTATGCAAATCCCTCTTCAGATTTATTGATTTTCAGTTTTCCCAGCTTGAGCGTCGCCATAATGCCTCCACCTCTATGTGTACAGTTCCGTAAGCAGTTCTGTGAACCATCCTTCGGAGAGAAATAAAGCTTATGATACAAGGTACCATTACAAGCATACAACAGAACCCCCATGCTGTCAATCGGTATAAATCGAAAAAAAATAGCCACATTTTTGCGCTATCTGCATCATTTTGTCTTAATCATATTCACAGACATGTAATTTGACGAAACAAATTTGAAATACATATAGATATCGAAGGAATGTCATAGTTTTCGACCGGTTTTATGCTATAATAATGTACAGAGCTACAAAGGATCGGTCGAGCTGCGTCAGGCGCACAGGCCGGTCGATACGGAATACTGCTTGGAGGGAAAACACATGGCAAAATCCAAAAAGGGACTGCGCATCGGCAACTACAGAATCACGCCCCTGGGACTGGGCGTGCTGGCTGTACTGCTTCTGATAATTATCGCGGTCGTGGTGCTGGTGGTTGTCCAGCCCTTCGGCGGCGAGGACGGCGTATCGCTTTTCTCCAGGGCCACGCCCACGCCGACCCCCACCGTGACGCCCACGCCCACGCCGACCCCCACCCCCTCTCCCACGCCGGAACCCACGCCCCGCTCGGCGACGATCCGCTCGCTGGGTGAGATCGCCATCCAGGACAACCTGCTGGCGGCGGGCAAGACTGCGGACGGCAGCTACGATTTCAGCCCCATGTTCTCCGACATCGCCGACGTGATCGGCAACGCGGACTACACCGTGGCCGACGTCGAGGGCGCGCTGGGCGATACGCAGGAGCCCTCCGGCGGCACGCTGATGCGCACGCCCTCTTCGCTGATCTCGGCGCTGAAGGACTGCGGCGTGGACATGCTGAACCTGGCCAACGATCACGCGCTGGACGGCTACTTTGACGATCTACTGTCCACGATGTCCAAGTGCCGCGACGTGGGCATGGAATACGTGGGCGCAGCCTCCTCGCTGGTGGAGCACGACACCGCCAAGATCATCACGATCAACGACATCCGCGTGGGCTTCCTGGCCTACACCGAGTCGGTCAACGGAATGGAGAAGAAATCCGATTCCGAGGCCGTGGAGTACGGCATCAATCTGATCACCAAGAAGACCAAGCCGAAGTCCGACGTGGATACCCTGCGCGGCGCGGGCGCGGACGTGATCGTGGCCTATTGCAGCTGGGGCGAGATGTTCAGCCGCGAGGCCACCAAGAGCCAGACGCAGATCGCGCAGACCCTGGCCGACCTGGGCGTGGACGTGATCATCGGCTACAATCCCCACGTGATTCAGCCGGCGACCTGGATCGAGAGCACGGACAAGGACGGCAACGTGACCCACCGCACCCTCTGCCTGGGCGCACCCGGAAACTTCCTGTCCGACGCCACCGAGGACAACAGCAACACCGGCATCATCTTCCAGTTCACCATCCAGCAGAAGGACGACTTCTCCGGCTACGAGATCACCGATCCCTGCTATGTCCCCACCTGCGTGCTGCGCAGCGAGAAGGAGGGCGGCGGCTACGACTACCGCACGCTGGCCATCGGCCAGTGGCTGGAGACCGCGCCGGAGGGCATGAGCTACGCCGACCACAGCAAGCTCAAGGAGCTCTGGGCCACGGTGCAGGGCTACATGGGCGCCGACGTGGCCACCGTCATCGCTGAATAATCCGCTTGAATCCCAGCCCCGGAGCGCATGCTTCGGGGCTTCATTGTTGATCGCCAAATCCGGAATTCCTACCTATATAATGTGAAGGAGTTTGTCCAAATGAAGCTCAGCGACCTGCTGCTTTCCTGGTACGACCGCAACGCCCGCGAGCTGCCCTGGCGGGGCGCGCGCGACCCATACCGCATCTGGCTCTCGGAGATCATGCTCCAGCAGACCCGCACCGAGGCCGTGCGCCGCTACTACGAGCGTTTCCTCGAACGCTTTCCGGACGTGTTTGCCCTTGCCAAAGCCGATCAGGACGAGGTGCTCAAGCTCTGGGAGGGCCTGGGCTACTACTCCCGGGCGCGGAACCTGCACGCCGCTGCGAAGGCCGTCGCAGCAGATGGCGGGCGCTTCCCGGACAGCGTCGAGGGACTGCAGGCCCTGCCCGGAATCGGCCCCTACGCCGCGCGGGCCATCAGCTCCATCGCCTACGATATCTGCGCCCCCGCGCTGGACGGCAACCAGATGCGCGTGCTGTCCCGCTGCTTCGCCGTGGAGCGCACCCTCAAGACCCCCTTCGATCTGGAGGAGGAGGCGCTGGCCTGCATCAGCCGGGATCGCCCCGGCGACTACAATCAGGCGCTGATGGATCTCGGCGCATCCATCTGCACGCCGAAGCACCCCCGCTGCGACAGCTGCCCCCTCTCCCCCATCTGTCAGGCGCTTGCGGAGGGTGAGCCGGAGCGCTATCCGCTGCGGCCCGCGCCCGTGCCCAAGCGCGAGGAAAATCGCACCGTGCTGCTGACCTTCACGCCCCGGGGCGTGTGCATCCGCCGCCGGAATGAGCGCGGCCTGCTGGGCGGGCTGTACGAGTTCCCCGCTGCGGAGGGGCATCTGGATGCGGAAGCCGCCGCGGAATATCTGACCGGGCTCGGCTTCACCGGCGTGACCGATCCGCAGCCGCTGCCCTCGGCGAAGCATGTGTTCACTCACCTGATCTGGCGCATGCAGGGCTTCTCCTTCCGCTGCGAAGCCGCGCCGGAGGGCTTTGTCGAGGTGGACGCGGACGGTCTGCGCGCCCACGCCCTGCCCAGCGCCCTGCGGAAGTACCGCGAGATCGCGCTGGATGCACTGGAAAAAATGGGCTGAGCCATCTTCACGCAAATTACATTGCATGCTCCTGTGCGTTATGTTAAAATGAAGCATAACCCCCTGAAAATGAATCGCAAATGAGGTGTCAATCTATGTATGCAATTGTGAACGGACGAATCGTGCTGCCGGACCGCCTGGAGGAAAATGCTGTTCTGCTGTACGATCAGAAAATTCTGGGCCTGGTTTCCGAAGCGGAGATCCCTGCGGAGGCCGAGCGCATCGACGCGCAGGGCAACTACGTGATCCCCGGCCTGCTGGACATGCACATCCACGGCTATCTGGGCGAGGACGCGTCCGACGGCTCCTTCGACGGCATCCGCACCATGGCGGAGGGCGTGGCGAAGAACGGCGTGACCAGCTTCCTGCCCACGACCATGACCGTCTCCTACGACGAGCTGCGCGCGGCCTTCGCGCAGATCCGCCGCGGCGTTGAGGAATCCGTGAAGGAGAGCTGGCAGGGCGCGCAGATTCTGGGCGTGAACGCCGAGGGCCCCTTCATCAACCCCGGCAAGAAGGGCGCGCAGGCGGGCGAGAACATCCGCCCCGGCGACGCGGCCTTCCTGCAGGAGTATCTGGACATCATCCGCGTGTTCACCATCGCCCCGGAGATGCCCGGCAACCTGGACTGCATCCGTGAGATGGCGGGCAAGACCCTGATCTCCATGGGCCACACCGCCGCCACCTACGCCCAGGCCGAGGAGGCCATCGATGCGGGCGTGGGCCACGTGACTCACCTGTTCAACGCCCAGACTCCGCTGATGCACCGCGATCCCGGCGTTGTGGGCGCGGCGCTGACCGACGATCGCGTCAGCGCGGAACTCATCGCCGATACCTTCCACGTGAGCGCCCACCTCTATCCCCTCGTCACCCGCATGAAGGGCGACAAGCTGGTGCTCATCACCGACTGCACCCGCGCCGGCGGACTGGAGGACGGCGAGTACAGCCTGGGCGGCCAGCCGATCTTCGTAAACGGCATCGAGTGTCGCCTGGCCGACGGCACCATCGCAGGCAGCGTGCTCAAGCTCAACCGCGCGGTGCGCAACCTGCTGGACTACACCGACCTGCCCGTGTGGGAGGCGGTCAACGCCGCCAGCCTGAACCCGGCCAAGCGCATCGGCGTGGACGACCGCAAGGGGTCTCTTGAGACCGGCAAGGACGCGGACATCGCCATCGTGAACGAGAACTTCGACGTGCTGCGCACCATCGTCGGCGGCCGCAGCGTCTACACCGCATAAACGGAGGGACATATGAAGCTAAAATATCCTGCTCTGCTGGACCCGGACTTCCAGCCCATGGAGCTGGTGCTCCGCGACTACGAGGAGCGCGTGCGCAGCAGCGCCCACCAGAGACTGAGCATCGCACTGGAGCGCCACAAGGGCTACTGCGAGCGCTTCGATTTCGACATCCTTCAGGATGGTCTGGACGACGAGACCAACTTCGCCATCGTCGAGCGCTACATCAAGACCCTGCTGTGGGTGTTCGGCGGCTGGAAGATTCACGTTAGCGGCTCCCGACCGGTGTATGAGTACCTGCGCGCCGCCTACACCCGCGAGGGTCTGCGCAAGTTCGACGTGTGGTTCATGGGCGACCGCGTGTACGAGCGCGAGTTTGAGGTCGCCTACTGGGAGAATCCCGATGACATGCCCGCCACCAAGCACAGCGCCAAGGCCGTGGGTCGCCACCTGAACGGCTGCCGCATCGGCTTCGACGCGGGCGGAAGCGACCGCAAGGTCAGCGCCGTGATCGACGGCGAGACCGTCTACTCCGAGGAGGTCGTCTGGCATCCCAAGACCCAGTCCGACCCCCAGTACCACCTCGACGGCATACTGGATTCCTTCCGCACCGCCGCCTCCAAGATGCCCCGCGTGGACGGCATCGGCGTGAGCACCGCCGGCGTGACCATCGACAACCGCATCAAGGTCGCCGCGCTGTTCATCAAGGTCTCCGAGGAGGACTTCCACAGTCGCGTGAAGGACATCTACCTCACCGCCGCCAAGGCGCTGGGCGAGAACGTGCCCATCGAGGTCGCCAACGACGGCGACGTGACCGCCCTGGCCGGAGCCATGGATCTGAATGAGAACGGTATCTTGGGCATCGCCATGGGCACCAGCGAGGCCGGCGGCTATGTCGACCCCAACGGCAACATCACCGGCTGGCTGAACGAGCTGGCCTTCGTGCCGGTGGACTTCAACCGCAATGCCGCCGTGGACGAGTGGAGCGGCGACTACGGCTGCGGCGTGAAGTACTTCTCCCAGGACGGCGTGATCAAGCTGGCCCCCGCCGCCGGCATTGAGCTGGACGAGAGCCTGACCCCCGCCGAGAAGCTCAGCGCCGTGCAGAAGCTGATGGAGCAGGGCGATCCCCGCGCCGCGAAGATCTACGAGAGCATCGGCAGCTACTTCGGCTACACCCTGGCCTTCTACGCCCGCTTCTATGAGATCAACCACGTGCTCATCATGGGCCGCGTCACCAGCGGCGAGGGCGGCGTGATCCTGCTGAACCGCGCCCGCGAGGTGCTCCAGGGCGAGTTCCCCGATCTGGCCGCAAAGATTCAGCTCAACATTCCCGACGAGTCCAGCCGCCGCGTGGGCCAGTCCATCGCCGCAGCCAGCCTGCCGGAATAAACCTCATAGGCAGAATAAATCCCCGACGACCATGAACGGTCGCTGGGGATTCTTCATGATCACAGCCCACGGCCGTCGATCAGGATGGTGTTTTCATCGGGATCATCCGGGTCAAAGCGGATTTCAACCGGATCGTTTGCCCGAACGTCCGGCCGGAAACCATAGCTCTCCACGGTGTAGTATGTCCGGCCCGCATATTCAAATTCCGCGCGCAGCTCGAATCTGGGCGGCCTGATTCCCCACAGGCGCTCCACCGCGCGCACGCGGCCCACGGCGCTTGCTCCGCAATTGAGCAGCTTCCGCCGCCGCTTCGATTTCCTATGATCGCCGCATTCCAGCGCGGCGATGATCCCGCCCAGTATCACAATCAGGACAAGCCCGAAAACCCATGCGTTCACCCTTCGTTCCTCCCATCGTTCCGTCCGGCCCGCAGGGCTTGCCCGTGCGCAGTCAGTGCATGGAATCCCTCTCCGGCGTCACCATGTCGCCGAACTTCAGCTCCTTCTCCGGGATGAGCTGATTGTGGTACAGGCTGCTGTAGCCGGAGAGCATGTAGCTCACGGCGCAGGCCAGGGCGAACAGCGGCACGGCCTTGCCTCCGAACAGCTCGATGCCCAGGAACACGGAGGCCACGGGGCAGTTGGTGTTGCCGCAGAACGTGGCCACCAGCGCGATGGCGGCGGCGAAGCCCGGATCCATCCCCAGCAGTGGCCCCACCACGCAGCCGAAGGTCGCGCCGACGAAGAACGTAGGCACGATCTCGCCGCCCTTGTAGCCGCAGCCCAGCGTGATGGCGGTGAAGACCAGCTTCAGGATAAAGTCCCACGGCCTCGCCTCGCCCGCGATGGCGCGCTCGATCACCTGCGCGCCCGCGCCGTTGTAGTCCCGCGTGCCCACCAGCAGCGTCAGCGCAATGATCGCTGCGCCGCCCGCAATCGCGCGGACGTAGGGGTTCTTCATCCACTTCTTGAAGCTGTGGCCCGAAATGTGCATCACGGCGCAGAAGATAACGCTGAGCGCGGCGCACAGCGCGGCCAGGCCCGTCACCTGAAGGGCGCTGAGCCAGTTCAGCCCCGGTGCCGCGGCCAGCGCGTAGCCCTCCGGCTCCATGTGCATAAGCAGCGACACGCCGAAGGCCGTCAGGCTGGCGACGATGCAGGGCACGAAGCTGGAGTACACCATGTGGCCCATGCACAGCACCTCCATCACGAACAGCGTGGCCGTCAGCGGCGTGCCGAACAGCGCGGCAAACAGCGCGCCCATGCCCACCATCGTCAGCGTGCGCCGGTCGTCCTCGTTCAGCTTCAGCAGGCGGCCGATGTCGCTGCCCAGGCTGCCGCCCAGCTGCAGCGCCGCGCCCTCACGGCCCGCGGAGCCGCCCAGCAGGTGCGTGAGGAAGGTCGCCACGAAGATCAGCGGGGCCATCGCCACCGGCACGGCGGTTCGATCCTGGATGGAGGTAAACAGTTTATCTGTGCCCAGTGAGCTGGACTGCCCCAGCCGGTGGTACAGCCACACGATGACCACGCCGCCCACCGGCAGCAGGAACAGCAGCCACGGGAGCGCTCCGCGCCACTGGGTCGCAAAGTTCACGCAGACGTGAAAAGCCGTGCCCACCAGTCCGCACACCGCGCCCACCAGGATCGCCAGCAGCGACCAGCGCA